>NZ_NSDH01000026.1:0-99792 GCF_002289525.1 Bacillus sp. 7705b | reverse complement strand
GGTTTTATCATGTATAACCGATTACATAAAAGGTAACTTAAATCCTTTTTTCTTTCCTTTTGACATGTTTGTCATCTGCTTCATCATTTTTTTCATTTCGTCAAACTGCTTAAGCAGACGGTTGACTTCCTGTACGGACGTCCCGCTTCCTTTCGCAATCCGCTTGCGCCGGCTGGCATTAATGATATCCGGCTGTTCTTTTTCAAGAACAGTCATCGATTTAATGATCGCTTCCACATGATTCAGCTGCTTTTCATCAACTTGAATATTTTTCAAGCCTTTCATCTTACCTGCACCCGGCATCATTTGCAGAAGCTCATCCAGAGGCCCCATGTTTCTGACCTGTCCGAGCTGCTCCAGAAAATCATCCAATGTGAAGCTCATTGTTCTCATTTTTTGTTCCAGCTCTTTGGCCTTGTCTTCATCGACAGTTGCCTGAGCTTTTTCAATCAATGTTAACACGTCACCCATGCCGAGAATCCTTGATGCCATGCGTTCAGGATGGAATGCTTCTAATGCATCAAGTTTTTCGCCTAAACCGGCGAATTTAATCGGCGTGTTTGTCACCGCACGAATGGAAAGTGCAGCACCCCCGCGCGTGTCTCCATCAAGCTTCGTTAACACAACACCGGTTAAACCGAGCTGTTCGTTAAAGCTTTTGGCTACATTCACGGCATCCTGCCCGGTCATTGAATCGACAACCAGAAAAATTTCTTCCGGATTCGCGATTTCTTTCACTTGGGTCAGTTCATCCATAAGCTCATGGTCGATATGCAAACGGCCTGCTGTATCCAAAATAACATAATCATAGTGTTCTTCCTTGGCTTTTTCGATAGCCTGCTTGGCTATTTCTACAGGGCTGACCTGATCGCCAAGGGAAAAAACAGGCATGTCGAGCTGCTTGCCTAGCGTTTCCAGCTGCTTGATTGCAGCAGGACGGTAAATATCGGCAGCAACCAGCATCGGTTTGCGATTATGCTTTTTGCGCAGCAGATTTGCAAGCTTACCGCTCGTTGTCGTTTTACCGGCACCCTGGAGACCAACCATCATAATAACAGTCGGCGGCCGCTTTGCGACGGCAATTTTGCTTTCTTCGCCGCCCATCAGCTCTGTCAGTTCCTCTTTAACGACTTTAATGACCTGCTGGCCGGGCGTCAGGCTTTTCATGACGTCTTGGCCTACAGCCCGTTCACTTACTTTTTTCACAAAATCCTTTACTACTTTAAAGTTAACGTCAGCCTCAAGCAGCGCAAGACGAACTTCACGCATCATTTCTTTTACATCTTGTTCGCTGACTTTCCCTTTTCCGCGGATTTTAGAAATCGTCTGCTGCAGTCGGTCGGCTAATCCTTCAAATGCCATAGTTTGCCGCCTCCTAATCTAATTTCTCAAGCGCTTCAATCAGAGCTGTAATTTCTTCCTCTTCTTTAGTACCGGAAGCAAGCTCCTTCAGCTTATTAAACATCTCTTTACGCTCCTGAAACTTTTTCAAAAGGAGCAGCTTTTCTTCATATTGTTCAAGCATCGCTTCTGTTCGTTTGATGTTATCATAAACAGCTTGTCTTGAAACCTCATACTCTTCGGCTATTTCGCCAAGGGAGAAATCGTCCAAATAATAAAGCGACATATAGCTCTTCTGTTTAGACGTCAACAACGACTGATAAAAATCAAACAGATAATTCATTCTCGTTGTCTTTTCGAGCGACATATGAGCTCTCCCCTTTGTTAAGTCAAATCCCTTTACGATAACTTAGTTTACATGGTTTTAATGTGAGTGTCAAGTTTTTATCTTGTCAAAGCAATGATCACTTTTTCCAATATTAACTAAACATATTCTAATTTATTCCGATATTGTATATGAAACCCACTTTAAAGGAGGATTCTCATGAAAAAAATCGGTTTGTTGGTTATGTTATGCTTGGCTGCCGTTTTACCATTTATTTTTCCAGCCCAGCAAGCAGCTGCGGCCGGAGCCACTTATAGGGCCTCCATCTCAAATATTAGCACGGACGGAGGCGTGTACGGCAAAATCAATTACGGACAGGGCCAATTTTGGCGAGTCAAGTACAATATTACGATAAGCGGTACATTGCTCGACGAAAATGGAGCGCCAGTGCCAAACACACCAGTCAGCTTCGAAGCAGATACAAAAGTCGGGAATACAACACAGACAGCTGCGGGAACAACTGATGAAAACGGAAAGTTTAACGTTCCAATGTATTTAGGACCTGCTGCTGGATACTACACGTATTACACATCTGTTTCCGTTCATTACTATGACATTATTCCATTCAGGGTTTATTCAGGTGATGCGAGATTGCTATCCACTGATAACAGCCTTTATCATTTCGCCTATCAAGTGAGACGATAACAAAACAGCCCCCAATGCTTTTGGGGGCTGTTTGTCTTTTTAATCCTCCGCTTTTTCCACTAAATCTGAAAAGAGCCCGTATACGTAAGATTCAGCGTCAAACTCCTGAAGATCATCAACTTTTTCTCCTAAGCCGACTAATTTAACCGGAATATGAAGCTCGTTGCGAATCGCAAGGACAATGCCGCCTTTTGCAGTGCCGTCAAGCTTTGTTAAAGCAATTCCTGTAACGTTTGTTGCTTTAGAGAACTCCTTCGCCTGTGCCATTGCGTTTTGTCCAGTCGTGGCATCAAGGGCGAGCAGCACCTCATGAGGCGCTTCGGGCACTTCTCTCTCGATAACGCGCTTCACCTTTTCGAGCTCCTTCATCAGGTTTACCTTATTTTGAAGACGCCCTGCCGTATCACAAATCAATACATCGGCTTCTCTCGCTTTGGCAGCGTGAACAGCATCATAGATGACAGCCGCAGGATCGCTGCCGGCCGCCTGCTTAATGACAGGCACACCCGTACGTTCTCCCCATACTTCAAGCTGTTCAATCGCTCCTGCTCTGAAAGTGTCTCCGGCAGCGAGTACAACAGATTTCCCTTCTTGCTTTAGTTTATGAGCAAGCTTTCCGATCGTTGTCGTTTTGCCGACTCCATTTACGCCGACTAGGAGAATGACATTTAAACGCCCTTCCTGAATGTTCAGCTCAGAAATTTGTTCGTCTCCGCTGTTATAAATCTCCACCAGCTTCTCAGAAATAACAGACTGCACTTCCTGCGGATCTTGAATATTTCTGCGTTTCACTTCTTTTTTGAGCTCGTCTATCAGCTCCATAACCGTTGTAAAACCGACATCAGCACTGATCAGGACCTCTTCAAGCTCTTCGAAGAAGTCCTCATCAATTTTACGGTAACGGGACACGAGATCATTCACTTTGTTTTGAAAGGAGTTTCTCGTTTTTTCAAGGCCGTCCTTAAACTTTTCAGATACGGAATCTGTCTGCTTTGTGATTTTCTCTTTTAATTTTTTAAAAAAACTCATCTTATAACCTCTTTCCTCGTTACTGAACGAATTCTTTTGTCTCTTCCAGCTTCACTGAGATGACCTTAGAAACACCTGATTCCGGCATTGTCACGCCGTAAAGCACATCGGCTTCCTCCATAGTGCCTTTTCTGTGGGTAATCACAATAAACTGGGTATCGGCACTGTATTTTTTCAAATACTGCGCAAACCGGAACACATTTGCTTCGTCAAGCGCGGCTTCTACCTCGTCTAGAACACAAAACGGTACAGGGCGCACCTTTAAAATTGAGAATAAGAGCGCAATAGCAGTAAGCGCACGCTCTCCGCCAGACAAAAGGTTTAAGTTTTGCAGTTTTTTTCCCGGCGGCTGCGCGATAATTTCTACCCCGGAATGCAGCAGATCATTCGGATCGGTAAGCCTTAATTCCGCTCGTCCTCCTCCGAATAAGGAGCGGAAGACTTGATCAAAGTGAGAGCGGATTTGGACGAATGTGTCGTTAAAGCGTTTCGTCATCTCTTCGTCCATTTCCTCAATCACTTGGAACAGGGTATTTTTTGCTTCTGTTAAATCTTCTTTTTGCTCTGACAAGAATTGATAGCGTTCGTTAACCCTCTCAAACTCATCTATGCTTCCGAGGTTTACCGTTCCAAGCTCTTCTATTGCGAGTTTAATCAGCTTCACGCGCTTTCGTGCTTCCTCAGGATCTGTTTCAAGCTGGTATTTCTCTTTAGCTCCCTCAAAGGACAAGCTGTATTCTTCCCGCAAGTATTGCAGCAAATTATCAAGCTCGACTTCCATTCGGCCTAGTTTTACTTCTTCGTCTTTTAAGAGCGTTGTTTTTTGTTTATACAGGCGCTTCATTTCTTTCAGCTCGCGCTCATACGTATCAAGCCCCTGCTGAAGTTTGATCCTCTGGTCACGCCTTAACGCAATCAATTCAATTGTTTTTGTTTTGTCATTCAATTTATGTTTCGCGGCCTCTTCCAGTTTTTCTTCGCCGCTTGTGCTTGATGACATTTCTGACGTTAAGAAGCTTAGGTCCTCTTTCGTCTCTTTTAAAGCAAGCTCTGTTTCTTGGAGCTCTTTCTTTAATCTAGCGAGGTTGTCCTCTTCGCTCTTACATGCTTGCTCTTTTTTCGCTGCTGCGATCTTCAGCTCAGTCAGCTCATTGGAGAGAGACTCTTTTGTAGAGGACTGTGTCTGTTTTTGTTTTGTCAGTCTATCAATATCCTCTTCAAGCTGTTTCATCTTTTCGGATACGGAAGAAAGCTTTTCTTCCAGCTCGCGTTTGCGCGCTTTCTTCTCTTGATCGCTTTCTGACAGAGCTGATTTTTCCTGATCATAGAGCTCTAAGTGAGTATTGATATTCTTCTCAGCGACTTGAAGCTCATACAGCTGGCCTTTCACATCCTGCTGCTTTACTCTTAAGCCTTCCCCGGCCTCTCTTAATTCAGCCAGCTTTTTCTCCATCTCCTGAATGGATTGCTTAAGGGTTTTGACCTCTTGTTCAAGCTGCGCTGTTTTTTCTTCCATCTCAGCGAGCCGCTGGGTGACATCCTCTAGTTCCCGGCTTCTTCCTAGCAGGGAGTTGTTTTTCTTTTTAACGGCGCCCCCCGTCATTGAACCTCCAGGATTCACGACATCGCCCTCGAGAGTAACAATGCGGTAACGGTGTCCAAGCAGCTTCGCAAGCTCATTTGCGCCTTTTAAATGCTCTGTAATCAGAACGGTGCCAAGCAGGTTTTGAATGATACGGCGATACGCGGGATCAAATGTGACAAGATCACTGGCAACCCCGAGAAATGACGGGTGCTGCTCCGCAGTTGCCGCGTCCCTGCTTTGAAGCTGACGGTCTTTGATGACAGAAAGCGGCAGAAATGTCGCCCGGCCGAACGAATTTTGTTTCAAATATTGAATCGCTTTACGTGCGGACTGTTCATCATCGGTCACGACATGCTGTGCTGAAGCTCCGAGTGCGATTTCAATGGCCGTTTCATACTTTTGTTCTGTTGAAATCAGCTCAAGGACTGCCCCGCGAATACCGCCAAGCCGCTCTTTCGCTTTCAGCACCTCTTTAACACCTTGATAAAAGCCGGAGAAATCTCCCTGCATCGTCTCAAGCATGTCTTTTTTCGATCTCGCCTGCTGGACGTATTGGTATGCTTGGTAAAGAGCAGATTCATTTTTCTCATATTGACGCTTTTTCTGCTCGTATTTGACCTGCATTTCACGATACGCGCCGACTTGGCTGTGAATCTCCTGCTCTATGCGCGCAAACTCGGTTTCACATGCAGCTTTTTGGGCGGAAATATCGCGCCGTTCCTGCAGATGCTTTTCATTATTATCAGCTAGCCTCTGCTGGGTAACGGCTGATTGGGACATCTGGTCATCAAGCAGCTGGAGCTCATTGCGAATCGACGCCTGGCTGTTTAACAGCTCAAAGTAATCGCTTTTCAGCTGTTCAATTTTCTCTTCGACATTTTCATTATGAAGACTGAGAGCCTGCTGCTTTTCCTTCACCTGTGCTTTTAAATCTTTCACTTCTGTCTGAAGCGTTTCGAAAACAGCTTCCTGCTTCGCAAGATCTTCTTTCAGCACAGCTTCTTTTTGCTGAAACTGTACGATGGCTTCTTCAAGCTGCTCTCGGTTTTGCACAGCGTTTTTTTTGCGTTCTTTCAGTACTTCTTTGCGCCCTTCCAGCTTTTCAAGCTCCTCACTTGTCACAAGTAAGACTTGCTGGAGCTCGTCCACTGATTCATCGAGGGCTTGAATTTTGTCTCGAGCATCTTCAATTTTCGCTTCTTTTGCTGAAATAGCAGACGATTCAGCAAGCTCTTCTTCCTTAGCGGCTTGCACTTTCTCCTGAAGGCTTGACCATTTGGCGTGCAGCTCTTCAATATCGTAAGCGGTCAGCGCAATTTCAACGTGCTCAAGCTCTTTCTTTTTCTCCAGGTAGTCTTTCGCGATTGAGGCCTGTATTTTAAGAGGTTCAACCTGGCCTTCCAGCTCATGTAATATATCTTCTACCCGGTTTAAATTATCCTGGGTTTCAAACAGCTTGTTTTCTGCTTTTTTCTTTCTCGTTTTGTATTTGAGCACCCCTGCTGCTTCTTCAAAGATACTGCGGCGATCCTCCGCTTTGCTGCTCAGGATTTCTTCCACTTTCCCTTGGCTGATAATCGAAAATGCTTCTTTTCCAAGTCCTGAGTCCATAAATAAATCAATAATATCTTTTAAGCGGCACGGCTGATTGTTAATTAAAAATTCACTCTCGCCAGATCTGTACACACGTCTTGTGACACTGACCTCATGGAAGTCAATCGGCAAAAAATGATCGTCATTATCAAGCGTAAGTGTAACTTCGGCAAGATTTAACCGTTTTCTCGAATCACTGCCGGCAAAAATAATATCTTCCATTTTCCCGCCGCGAAGGGAACGTGCTGATTGTTCTCCAAGAACCCAGCGAATAGCGTCTGTGATATTGCTTTTTCCGCTTCCGTTCGGGCCGACAACCGCAGTGACGCCTTTTACAAAATCAACGGAAATCCGTTCTGCAAATGATTTAAATCCTATAACGTCTAAACGTTTGAGGAACATAGCGATCCTCCTTATGTAATAAGTATTTCAATTTTATCATAAACATGGATGAAATAAGACGGCAAACATACTGAAATCCCCCTTATAACTTAGGGGGATTTTATTGTTTCGTATGGTGTTTTTGCAATTTAGCTAGAGCTTCCTGAGCAGCGTGCTGTTCGGCTTCTTTCTTTGAACGGCCGTTTCCGACTCCGAGTGGTTCACCTTTTAGAGATACGATGGCTTCGAATTCACGGTTATGGGCAGGTCCTTTTTCGTTGGATATTTTATACTCCAGCGAGCCCTTGCCGTCCCGCTGCACGTATTCCTGCAGCTGGCTTTTAAAATCCATCACATGAGAAAAAGCACCATCGTTTATTTTAGGGAACACATAGACTTTTAAGAAACTTTCGACCGGCTCTAATCCCTGGTCAAGATACAAGGCTCCGATAAATGCTTCGAAGACATCCGCCAAAAGTGCAGGGCGTTTTCTGCCGCCCGTCATTTCCTCGCCTTTCCCTAATAGGACAAGATCGCCGAATGACAGTTCGTGAGCCAATGAAACGAGAGACGGTTCGCATACAATCGCGGCTCTCAATTTCGTCAAATCTCCTTCACTCATAGCCGGATACTTGGCAAATAAGAATCTGGAGATCGTCAGTTCCAAAACAGCGTCACCTAAAAATTCAAGCCTTTCATTATCTTCATACGGCTTTTTCCGATGCTCATTCACATAAGATGAATGTGTAAATGCTTGATACAAAAGCTTTTCATTTTGAAAGTGAACCGAGATCCGTTCTTGAAACTCTTTAAATTGTTCTATTTTTTTATAGAACTTTTTCTTATCTTTATAATGTGAGTGTTTTGACATAGTAACCTCCATAGGCACATCAGGTTCACCGCGCTTCTCTGACTAAACCGGATACAGCGCGCGTAAAAGCGGCATGCTGTAATAACTGCACGAATAAAGGGCTAAAGCCCCGCGTTTCGGCGGGACTTTTAGCATCAGCTTATTGCTGGTTTTGTATGTAGTTCACAGCGTCGCCGACTGTTGCAATCTTTTCAGCATCTTCGTCAGAAATCTCCATATCAAACTCGTCTTCAAGTTCCATAACAAGCTCAACTACATCCAGGGAATCAGCACCTAAGTCTTCCTTGAAAGAAGCTTCAAGTTTGACGTCTGCTTCATCAACGCCAAGGCGATCTACGATGATTTTCGTTACACGCTCTAATGTATCTGCCATAGCAATTCACCTCCCCTCAAGTATTATAGTGGATTCGTTTTTAAAAAACTAGAGTAACTATGATGAAATTTTCGAGAAAAAACTTACATTACCATTCCGCCGTCAATATGAAGCGTCTGGCCTGTCATGTAACGCGCTCCCTCTGAAGCAAGAAACGTGACGACGCTGCTGACATCGCCGGGATCGCCAAAGCGAGCGAGCGGAATTTGTTTCAGCATTTCATCTTGAACGTCTTTAGCAAGTTTATCTGTCATATCAGTTGAGATAAATCCAGGCGCAATCGCATTAACTGTGATGTTGCGGCTTGCGAGCTCTTTAGCTGAAGATTTTGTTAAGCCGATCACACCTGCTTTTGCAGCCACGTAGTTGGCTTGTCCAGGATTTCCGCTGACGCCGACGATAGACGATACATTAATAATCCGGCCTGAACGCTGCTTCATCATCTGTCTTGTCACAGCTTTCGTGCAGTTGAAAACACCCTTCAGGTTAATGTTAATGACATCATCCCACTCATCTTCTTTCATTCTCATGATGAGATTGTCTTTTGTAATTCCGGCGTTGTTCACTAGAATGTCAATCGTAGAGAAAACAGAAATCGCTTCTTTTATCATGTTTTGTACATCTTCAGGATTTGATACATCGGCTTTGACAGCAATCGCTTTTCTGCCCATTGATTTGATTTCATCTACGACTTCATTTGCTTTCGCTTCGCTGCCTGAGTAGTTAACGACAACGTTTGCACCGTTTTTGGCCAAGTCAAGGGCGATTGAACGACCGATTCCGCGGGATGCGCCAGTGACAACAGCTGTTTTTTCATTAAGCATTCTCATTCTCCTCCTTAAGCGTTTGAATTGCCAGTTCAATCGTTTCCGGGTCTGATACGGCAATGGTTTTTAAGCGTCTGTTTACTTTTTTCACAAGGCCTGAAAGCACTTTGCCGGGACCGATTTCAATAAACGTCGTAACACCCTCTGCGATCAGCTTGTTAACAGTTTCCTCAAAACGAACCGGGGAGTACAGCTGCTCAATGAGTTTCTCTTTAATGTCTGCCTTATCTGTCATCACATCTGCAGAAACATTTGAGATCACCGGCACGTCTGCGTCTTTCAGTTCACAGGAGTCCAAGACTTCCTTCAGCTTATCAGCAGCAGGCTTCATCAGTTCAGAATGGAACGGACCGCTTACGTCAAGCGGAATCGCACGTTTAGCGCCGTTCTCTTTTGCCTGTTCAGATGCAAGCTCTACTCCTTTTGCCGTTCCGGAAATAACGATTTGTCCGGGACAGTTGAGGTTGGCAAGCTGCACAAGGTGGCCATCCTCAGTGACTTTATCGGTTACTTGTTTCAATGCGTCGGCATCCATGCCGAGAATGGCAGCCATCGCTCCTTCTCCGGCCGGCACCGCTTCGTTCATGAACTCACCGCGTTTTCTGACAGTATAAACAGCGTCTTTAAAGCTCATTGCGCCAGCCGCCACCAGTGCAGAATATTCTCCAAGGCTGTGTCCGGCTGTGAAATCAGGTGTAATGCCTGATTCTTTAAATTTTTCAAGCACAGCCATGCTAGTCGTCAGCAAAGCAGGCTGCGCATTGTATGTAAGGGTTAATTCTTTGGCATCACCTTCAAAAATCAGTGAGCTGAGCTTTGTTTCCAATGTTTCGTCCGCTTCATCGAACAGACGTTTTGCAGCTGGAACCTGATCATAAAGCTCTTTCCCCATGCCGATAAATTGAGATCCCTGACCAGGGAATAAAAATGCAATCTTACTCATGATGTAAAAACCTCCAGACTATTCATCTGTTTTTTCTTCTTTTACTTCTTCCTGAATGAGCGCAGCCATGTTTTGGCTGACCATCTCTCTGGCTTGGCGGATCGCATGGTAAACCGCACGGGCATCAGAAGAGCCGTGTGCCTTGATTACCGGCGCTTTCAAACCGAAAAGACTTGCTCCGCCGTATTCGGAATAATCCATTTTCATTTTCATTTCCTTCATCTTCGGCTTCAGCACAGCGGCCGCAAGCTTAGATGTAAAGTTTGACGTGAGCGCTTCTTTCATCATTTTAAAAATGGACATCGCAGAGCCTTCAAGCGTTTTGAGTGTAACATTCCCGGTAAATCCGTCCGTTACTACGACATCTGCTACATCGTCTAAAAGGTCCCGTGCTTCCACGTTTCCGATAAAGTTGATGTTTGCCTCTTTTAATAATTGGAACGTCTGCTTCGTCAATTCGTTTCCTTTTTTATCTTCTGTTCCGACATTCAAAAGTCCGACTCTCGGTGAAGTCACGCCTCGGACTTGCTGGGAATAAACAGAACCCATAATGGCGTATTGAACGAGATGCTCAGGCTTGGCATCTACATTGGCGCCGACATCAAGGAGCAGAAATCCGCCGCCTGATACAGTCGGCAGTGTCGGTGCAAGCGCAGGGCGGTCAATTCCTTTAATTCTTCCCACAATAAACAGGCCGGCTGTCATTAGCGCGCCGGTATTTCCTGCTGAAATGCAGGCGTCAGCTCTGCCTTCTGCAACTTCCTGCGCCATCAGGACCATAGAGGAGTTCTTTTTTCTCCGCACGGCGCGGACCGGTTCGTCCGTAGGCTCAATCACTTCATCTGCGTGCAGCACCGTGATGCGGTCTGATGATGTTGTTAAATACGATTCTATTGTTGTCTTGTCACCGACAAGTGTAATATGAAGATCATCAAATGACTCTATACCCTTCATAACTCCGTCAATAACAGCTTTGGGAGCGTGGTCTCCTCCCATTGCATCTACAGCTATTCTCATGCATGCTCCACCTTTATGAATGTTTTGAACGGTACATGTCAAAATGTCCAGAAAAAACAATTTCCTCTGCAACATAGCTGTTCACTTCGACAACCGTTCTTCCTTTATCTTTCTCAACCGCCGTCACTTTCGCTTTCGCAACGACGCGCTCACCCTGCTTTACCTGCCTGGTAAAGCGGATGTCTGCACTTGCAGTCAGCGCCAATTCGTCATCTATAATTGCAACGGCCAAAGAATTCGCCTGAGCAAATAAATGGTGTCCTCTCGCAATTTGATTCCGGCTGAATACATGCTCCTGTTTTATTTCTAAAATAGAAATCGCCTGATCATCCAGCTCAAGGTCAATAATTTCTCCGATGACTTCGTCTAGTGACAGGGACTTCACTTCATCTTCAAGCGTTTTCTCTGCCACGTTCTTAATTCTTTCTCTTAGCTCCGGTATGGAAAGCTCCAAGCGGTCCAAACGAATCGTCTGAATGCTTACTCCGAATTTTCCCGCTAATTCTTCATCTGTAATAAATGGGGTTGCTTTGATCGTCTGCTGAAGTAATTCCTGGCGTTCTTTCTTATTTCTTCTCATATCTAAACACCATCCGGCAAATTAAGACTAGGTACTAATAGTAGTATATAATTTCATAGATTGGAATGCAATGATTGTTTCTGGCTAAACACCAAAAACTTCTTACCTCAGCTCAATTTTTCCCCGTCCATGACTCCGCTTTTCAGCAAATGCTCTCTTAGCGCCCCATATTCGGGGTCGTTCCAGAACGCTTCCGAAGCCACCAGATTTGCAGCGTCCTGCCTTGCCGTTTCAAGCGCTCTGTAATCATGAACCATGTCCGCCACCTTAAAATCAGGCATTCCGCTTTGTTTTTTTCCAAAGAAATCTCCCGGGCCTCTCAGTTCCAAATCCTTTTCAGACAGTTCAAAGCCGTCATTGGTTTCCGACATGATTCTCATCCGTTCTTTTCCTGTTTCTGATTTCGGATCAGCCATAAGAATGCAGTAAGATTGGTGCTCGCCGCGGCCTACACGGCCGCGCAGCTGGTGAAGCTGGGACAAACCAAAGCGATCGGCGTCGTAAATGACCATAATCGTTGCATTCGGGACATTCACTCCGACTTCAACAACAGTGGTTGATACGAGAATTTGACACGTATTCGCGCTGAATTCCCTCATCACCTGATCTTTTTCATCGGAATGCAGTTTTCCGTGCATAAGGCCGACGTTCCATTTTCCACGGAAAACCTCAGAAAGCATATTGTATACATCTATAGCGTTTTGCACATCAAGCTTGTCTGATTCTTCGATCAGCGGACAGATAATATACGCCTGTCTGCCCTGCTTTAATTCTTTTTCGACGAATGCCAGAATGCGGTCCAGCATGTCATGTTTCACCCAATAGGTCTCGATTTGTTTCCGCCCCGCCGGCATCTCATCAATGACGGAGACATCCATTTCACCGAAAACAGTAATCGCCAGGGTTCTCGGAATCGGAGTGGCTGTCATAAAGAGAACATCGGGATCCTGCCCTTTGTTCCGAAGCTTCTTCCGCTGTTCAACTCCAAATCGGTGCTGCTCATCCGTGATGACAAGACTTAGCGCTTTAAACTCGACCTCATCCTGGATTAAAGCATGGGTTCCTACAAGAATATCAATCTCTCCCGCACCAAGCTGCTCAAGCAATTCCCTTCGGCGCTTCCCTTTTACAGAGCTTGTCAGAAGGGCGACATTGACATCCCACTTTTCAAACAGTGAAACAAGGGAATCAGCATGCTGTTCAGCAAGAATTTCTGTCGGAACCATAAGCGCTCCCTGATATCCGGATAAAATGGCCGCATAAAGCGCGATGGCAGCGACTGCCGTTTTTCCTGATCCGACGTCTCCTTGAAGAAGACGGTTCATTCTGTATGGGGAAGACATGTCTGCTGTTATTTCGCGAAGCACGCGGGACTGGGCGTTGGTGAGAGGAAACGGGAGGCTTTTGACAAATGTCATGAGTTCTTCGTTTGAAAAACGCTGCCGTATCCCTTGCGACTGCTCTCTTTCCGCCTTTCGGAACGCCTGCATTTTCAACTGAAATAATAAAAATTCTTCGTAAACGAATCGGCGTCTGGCCAGCTTTAATGCTTCTCTTGTTTCTGGCTGGTGCATCGCTTTTAACGCTTGATGATAGTCCGGCAGCTTATAGCGAATTTTAAGATTTTCCGGGAGAGGATCAGGTATTGAGTCCGCATATTGTGTCAGCCCGTGCTGAATAAAACGTCTCATCATTTTGACGGTGACATTTTCTTTCACGGAATAAACTGGTTCAATGCTTTTATCCTCTTGATGCGGCCCATTTTTTAATTCCTGAACAGAAATGGTCTGACGGTGCTTGTCCCATTTACCGGAAATCGTCACAACAGAGCCCAGCGAAAGCTTTTTCTTTAAATAAGGACGGTTAAAACAAATGGCAGTGATTAAATAATGGCCGACAAGAAGGCGAAATGTCAGCCTGTTTCGTTTTTTTCCGTAATAGGTAAGAGAAGGCTCTGAATGAACCTTCCCTTCAACTGTGACTCTTTCATCATGCTGTACTTCTTCTAAATCCCTCAGCTCGTAGTCATCATAGCGATAAGGGAAATAATTCAGAAGATCAGAAATGTCATAAATACCGAGTTCATTTAATGTTTTTTCTGTTTCCGGCCCAATGCCCTTAATGTTGGCTATACTAGTTTGCTGATGTTGTTTCACTTGAACCCAGCGCTCCTCCGAATATTTTTTTCTCTAATTCTCTTCCCGTCGGTGTGGCCGCTAAACCGCCCTGGCCTGTTTCTCTAAGGGCAGTGGGCATCGTTTGGCCGATTTTATACATCGCATCGATGACCTCGTCACATGGAATCCGGCTTGTAATGCCTGCTAATGCCATATCAGCAGCAATCATCGCGTTTGATGCGCCCATTGCATTCCGCTTCACACAAGGCACTTCAACAAGGCCCGCAACAGGATCACACACAAGGCCGAGCATATTTTTTAATGTAATGGCCATGGCCTCCGCACTTTGCTCAGGTGTTCCGCCTGCCATTTCAACAATTGCCGCAGCTGCCATGCCCGAGGCAGATCCTACCTCTGCCTGACACCCGCCGGCCGCACCGGAAATACTTGCATTATTTGCTACGACAAAGCCGAAAGCTCCGGCCGTAAATAAAAAGCGGATCATTTGTTCTCTTGTGGGGTTCAGTTTTTCTTTCACGGCAAATAACGTACCCGGCACTACACCCGCAGATCCGGCTGTCGGTGTCGCACAGATTGTTCCCATGGCGGCATTCACTTCATTTGTTGCCACAGCTTTCGATACCGCGTCTAAAATCAGCGCTCCCGACAGGCTTTTTCCAGATCGAATGTAGGCCTGTAATTTAACGGCATCCCCGCCTGTTAAGCCCGTTTGACTCGTAACCCCTTCAAGCCCTTTCTGAACCGCCGCTTCCATAACAGTCAGATTGTGATCCATCTGCTGAAAAATTTCTTCTTTTGTTTTTTCTGTTACTTCCATCTCTTGAGCGATCATAATGTCAGAAATGGACATTTGCTTTTCTTTCGTTATCTCAATTAATTCTTTTACATTACGAAACATAACTGGCTCCTCCTGACCCTTCGCTAGTCAGCAATCTTTGTCACTTGAATAATGTTCGGCAGCTTCGACAGCTCATCGAGAACATCATCGTCAATATTTTGATCCACTTCTATTGTCATCAGCGCAAGCTGACCAATATCCTTGCGGGCGACTTCCATATGGCCGACGTTGATTGAGAATTTCGCAAGGACATTGGCAACTCCTGCAATGGTGCCAAACTTGTCATTATGGACAACTAGAATGGCAGGGTGGTTTCCAGACAGACGGAGCTCAAAGCCGTTTAATTCTGTGATTTCAATTTTTCCTCCGCCTATCGAAATTCCCGTCAGTTCAAGTTCTCCCTTTTCATCAGAAATGCTGATTCGAGCTGTGTTTGGGTGAACCGGAACAGCGTCTTCGACTCGAAACTCTATATCAATTCCTTTATCTTCTGCAATTTGTATAGCGGTTTTAATCCGTTCGTCAAATGTATCAAAATCAAGCAGACCGCCGATGATTGCCACATCTGTGCCGTGACCCTTATATGTTTCAGCAAAAGAGCCGTAAAAGGACACAACGATGCGCTCAGGCTCTCTGCCAAATAAACTTCTGGCCACTCTCCCGATTCTCGCCGCGCCTGCTGTATGCGAACTGGACGGACCGATCATAACCGGGCCGATAATATCAAAAACGCTTCTGTATTTCATGCTATTCCTCCTTATGAATCAGAGCTTATAAGCGGCTTTGCTTCTAGACTAATTGATCGGATATAAAATGGCAAGCGGGCGCGTTACAGCGCTGCCGCACTTAAAAGCAGACATAAGAATAGAAGGGCAATTTGCCCTTCTATTCTGCAGAAACTATATACGAATACAGCGGCTGTTTTCCGTTGTGGATTTCAACCTCAATCTCTTCGTACTTGTCGTTGAGAAACGCTTCAAGCTCTTCAGCTTCTTCTTGAGACGCATCTTCTCCATAAAGAATGGTGACAATTTCGTCCTCTTCTCCGATCATTTCTGACAAGAGCATTTTTGCAGCACCCAGCTGATCTTCAGCACTGCCGATAATCGTTCCATTCAGAATTCCCATAAAGTCGCCTTTTTTTATGTCTTGTCCGTCAATATGAGTATCCCTGACTGAGTATGTCACCTGTCCGCTTTTTACTTGCTGAATGGCACTTAGCATATTGGCTTCATTTGCTTCAGGCTCTTGATCCGGATTAAATGCCAGCAGCGCTGACATCCCTTGCGGAACCGTTTTGGCAGGAATGACAAAAACCTTATCGCCTATCACACTTGCGGCTTGATTGGCAGCCATGATAATGTTGGAGTTATTCGGTAAGATAAACACAGTGTCTGCATTTACAGATCTTACAGCATCGACAATATCCTCAGTGCTTGGATTCATCGTCTGGCCGCCTTCAATCACAACGGAAGCGCCAATGCTTTTGAATAAATCAGAAATGCCTTCTCCCATCGCAACAGTCACAATGCCGTACGGCTGCTTTGCCGCTTTCTCGCTGTGAGCAGGCTCGCTGTCCTGGCTGATGATGGAAGTGTGCTGCTCTCTCATGTTTTCAATTTTAATTTTTATTAATTCACCGTAATTTTGAGCGTAGTTTAACACGTTTCCCGGCTCTTCAGCATGAATATGAACCTTCGCCAGAGACTCGTCTGCAATAACCAAAAGAGAATCACCAAATTGGCTGAGGTCATTTCTGAATGTGCCTTCATCAAATTCTCTTTTATTCTGATCGAGCCTTACCATCACTTCTGTACAGAAACCAAATTCAATATCATCTGTATTCATCATGCTCTGCGCACTCTTATGATGCTCTGCGCTGACCATGTCATCAAGTGACGGAAGAACGGTTTTCTCAGGAACGGTCTCTCCTTTTAATGAAGCGAGGAAACCTTCATACACACAAAGCAGGCCTTTGCCTCCGCTGTCAACGACTCCTACTTCCTTCAGGACAGGCAGCAATTCTGGTGTCCGATTTAAGGATGCCTCAGCTTCCTTTGTCACCGATGTCATCAGCGCAATGATATCGGTTTCTTTTTCCGCCAGGGCCACCGCTTGTTTCGCAGCATCTTTTGCAACTGTTAAGATGGTGCCCTCCACAGGCTTCATGACTGCTTTGTAAGCCATATCGACACCGGCTTGCAGCGCGGCGGCAAACTCTTTTGCATTAATTTCTTTTTTTGTTTCAATGCTTTTACTGAATCCTCGGAACAATTGGGACAGGATGACTCCTGAATTCCCTCTTGCCCCCATGAGCAATCCTTTAGATAACGCGGAGCCCACTTTACCGATATCACTTGTCTCCAAATGCTCCACTTCTCTTGCCCCGGAAGTCATTGACAGGTTCATGTTTGTTCCCGTATCACCGTCCGGCACCGGAAACACGTTGAGCGCGTCAACCGCACTCGCGTTTTGCGACAGATTCTGTGCACCTGCAAGAATCATCTCAGCAAAGGTTCTGCCGTCTAATGTTCTGATAGACAATCCTACTCCTCCTAACTACGGGTTCGTCACTCGTACGCCTTGGACATAAATATTGACAGAGTCCACTGCAAGTCCGACTGTTTGATTTACTGTGTACTTTACTTTTGTTTGGACGTTATGTGCCACTTCAGAAATTTTTGTGCCGTAGCTGACAATGATATACATGTCAATATGTATCTGTTCTGCTTCTTGGCGAACTTGAACACCTCTGCTGAAATTCTCTTTCCGAAGGATTTCAGTCAGTCCGTCTTTAATTTGGTTTTTAGAGGCCATTCCAACGATGCCGTAACAGTCAATCGCAGCGCCGCCGGCAACCATTGCAATGACTTCATTCGATATATCAATCTGCCCGTATTTCGTTCTTAATTCAATGGACACACTAGTTCCTCCTTCGAATGCATAGAGTTACAGCTATTCTACTATATGAATTCCATTATGAAAAGAAAAGACGCGACAAACGCTGCACGTCTCTTTACATATACTATAGCGCCGCTGTTTGTGCAAGATGTCAAGTGAATTTTCTTGAAAGATGATGAAACAATAGTTGCAAACGTTTTTTAGCTGTGGTAAATTATTTAAAGTATCCATATCGAAAGCATCTAAGAACATATGAAAGTGAAAAAGTAGATGTTTTGTGCAAGTGAGGAGGGAAACAAATGGCACGTAAATGCGTTATCACAGGTAAAAAAACAACAGCTGGGAATAACCGTTCTCACGCAATGAATGCTTCTAAGCGCACTTGGGGCGCGAATCTTCAAAAGGTTCGTATCCTTGTGAACGGAAAACCTAAAAAAGTATATGTATCTGCTCGAGCTTTGAAATCCGGTAAAGTTGAGCGTGTATAACAAAATGAACGCCTGCCCTGATATGTGGCAGGCGTTTTTATGTGGTGAAAGGGGGCTTGAACCCCTGGGCTTTAATCTTTTCTAAATGAGCCCAGCATCGCCCGGACAATTCCTCCTAAAAACTTCGGCAATTTAATGGTGTAAAATTTCATTTTTGTCCCCTCCTATAAGTCCCGTAACCGCCTGTTCATCGCTTTAAGGTTCATTAATTTCAACAAATGAGTGAAAGCAGAAGCTAATCCGTGCTTCTTATCATTATTAATATGCCTTTCGCAAACGAAAAAGTACCTCGTGAATGAATGAGTTCGTTACTAATACATAGTGTTGAACCAAGCGTAATATGACACTTATTTAGCGGATATTTAAAACCGATGAGAGTCAGCTCATCCACTTCTTCTGTAAATGGGATGAAGGAGATATACCGTTTGTTTTGATCGATAAGAAGAGAATATTCGCCTGGAGAGAACATCTGAATATCATTCTGTTTGTCTATAAGCTTCATTTTCGAATTTGTTTTTACTCCCCTGTACAGCAGCTGAATATTTCCTAAAAAGTGATCTGCTCTGCCTCCCGTAATACCGAAGATCTGAATGACATCCGGCTGCTTTTCCAGGGCCCAATCAAGAGCGAGGTCTAAATCAGTTTGATCTTTTTCTGCCTGGTACACATGGAGAGCGGGCGCGGCTTTTTCGATTTGCCGGCGTTCCTGCTCCGTAATGCTGTCAAAATCTCCGAAAGCTTCATCAGGAATGATGCCGGCATCTAAAAGCGTGACTGTGCCCTTGTCAACCCCGACCCAGATCGTGTGATCAGCCGTATAACCAGTCAGGTCAGGGATAAAATCTTTTGGGCCTCCCGCAACGATATTGATTTTTCTCATCTCTTTTTCCTTTCTGCTTCTGGGTACAGGAAAAAGAGCTCGGGCTAAATACGCCCGGCTCTTTCTCCTGCTGCTTATTTGCTTCCTCTTATCTCAGAAATAGCTTTTTCGCGGTCAGTTTGGCCATAAACAGCAGAACCGGCAACAAGTAAATTTGCGCCCGCTTCGATGACTAGCGGGGCTGTTTCTTTGTTGACGCCGCCGTCTACTTCAATTAGCAGATCATGTTTCCCTTTTTCCTCTGCCATTCGTTTCACTTCTTTTATTTTCGGAAGAACAGAATGAATAAATTTCTGTCCGCCAAATCCAGGGTTCACCGTCATTAAGAGAACGAGATCAAGTTCTTCAAAAATATGCTCAATTACTTGAACAGGTGTATGCGGATTCAGGACAACGCCAGCTTTTACACCCTGCCCTTTCATAAGCTGGATTGTCCGGTGAAGGTGCGGACAGGCTTCGGCATGTACAGACAGGATATCTGCTCCAGCTTTTGCGAAAGCCGGGATATAACGATCCGGCTCTTCAATCATTAAATGTACATCCAGGGGCAGTTTCGTCACCGGACGAATGGCTTCTACAATCAGCGGCCCAATCGTAATATTCGGGACAAAATGGCCGTCCATGACATCAACATGAATGTAATCGGCTCCGCCTTTTTCTACATCTTGAATCTCTTTGCCTAAAGCGGCAAAATCAGCTGAAAGAATAGAAGGTGCAATCTTTACCATGATCTAATACCTCGGCTTTCTGTCTTTGATCTCTGTAATAAATTCAACATAATGGTCGTAGCGGTACTGCTTTAATTCCCCTTCTTCAACAGCTTGTTTGACTGCACATTTCGGCTCTTTCAAATGCAAACACCCTCTGAATTTGCATGATGCGCTTTTTTCTCTGATGTCAGGGAAGGTGTAGCCCAGCTCTCCTTCTTCTATGTCTGTAAACTCAAGAGAGCTGAAACCCGGCGTATCCGCAACCAGACCTCCGGACGTGTGAATGAGCTCCACATGGCGGGTTGTGTGCTTCCCGCGGCCTAAATGCTCGGAAATCTCGTTTGTTCTCAAACCCAGCTCGGGACTGATCGCGTTGAGAAGCGAGGATTTGCCAACCCCAGACTGACCGGCAAAGACCGTTGTTTTGCCGCGGAAATGCGGGATGATCTCCGTTAAACTGTCTTGGTCCTTTGAAGAGGTAAGATACACGTCATAGCCAATATTCCGGTAGTCTTCAGCATACGCTTGAATGAGCTTTTGTGTATGTTGATCTTCAATTAAATCCATTTTTGTAATACAAATAATCGGCTGGATGTCATTCGCTTCTACGAGAACCAAGAAACGGTCGAGCAATGCTGTGCTGAAAGATGGCTGCATCGCCGAGAAAACAAGCACCGCTTGATCAACGTTGCAGATCGGCGGCCTGATAAGTTCATTGGTTCTTTCTTTAATCTCTAGAAGATATCCTTCTTTATTATTTTCAGCTTGATAAACAACATAATCACCGACCAAAGGGGTGATTTTATTTTTTCTGAAAATGCCTCTTCCTCTGCATTGTATAACTTTTCCGTTATTTGAATCCTCTGATTCATCCAGTACGTAATAAAAGCCGCTAAGCGCTTTAATAATTTTGCCCTCAGGCATATTTTCCCTCCTTGTTATTCATCTTTCGGATACTCAATTGTTTTGTAGCTGACGACTTTATTATTTACCATCACTTGATAGTACCCTTTTTGGCCAGGTTCAATCTTCAGTTCGATCGTCCGTTCTACGGGCTCTTTAATCTTAAAATGTTCGTAAGTGTCAGAAATGCTGTGGTCCGCGTCGTCAATCGCGATTTGCACCTCCAGCTCGTCCCCTTCGTTTTCAGGCTCATATGGAATCTTGACTTTTTCTTTCACTGTTTTCGCCGGTTTTTTCTCAGGTCCGAGAGAAAATGTCACTTCGACCTCATTTCCCGGCTTTAGCGCCGTTCCCGCTGCCGGTTTTTGTTTGACAACCTGTCCTTCCGGAACGTCATCTGAGTACGCTTCTTTTTCCACCAGCTTGAGCCCGTTATCTTCCAGATATCCTGAGGCTGCTTCTTTACTGTATGTTTTTAAATCTCTGAGCGTAATATCTTCCGGCCCGATGCTGACTGTGAGCTTAACTTGATCTTCGTCCGGCACAAGTTCGGTCCCTGCTGACGGATTCTGGTCTATGACAGTGCCGGCGTCTTTCTCATCATTATTTACTTCATCCACCGTTACATTTTTAAAGCCCTGTTCCTTTAACACTTTTTTTGCCTTGTCGACTGATTGGTCCGTCACATCACCGATCTGCTTTTTTGCTTTACCTGTACTCTTATAAAGCGTAACCGTTGCTCCTTCTTTAACAGTGGACTCGGCTTTAGGATCGGTTTTGACCATCAGGCCTTCTTCGATCTTCTCATCTGAGATTTCCAAAACGTCTGAATCTACCTGCAAGCCTTCTTTTTCTAGAAGATCTGCCGCTTTCTCATATTCCATCCCTGCTACATCAGGTATTTTGACATCCTTAGGCATAAAAAGAGAAGGAAAAACAGTGACGGCGAGAACTCCTGCCGTGATAAAAATCAGGCATATGGTGAGCAAAATCCACGGCCATTTTTTTCTCTTAGCTTTTTTCTTCGTTTGGTTTTCTTGAGGAAATGTCATGTCAGCTTCGGTTTCATTAGAAGCTTTCGCAAGCTCTGCATCCTTAATAATCGGAATCGCTTTCGTCATTTCTTCATCATCTTGAATCGTAAATTTCTTTTCGTTGAGCCTGTCCGCGTCAAAAGCTGTTCGAATATCTTCTTCCATATCTTCAGCAGTTTCATAGCGATGAAAAGGATCTTTGGCGGTTGCCTTTAATATGATGTTTTCAACGCTTTGGGGTACTGAGGGATTCCACCTTTTCGCTGAAGGGGTTTCAGCCTGAAGATGCTTTAAGGCGATGCTGACAGCCGATTCTCCATCAAACGGGATTCGGCCGGTTAACAGCTCAAATAAGACAATCCCAAGTGCATAAATATCTGATTTTTTTGTGGCCAGACCGCCCCGCGCCTGTTCGGGGGATAAATAATGGACTGAGCCCAGCACAGAATTGGTGTGGGTGATTGTTGTCGAAGTCAGTGCAGTCGCAATTCCAAAATCCGTTACTTTGATATTGCCCATATGGTCGATCAAAATGTTATGCGGTTTAATATCCCTGTGGACAATATGATTTTGGTGGGCATGGGCAATGGCTGAGACAATTTGCTCCATGATGCTGAGCGCTTCTTTGGGGTGAAGCGGCCCATTTGCTGTTATGTATTCTTTTAGCGTCATGCCCTCTACGTATTCCATGACAATATAGTAAATGTCATCTTCCTCGCCCAAATCATAAATGCTGACAATATTCGGGTGATCAAGGCTTGATGCCGATTGGGCTTCTCTTCGGAAACGCCTGATAAACTCATTGTCATTCACATAGTCAAACCGCAGGATTTTGATTGCGACTTCACGATCAAGAATAATGTCCTCAGCTAAATAAACGTTGGCCATTCCCCCGCCGCCTATGGCACGGAGAATCTGGTAACGCCCGCTGATTCGCTTGCCGATTAGCACTGATCTTCACCCTCTTCAACATGTAAAGCAAGCTCAAGCAAAACTGCTGTAATATTGTCTTCCCCGCCATTCTCATTGGCTTTGTCCACAAGCAGGTTTACTTTTTCCTGAGGAGCTGAATCGCTTTGCAGGATGTCTTTTAATTCAGTGACTTCCACTTTATTCGTCAGTCCATCAGAACATAAAAGGAGTTTGTCTCCGGGTTCAATTTCGAAAGAACGTGCGTCAATACTGACAGATTGATCTGTTCCGAGCGCCTTCGTCAGCACATTTTTGCGCGGATGATGCTCAGCATCTTCTCTGGAGATTTCACCGGTGCGAACCAGTTCATTCACAAGAGAATGATCCTCTGTCACCTGAACGAAAAGATCGTCCTGAAGCAAATAGCATCTGCTGTCGCCTATATGAGCAACGGAAACCGTTTTGCCTGTAAAAAGAGCGCATACAATGGTTGTTCCCATGCCTTGGCATTCTTCGTGCGCTTGGGCATGATCGTAAATCTTGCTGTTTACCGCTAGAATCTGTTCAATGAGCCACTCTTCACACTCTGACGGCGCCGCAGGAACCGTATCTGCCTCATTCCATTTCTCTCCCATGGCTTTCACAGCCATCTTGCTTGCAACATCTCCAGCAAGATGGCCGCCCATGCCATCAGCGACAACCGCTAATACAAAATCGTCTTTCCCCTTAAAAATACCCGCATCATCTTCATTATGCTGGCGGATTTTCCCTGTATCTGTTTTTAAGGCTGTTAACAACCCTCATCACCTCGTCTCGTCTTGACGCTCCTTCGCGCGAAGCTGACCGCAGGCTGCGTCAATGTCATGGCCTTGCTCTCTTCGGATCGTGACATTTACTCCGCGGGATTTCAGCGTTTTCTCAAAAGCAAAAATCTGCTCGCGCGGTGTGCGGACGTAATCCCGTTCAGGCACATAGTTTACCGGAATCAAGTTCACGTGGCATTTTACGCCTTCCAGCAAGTCTGCAAGCTCTTCAGCGTGCTCGACCTGATCATTTACGCCGCCGAACAGACCGTATTCAAAGCTGATCCGGCGTCCTGTTTTATTAATGTAATATTTAACGGCTTCCATTAAATCAGGCAGCTTGTACGCTCTGTTAATCGGCATCAAACGGCTTCTGATTTCTGTATTTGGCGCGTGCAGAGAAATCGCAAAGTTAATCTGCATTTGCTGATCAGCGAATTCGTAAATTTTCGGGATGATTCCGCTTGTAGAAACAGTAATATGGCGGGCTCCTATATTCAGTCCCTTATCATGGTTAATGATTTTTAAGAAGGCAAGCATTTCGTTAAAGTTATCAAATGGTTCGCCAATTCCCATGATGACGACAGAGCTGACGCGTTCATCCGTTTCATCCAGCGCTTTTTGAACTTTCACCACTTGAGCGACAATTTCGCCCGCTTCAAGATTTCGTTTTAAGCCGCCGAGCGTTGATGCGCAGAATGTGCAGCCAATGCGGCAGCCGACTTGTGTCGTTACACATACAGAATTACCATACTCGTGTCTCATTAAAACGGTTTCGATTGTATAACCGTCGTGAAGCTCGAATAAAAACTTCATCGTACCATCTTGAGAAGTTTGTTTAACTGCTGTTTTCAGCGTCGTTAATACGAAATGAGTGTTTAATTTCTCACGCAGATCCTTTGACAGGTTTGTCATTTCGTCAAAAGAAGATACTCGTTTTTCATAAAGCCATTCAAAAATCTGTGCCGCGCGGAACGGTTTCTCTCCGTTGTCTGTCAGCCATTGTTTGATTTCGTCTAATTCAAAAGAATAAATTGAAGGACGCTCTGTCCGCAATTCTTTTCTGATCTTTGTTTTTTTAAGTTCTGTCATTGCTTATCCCTTCTTTCTCATGCTGCAAATAAAGAAACCATCTGTTCCGAAATAATGCGGAAGGATTTGAAGCCTCCCATCCCGAACAAAGGGTCTCGCCTTTTCGGGCAGCCGCTTTTCAAGAGACAAATCGGGTTCAAAATCAGGATGTTCTTGTATAAACGCATGGATAACTTCTTCATTTTCTGTCCGATCCATTGTACACGTACTGTAGACAAGAGTGCCACCTTTTTTTACTAATGGCGCAATTTCCCTTAAGATAGACAGCTGGATTTCAGCAAGCCGGGAGCTGTCATTCGGGGTTTTGGTGTATTTCATATCCGGCTTTCTTCTGATCACGCCAAAGCCTGAGCATGGAGCGTCAACCAAAATACGGTCAAACTGTTCACTTTTAAACGTTTCTCCCGCTTTTCTCGCGTCCATTGTTTTCGCATCAATAATGGAAAGACCAAGCCGTTCTGACGCTTCTTTGATCAGCTTCACCTTATGTTTGTGAAGGTCAAGCGATGTCACACTTCCCTTGTTCTCCATTAATTCAGCGATATGGGCTGACTTTCCGCCCGGTGCCGCGCACGCATCAAGCACCGTTTCACCTGGCTTAGGGTCAAGGGCCCGGGCAACCAGCATGGAACTTTCATCCTGGATGGACACTTCACCGATCTGGAAGAAGTGAGTTCCGGCGATTGTTCCCTTAACAAGCTTCACAGCATCCTCGGCGAGATCGCCTTTTTCTGCTTCGATTCCTTCAGCTGCCATTTGATCAAGTATCTCCGCTCTGTCTGTTTTCATTTCATTGATACGCAGCGTTTGCTTAGGCGGAATGAGATGAATGCGGCAAATCTTTTCAGCCGCATCAAATCCGTATGCGTCTGCCCACTCTTTCACGAGCCATTCAGGATGGCTGGTTTCTGTCGCAAGCCGGAGAACAGGATCTTCGATGGCGTCAAAGGAAGGGACTCCTTCACGCTGAATAGAGCGAAGCACGCCGTTGACAAATGAGGCAATGCCTTTATGCCCGCGGTTTTTAGCAATCTCTACCGCTTCATGGATGACTGCCCGGTCCGGGATTTTTTCTAAATATTCCATTTGATATAGGGACAGGCGGAGAAGCTGGATAACCCACGGCTTCACCTTTTGCGGCTTGTTGATAAACGGCTTGAGCATATAATCCAGCGCGATTTTGTTTTGCAATGTACCGTACACTAGTTCAGTCAAAAGCCCCCGGTCCTGATCGCTCAGTTTATTGGATTTAATAACCGATTTCAGGAGCAGGTTACTGTATGACTGATTTTGTTCTAATTTGACCAGCGCCTCCAGCGCAATATCACGAACGCTATTTGTTTTCATTGTGCACTCCTAACATATCACCTGTCTCAACATGAGCGCCACGGACGAAGTCTTCGCCTCGCATGCGTTTTTTGCCGGCAGGCTGCAGCTCTGTTAATAACAGTGCCGTATCGTTTCCTGTGGCCACGATAATTCCTTCTTTTTCAATAGCAATGACTGTGCCGGGCTCAGCTTTTGCCGGCGCCGCTGTTTTCTTGGCCGCCCACACTTTCAGGTTTTGTCCATTTAAAGTCGTATAGGCAACAGGCCATGGGTTTAAACCTCGAACTTGATTATAAAGCTCTTCTCCTGCTCTGGACCAGTCAATCAGCTCTTGTTCTCTTTTAATGTTTGGCGCATACGTCGCTTTCTCGTCATCCTGCTTTTCAGGTGATATGTCGCCGGCTATAACTTGAGGAACTGTTTCAGACAGAAGCTTCGCGCCAGCAACGCTTAATTTATCGTGCAGGGTTCCGACATTGTCGGTTTCTTCAATGTCTACTTCCACTTTAGAAATCATATCGCCTGCATCTAATTTTTCCACCATGTACATAATGGTAACTCCGGTTTTTTTCTTTCCTTGGAGAATGGAATAATGGATAGGAGCCCCGCCTCTCAGTTCAGGCAAAAGAGACGCATGGACATTAATGCATCCGTACTTAGGGCTGTCGAGTAGCTCTTTAGGCAGAATTTGCCCAAACGCTGCCGTCACAATAAGATCCGGTTGTAACGCCAGCACCTTTTCTATTTCTTCTGTCAGTCTGACTTTCTCAGGCTGAAGAACCGGGATGCCGTGACGCAAAGCTTCTTCCTTTACAGGCGGAGGCGTGAGCACTTTTTTTCTGCCCTTCGGACGGTCAGGCTGCGTGACGACCCCCACTACTTCATATCCGTCATCTATCAGGGTTCTTAAAACAGGAACTGAAAAATCGGGTGTTCCCATAAACACGATTCTCGTCATCAAATCATCCTTCCATATCCGCTAGTTCATCTTCTGTATAATATTTGCTTATTTTTGATGTGAACAGCACGCCGTCCAAGTGGTCCATTTCATGCTGCACGGCTCTCGCGAAAAAGCCCCTTGCTTCAAGAATAAACGGTTTTCCCTGACGGTTATACGCCCGCACTTTCACATAATCGGCACGCGTGACATCTCCGTAGACGCCGGGAAAACTCAAGCATCCTTCAACTCCGGTTTGCTCGCCGCTTTGTTCAAGAATTTCCGGATTCACAAGGTCAATTCTGCCGCTTTCTTCTCCGATATCAACAACAGCCGCTCTTTTTAAAATACCGATCTGCGGCGCTGCCAGTCCGACTCCATCCATTTCGAGCATGGTATCGTACATATCATCAAGCAGTTTTTTTAGCTTTTTATCAAAAACAGTCACGGTTTCCGCGGGCGTTTCCAAAACCTCCGCGGGATGTGTGACGACCTTTTTTACTGCCAATTCATTACCCTCCAAGACGTGAGATCTTACATCATCATATAAGGATTCATATCAATTGAAATCATTACATGTTTTTGTTCAATTTCCCGTTTATAATGTTCCAGTATCTTCTTCAATAAAGTTGATATCTGGGTTTCCTGTTTGTATTTTATCACGCATTGATAGCGATATCTATCTTTGATCCTGGCGATCGGCGATGCGCTTGGACCAAGTATTTTCGTATCTGCCCCGCAGTTTGCTTTCAGAAAGTGTGCGATTTTCTCAGCGGTTACAGCCGCTTTTGCCACTTCCTCGTGAGAAACCGTCACAAGAGCCAAATAGTAATACGGCGGGTAGGATTGCTCCCTCCTGTGCGCCATTTCATGCTGATAAAACGTTTCATAATCATGCGTTTTCGTCAGCTGGATGCTGTAATGGGACGGTGTGTACGTTTGAATGATGACATTGCCGGGTTTTTCATGTCTTCCCGCGCGGCCGCTGACTTGTGTTAGCAGCTGAAACGTTTTTTCAGCAGATCTGAAATCAGGAATGTGCAGTGTTGTGTCAGCGCTTAAGACTCCGACAAGTGTCACATTCGGAAAATCAAGCCCTTTCGCAATCATTTGCGTTCCAAGAAGAATATCTGCTCTTCCTTCTCCGAAAGCAGACAATAATTTTTCATGGGCACCTTTCCGAGAGGTCGTATCAACATCCATCCGTATGACTCTTGCATGTGGCAGCACCTTTGTTAATTCTTCTTCCACTCTTTGTGTTCCCGTTCCGAAAAAACGGATATGATCGCTCCCGCATTCAGGACAAGTATGCGGAACAGGCTCTTCATGTCCGCAATAATGGCATTTCATCCTCTGGCCGGAACGGTGATACGTCATGGAAATGTCGCAGTGAGGGCATTGCGGGACATATCCGCAGTCCCTGCACATCACAAAGGAGGAATAGCCCCTTTTATTTAAAAACAGCACAGCCTGTTCACCCTTGGCAATGGTTTCTTCAAGCTTTTCCATCAATTCTATTGAAAACATAGAGCGATTGCCGTTTCTGAGCTCCTCTCTCATATCCACAAGCGAAACCTCAGGCATCACTTGGTGATTGACGCGGTGTTTCAGCGAAAGCAGCTCGTACACTCCTTTTTGCGCCCGTGCATATGACTCTAACGTCGGTGTAGCACTACCTAACACAACCGGACAGCGGTGGTGCTCCGCCCGCTTGATCGCTACTTCTTTCGCATGGTAGCGCGGCATTTCCTCTTGTTTATAGGACGATTCATGCTCCTCATCGATGATAATCATCCCGAGATTTTCAAACGGGGCAAAAATAGCGGACCTCGCGCCAACGACAAGCCGTACTTCCTTGCGGTGGATTTTGCGCCACTCGTCATACTTTTCACCAGTGGATAACCCGCTGTGCATCACGGCTACCTGAGAGCCGAAGCGCCCTTTAAAGCGATGAACCATTTGCGGCGTTAACGATATTTCCGGTACAAGTACGATGGCTTCTTTTCCTTTCGCAAGCACTTTTTCAATCGACTGGAGATAAATTTCCGTTTTGCCGCTTCCTGTCACCCCGTGCAGGAGAAACACTTGATGTTCATTGTTATCTAACGTCCGGCGTATCGGCTGAAAGGCCGCGCTCTGCTCGTCTGTCAGCGGCAGCGGTTCTGTTTTTTTGAACATTTTGTCCTGATAGGGGTCTCTGTAAACCTCTTCATAGGTTTCTTTCAGAAGCCCCTTTTGGATCAGGGTCTTGATGGTGGCTGAGCTTGCGTCTGTTTTTTTGCACAGGTCCGCAGCAGGTATTTTCGTGCCTTCCGGTTCTGTCATGAAAAAGTGCAGGATCGCCTGCTGTTTAGCCGCTTGTCGGGATAAACCCTCAGCCTGCTTGGAGAGCTCTTCTTTACCGGCATTGGCCTGAATATACCTGACCATTTTTTTGTTCGCTTTTTGCGCCACTTTATAAGTTACATCGATATGGCCTTTTTGAACCTGCTTCTGGATGATTTTCAGCGTATCGTGATCAGGTATATCGGAATACAGCAAGCTCTTTGTTTCAGAAAACAGCCGTTCTACCTGCGGCGGGATATCCGCACCTTCCGCAATCTTCAGCTCTTTTTCATATTTTGCCTTTAATGCGGCAGGCAGCATCGCTTGAAGCGCCGTAATCTTAAAAGACAGCGTTTTGTCTGACAGCCATGAAGACAAATGCATCAGCTCTTCTGTCAAAACAGGCGTAAGATCTAATAAATCCTCCACTTCTTTGACAGATTTACCTGAGAGATCAGACGTATCTTTGACAGCTGTCACAAACCCTTGAATTTTACGGGGGCCAAACGGAACAATGACCCTCATTCCCGTTTTGATCATACCTTTAAGATGGTCTGGGATTTTGTAATCAAACGGCCTGTCTATATTTTTGGTGCTGACATCAACGATGACTTCGGCAAAATTCATGAGTGCTCTCCGGTTTGTTTTAAGAGGGCTGCGACTTCTCCAAGAATGTCAAACGAAACATCGAGCTTAGACATCTTCGGCAGCTCGCGTTTGCGCCCGCCTTTGAAAAAGAGCGTCACAATATTCGTATCAGCACCAAAACCGGCCCCTGCCGCTTTCACATCATTCGCCACAATCATGTCAAGATTTTTGGCAGAAAGCTTTTTGCGGGCGTAATGTTCCACATCTTGTGTCTCAGCAGCAAAACCGACTAACAGCTGATGCTGTTTTTTCTCGCCCAGTTCTTTTAAGATGTCGACTGTTCTTTTTAATTCAAGGGTCATTCCGCCGTCTTGTTTTTTCATTTTTTGGTCAAATACTGTTTTTGGCGTAAAATCGGCAACAGCAGCTGTTTTTATGACGACGTCGCTTCTCTCATACACAGAGAGCACCGCATCGCGCATGTCCGCAGCCGATTGGACAGGGATAAACTGAGAAAGCCCTTTAGGGACATCAAGCGAAACCGGCCCTGAGATCAAGGTCACGTTTGCACCAAACCGCACCGCAGCCTCAGCTAATGCGTATCCCATTTTACCCGTCGATTTATTCGTGAAAAAACGCACAGGATCAACTGCCTCCCGTGTCGGGCCTGCTGTGATCACCACATGTTTGCCTTCTAAAGGCGCGTCTTTTTCTTCTGCAAAATGCTTTTCCGCAAGCTTCACGATGTTTTCGGGTTCTTCCAATCTTCCTTTTCCAACGTAACCGCATGCTAAATAGCCCTCGCTCGGTTCAATAAAACGAAAACCATCCTGATAAAGGACAGAAATATTGCGTTTGACTGCCGGATGGTCATACATATGCACATTCATGGCGGGCGCAATCCATACCGGCGCTGTTGCCGCTAATAAGGTTGTTGTCAGCATATCATCAGCAATGCCGTTGGCCAGTTTTCCAATCACATTGGCCGTAGCCGGCGCAACAATAATCAGGTCGGCCCAGTCAGCTGCGTCTATATGAGAAATGACGCTTGGATTTTGTTCTTTAAATGTATCTGTATATACTTCATGGCGGCTCAATGCCTGAAATGTCAGCGGTGAAACGAACTGGCACGCAGATTCAGTCATAATGACTTTAACATTTGCCCCTGCCTGCACCAGCTTGCTTGTCAGCGCACAGGCTTTATAAACAGCGATGCCTCCGCTCACGCAAAGCAACACATTTCGATTGTTCAGCAATGACTTCTCCCCCTCTGCAATTTAAAACAGCACGGAAAAAAATAACAACCTACATGATATAGGTTGCTACTTGTGCTACTATTCGCGGTCTTCCTTTTCAAACGAAAGCAGGCCTGCATCAATTTCTTCTAAAGCTTTGCCTACATATTTGTGTGAAATCGTATGTTCAATCATCTGGTCTTTTTTGATTTGCATTTCACGCGCGCGTCTAGCAGAAACGGTTACGAGCGTGTATTTCGAATCCAATTTATTCATTAATGAGTCAATTGACGGATCTAACATCAGTTATTCAACCTCCAGCATTTTCTTATATCTTGGTGCAACGCGCTCACGCTTCAAATGTTCAGCGAGAACGATTGCTTTGATTTTGTCGCAAGCCGTTTCGACATTATCATTTTCTACGACGTAATCATATGCGTCCATCATTTCGATCTCAGCTTTTGCGGCTTTCATGCGATTTTCAATCAGAGCATCTGTTTCCGTTCCTCTTGTCACAATTCTGTTCTTCAGTTCAGAAAGACTCGGAGGCGCAAGGAAAATAAACAGACCTTCCGGGAAAGCATTTCTCACTTGAAGAGCGCCTTGAACTTCGATTTCTAAAAAGACGTCTTTTCCTTCTTGGAGCGTCTGTTCAACATAATCGACAGGAGTGCCGTAATAATTGCCGACATATTCTGCCCATTCAAGCAGCTTATTGTTTGCAATCATTTGCTCAAATTCTTCTCTCGTTTTGAAAAAATAATCGACTCCGTTCACTTCGCCCTCTCGCGGGTTTCTCGTTGTTACTGAAATCGAATACTCGAATTTTGTATCTTCTTGCGAAAAAATCGCTTGCCGAACCGTTCCTTTACCAACTCCTGAGGGACCTGAGAGAACGATTAATAACCCTCTTTCTTTCATGCGGCAATTATCCCTGCCCTTCATCCATAATTTCTTCTTTAACAGAAAGTCTGTGTGCAACTGTCTCAGGCTGGACGGCAGATAAGATAATGTGATCACTATCCATGACGACAACTGCACGGGTTCTTCGTCCGTATGTAGCGTCAATTAGCATTCCGCGGTCTCTTGCATCCTGGATCATCCGTTTGATTGGCGCAGACTCCGGGCTGACAATCGAAATCATCCGATTGGCGGAGATAATATTGCCAAATCCGATATTAATCAGTTTAATCGTCATCTTCTACGTTCCCCCTGTAAAATAGACGTCTCTAGTTTAGCCTAGCAAGTCCGTCTGTAAACAATACGCACAGTCACTATTCTATATTTTGCACTTGTTCTTTTATTTTTTCAATAGAACTTTTCATTTCGACGACAAGCTTTGTGATCTGGTGATCATTTGCTTTTGAGCCGATTGTATTTGCTTCCCGATTCAGCTCCTGGACAAGAAAGTCGAGTTTGCGCCCGACAGCTCCGCCTTCAGCTAATATATCACGAAACTGAGCGAAGTGGCTCTTCAATCTTGTAATCTCTTCTGTAATATCAGAACGATCTGCAAAAATAGCGCATTCTGTAACAAGCCGGCTCTCATCCAACACGTCTTCGGTCCATTCCTTTATTCTGGCGTACAGCCGTTCCCTGTAACGAGATACCGCATCGGCTGCCAAAGATTCGGTCTTTTCGGTCAGCTCTTCAAGCTGATCAATATGCATCAGACAGTCTTTGGCTAAAAGCAGCCCCTCTTTTTCGCGCATCTCACAGAGTCCTTTTACGGCTTCCTCTGCAGCAGCTGTTATTAACTCCTCAAGCTTTTCATTTTGAGTCTGTTCCTCATGAATCTGGACGACATGATCAAGCTTGAAGAAGTCCATGACATCAGGCTCTGCGGACAATTGATAACGCTTTTTCATATCCTCTGCAGCTGCGACAAACTCATCGAGCAGCGGCCAATCAATGTCAAGCCTTCTCTCTACAAGCATATCACTGTCAACGGAGACGAAAAGCTCAATTCTTCCGCGCTGTATGTACTGCAGAATCGTCTGTTTCAGCTTATCTTCTAAATATAGCAAAGGCCTTGGCAAACGAGCGTTCACTTCTTTAAACCTGTAATTCACAGATTTAAGTTCAACGCTTACAGAGAGATCATCTTGTGTTTTGCTTGCACTGCCGAAGCCTGTCATACTTCGTATCATAAATAAAACACCCAATTTCTTCCCTGTTCTCAAAATAAAAGGGCAATAGACATGCTATTACCCCTAAGATTATATCATATGAATTTACTTTTTTCTTGTCAAAAGTGACCCCGCCAGCAAAAAAGTAGGGATGGCCGACATGCCGATGACCAGCATCCAGTCTCCCGGCGTGATGGAAACCGTATGGAAAATCGGCTGAAGCGGCGGATAGTAAATGACCACCAGCATCAGTAAAATCGATGACAATACAGCGCCGATCAGATACAAGTTTTCAAACGGATTTCTGGAAAAAACGGACGTTTCGCTCCGGCAGTCAAATACGTGAATGAGCTGAGCCAGCACCAACGTCGCAAACGCAATTGTCTGCGCATAAGACAAATTCTCAGGATTGCGGTGATACACGATGATAAAAGCCAAAATCGTGGCAGCACCGATTAAAAATCCTCTGGAGACCACCTTCCATCCAAGCTTGCGGGCAAACACCCCTTCTTTCGGGTGACGCGGCTTCCGCTTCATAACGTCTCCTTCCGGCTGATCCATGCCGAGCGCCATCGCCGGCAATCCATCTGTCACCAAGTTGACCCACAAAATCTGAATCGGCACGAGCGGCAAAGGAAGGGCAAGCAGCATGGCGAAAAGCATGACCAGAATTTCTCCTACGTTAGAAGCCAGCAGGTATCGGATAAATTTTCTAATATTTTCATAGACGTTTCTGCCTTCTTTTATCGCTGATTTAATGGTTGCAAAATTATCATCTACGAGAATGAGGGATGATGCTTCCTTCGCCACATCCGTTCCTGTAATACCCATGGCAACGCCGATGTCAGCCTGTTTGATCGCGGGCGCGTCATTGACGCCGTCTCCTGTCATTGCAACGATATGTCCGTTTTCCTGATACGCTTTGACAATTTTCAATTTATGCTCAGGAGAAACGCGGGCAAACACATACACATCCTCCACTACGTCAGAAAGCTCTTCTTGCGAAAGCTCATTCAGCATCTGGCCGTCCATGATTTTTCCGCTTTTCGGGAGGAGGCGCAAATCTTTCGCTATAGCTTTTGCTGTCTCAACATGATCCCCTGTAATCATGACAGTCTTAATTCCCGCTTCACGGCATTCTTTAATCGCCTGTCTGACTTCAGGGCGCGGCGGATCTATGATGCCTGAAAGGCCAAGCATTGTCAGATCTTTTTCCGCCTGCTCCATTGACGGTGTTTCCCCTGCTTTTACCGGTCTATAGGCAACCGCAATCGTTCGGAGCGCCTGGGAAGCCAATTGCCGTAATACTGCCTCTGTTTCTGCTTTTCTCTCATTTGAGAAAGGAGCGGCAGAGCCGTCATAATAAATACGGGAGGACCGCTGCATCAGTACATCCGGCGCGCCTTTCGTAATGATATAGCGCTTTCTGTCCTGATCCTCTACAATGACAGTCATCATTTTTCGTGCTGAATCAAACGGAAACTCCTCAATCACCCGGTAATGGGATTCCACAAACTCCTTTGAAAAGCCGCCTTTTCTTGCCGCGGTGAGCAGCGCTCCCTCTGTCGGATCTCCGTCAAGCACATAGTCACCGTTTCTTTTTTCAATATTCGAATTGTTACAAAGCGCTCCGAACAATAGCATTTGCTCCAGCGGCTTATGCTCATTCACACTGACCTCTTTATCGTTCAGTGTGAAGCCTCCTTTCGGATCGTAGCCCGTGCCCGACACTCTCCACGTTTTTCCTCCGGACCATACATGTGTGACCGTCATTTTGTTTTGCGTCATTGTTCCTGTTTTGTCTGAACAAATAATAGAGGCACACCCAAGCGTCTCAACCGCGGGAAGCTTTCTCACGATTGATTTTTGCTTGATCATACGCTGTACACCCAATGACAGCGCTACTGTCACAATGGCTGGCAGCCCTTCTGGAATGGCGGCTACCGCTAGCGAAACACCGGCTAAAAACATACTGTACAGATCGTGTCCCTGGATCACGCCGACAGCGACAACAAGTACAGTGAGCAGCAAAGCGACAACAATTAAAATTTTCCCGAGCTGCTCGAGCCTTCTTTGCAGCGGGGTTGACAGAGTTCCCGCCGATTCAAGCATGTCAGCGATTTTCCCCATAGCCGTGTTCATTCCTGTACCGACGACAACACCGACACCGCTGCCGCGGGTGACGATGGTTCCCATAAAGGCCATATTCGTAATATCCCCCAGCGATACATCGGGTTTTTTCAATTTATCCGCATGTTTCACAACCGGGATTGACTCTCCGGTTAACGCTGATTCTTCAATTTCCAGGCTTTTCGCTTCGACAATCCGGACATCTGCTCCAATCCGGTCGCCGCTTGTAAACTTCACAATGTCGCCCGGCACCAGTTCTTTAGAAGGGATCTTTGTCCAGCTTCCTTCCCTGAGCGCCATCACATGAGGAGTTGACAGCTCTTTTAATGCCTGAAGAGATTGCTCTGCACGCCGTTCTTGAAAGAACCCAAGTATGCCATTCACAAACACAATCGCAATAATCGCAACCGCGTCCACATATTCACCAAGAAACCCTGAAATTAATGTTGCCGCAAGCAGCACAAGCACCATGAAATCTTTAAACTGCGCCAAAAACAAGATAAGCGCTGATGTTTTTTTCCCTTCTTGAAGCTCGTTTGGCCCATGCTTGTCGAGGCGTTTTTTCACCTCTTTTTCAGTTAATCCTTGTTTCATGGACGTATTTGTTGCCTCTAATAAATCTGTTTGTCCCATTTCATGAAACTTCATTCCGCTCGTCCACTCCCCTGCTCTCTTATAGAGATATCACTCTATAAGCATGCTTATTCTGACTCGTCCCATTTCATGCTATAATTATCGAATGCAGGAAGAATGAGAGGGTGTATTATATATGTCGTTTGATGGCATGTTTACATACGGAATGACACACGAACTGAACGAGCGAATAATGGGCGGACGGATCACAAAAGTCCATCAGCCTTATAAGCACGATGTGATTTTTCACATCCGCGCCAATGGAAAAAACCAAAAGCTTTTATTATCGGCACACCCAAGCTATTCACGGGTGCATATCACGGCACAAACGTATGAAAACCCGAGTGAACCGCCGATGTTTTGCATGCTGCTAAGAAAGCATATTGAAGGCGGATTTATTGAAAAAATTGAACAGGCGGGCCTTGACCGCATTATGATTTTTCATATTAAAAGCCGTAATGAAATCGGCGATGAAACGCATCGAAAGCTTTATGTCGAAATTATGGGCCGCCACAGCAATATCATTCTGACGGACGGAGAGGAAAATGCGATCATCGACGGGCTGAAACATCTATCACCGTCAATGAACAGCTATCGCACCGTACTGCCGGGCTACGATTATAAGCTTCCGCCGGCCCAGGACAAGATCTCACCGCTAGAAGCGACTGAAGATGACATGTTGCGTCATCTCAGTTTTCAAGAAGGACGGCTAGATAAACAAATTGTTGACCATTTTTCCGGTGTTTCTCCGCTCTTCGCAAAAGAAGCTGTCCACAGAGCGGGCCTTGCCAACAAAGTGACACTGCCAAAAGCGTTGCTGGAGCTCTTTGCAGAGGTAAGGGAGCACCGTTTCAACCCTAACATTACGACTGTTAACGGGAAGGAATATTTTTATCTGCTGGAGCTGACTCACCTTAAAGGAGAAGCACGCCGCTTCGATTCATTAAGTGAGCTGCTGGACCGTTTTTATTTCGGAAAAGCTGAGCGGGACCGGGTTAAACAGCAGGCTCAGGATCTTGAGCGGTTCGTTGTGAATGAACGGAAAAAGAATGCCAACAAAATCAAAAAACTAGAAAAAACACTGGAGTATTCGGAAAACGCTAAGGAATTTCAGCTTTACGGGGAGCTGCTGACTGCGAATTTATATATGATGAAAAAAGGCGACAAGCAGGCTGAAGTCATCAACTACTATGATGAGGAAAATCCGACAATCGCTATCCCGCTAAATCCGAACAAGACGCCTTCAGAGAATGCACAGGCCTATTTCACTAAGTATCAGAAGGCGAAAAACTCAGTTGCCGTTGTCGAAGAACAAATCAGTCTGGCTAAGCAAGAAATTGAATACTTCGACCAGCTGATTCAGCAGCTGTCGTCCGCTTCTCCGCGTGATATCAGTGAAATCAGAGAAGAGCTTGTGGAGGGGAAATATTTACGTCCTAAGCAGCAAAAAGGGCAGAAAAAACAAAAACAGAACAACCCTGTTTTAGAAACATACGAATCCTCTTCCGGTCACACTATTTTAGTTGGCAAAAACAACCGTCAAAACGAGTATTTAACGACCAAAGCAGCTGCCAGAGACGACATATGGCTTCACACGAAGGATATCCCGGGCTCCCATGTTGTCATCAGAAGCAGCGAGCCGGATGAACAAACAATTATTGAAGCCGCCACAATTGCAGCTTATTTTTCAAAAGCAAAAGATTCAAGTTCTGTGCCTGTTGATTATACAAAAATCAGGCACGTCAAAAAGCCGAACGGCGCAAAGCCCGGATTCGTGACTTATGACAGCCAGCATACCGTCTTTGTCACGCCTGATGCGGATACTGTCATCAGGCTGAAAAAAAGCTGATTCATATAAAGAAAAGCCAGAGCAGCAACTGCTCTGGCTTATTTATTTCTTCTGATCTGATAAAGCCTGTCTACTTCGCTGACAAAGTCGCCGTCAATGAGCACGTCCACTTTTTCAGCAAGTTCCTTCGTATGCTTTGGACTGGCTCCGTTTGTCGAAACAGAAACCGTAACATGCCCTCTTTTTACGATTTTCGGCATGTACACATTGCCCAGCTCAGCGTCACTGGCACAGTTGACAAGCTGGGAAGGCGATGCATTTTGCGCAATTTCTTTATTCACAGCGGCGTCATCCGTCGCGGCAATAATCAAAAAAGCGTCGAGATAATCCTCTTTCTCAATCTTCCGGCTCAGCCACTTGATTTGGCGATTGTCTGCCATCTGCCTGATTTCCTGTTCCGCAACCGGACTGACAATCGTAATATCCGCTCCCTCAGAAAGCACCGTTTTTAACCTTCTGAGCGCAATACTGCCGCCCCCTGCGATCACAACCTTTTTCTTCTGCAGACTAATGTGAAGTGGGAGCATATGAGCCTCCGTCAAAATTAAATTGCCCCTCATGGTTGTCAGCAGTTTCTTTCACACGATTTAAAAATGCCTTTTTCACATGCGGGTGGAAACCGATATAGGAAGAGAGGTAGACATTTGGATTTTTGGCCTTCAATTTCTGGACCTCACGTTCTATCTCATTCATCAGCATCCCGGTAAACAGCAAATACGGAACAATAAAGGTCGTCACGCCGTCATCTTTTTTCAGCTCAGAAAAAACCTCTTTGTAATTGGGACCGCATGCTGTCATAAAACATGGAATCACTTCCTTGACGGGCATGATGTTTTGGAGCAACCCGGCAATGCCGGTTACGTCTCTTTTTACATCTGGGTCTGAGCTTCCCCTGCCGATGAGCACAACCCTGGCGTTTTCGTACGGAACGCCTATGTCTTTAACACGATGATAGACAGCTTTGACAACTTCTTCGTCAATCCCAATCGGACTTCCGTATGAGATATGGACTGAAGGATACCGGGATGCGGCACGGGCAATTTCTTCCGGAATATCATGTTTTGCATGAGCAGCCGTTAAAAGAAGCAGAGGCACCACTGCGATATGAGTGGCGCCTTGCTTCACACATGCTTCAAACCCTGTCTCAATTGTCGGCTCCTGAAGCTCCAAAAAGCTGATTTCCTGTACAGGCGCAGAGACGTGCGCCTTGCATCCTTCCAAAAAGGCAGCGGCCTCTTGCTGAGCCTTTTTTACCCGGCTGCCGTGGCCGACATATAAAATCGCTTGTTTCATTTACAACGCCTCGCTTAAATCTTGTTTTTTCAGCTCAGATTCAAACCATTCCAGCTTATAGTGATAATTTACAACATTTCCAACAACAATTAAACTCGGATTTTTAATGTCTTCTTTTTTCACCGTTTCTGAAAGGGTGTCAACTGTACAAAAAACAGATTTTTGCTTGTCCGTTGTTCCCCAATGAATAAACGCTGCCGGAGTAGAACCGTCCCGGCCGTTTTCCAGGAGTTTTTTTTCGATCTGCTGCACATTTTTAATGCCCATATAGATGACAAGTGTATCAATCCCTGTGGCCAGCGCTTTCCACTTTTCCTCAAAATCCTCTTCTTTTTTATAATGCCCCGTTACAAAAGCCACGTTAGAGCCCGCGTCCCGATGAGTGACAGGAATCCCGGCATAAGCAGCCGCCGCGATTCCCGATGTGATACCGGGGACAATTTCAAACGGAATGCCATTTTCAGAAAGGCATTCCGCTTCTTCCCCTCCTCTGCCGAACACAAATGGGTCTCCGCCTTTCAATCTGACAACGGTTTTCCCTTTTTGCGCATACTTCACAAGAAACCGATTGATGGTTTCCTGCTTCATTGTATGAAAATCTGGAAGCTTCCCGCAGTAGATCAGGTCCGCCTGCTCCTTGGCATATTGCAAAATCTCTTTATTTACTAATCTGTCATATAGGATTACATCAGCTTTTCCAATGGCTTTCAGCGCTTTAATTGTCAGCAGATCAGGATCTCCGGGACCCGCTCCTACAATATATACTTTCCCCATCGTCTTTCCCCCGATCTATTCGAGTTCTTCCAGAACGTTCGCTGTGATGTTGTTCTTGTTTGCATTTTCGGCATCTGAGAAGAACACAGCTGAGCGGCGTTTAGCTCAGTTGCTGCTTTACAAACTCGATCAGCTGATTTTTGCACTCTTCACGATCATATTGTCCTGAGTCAAGGACGAGCTCAGGAGCTTCCGGTTCTTCATATGGAGAATCAATGCCTGTGAAGAACGGAATTTCTCCGTTTCTTGCTTTTTTGTAGAGCCCTTTTGGATCTCTTTGTTCACAAATATCGAGGTCGCATTTAATATAAACTTCGTTAAATTCGCCTGCTTCCACAAGCTGGCGAACCTGGTCTCTGTCCTCACGGAAAGGAGAGATAAAAGCAGTAATGACAATGGTGCCCTGCTGCACAAAAAGTTTCGCTACCTCTCCGATTCGGCGGATGTTTTCTTTTCGGTCTTCATCAGAAAAACCGAGATCTTTATTTAAACCGTGGCGAATGTTGTCACCATCCAGCACAATAACTTGGTAGCCTTGCTCAAAAAGTTCTCTCGCAGCAGCATTGGCAATGGTTGATTTGCCTGATCCGCTTAAGCCCGTCAGCCAGAGAATGGAGCTTTTATGCTTGTTTTTTTTCTGATACTCTTCTTTTGTAATAGAGGCTTCATGCCATACGATATCGCGATTTGTCACTGCCAGTCCCCCTTAAGAAACGCCTGCTTCTTCTTTTTTCTTCATGCCTTTGATTAACACCTCTACAACTTCTGCGCGGCTGAATTCTGCAGGCGGCAGTACACCGTCTCTCAGCATCCCTCTTACCTTGGTGCCTGATAAAATCACGTGGTGCTCTCTGCCGTGCGGGCATGTTTTTGCCGTTCCCATATTTCCGCATTTTTCGCAGAAGAAGCTGTGCTCGAATTTCAGCGGTGTAATGCCGAGTTCTTCAGGTTTAAATGTGTCAAACAGCTCCTGGGCTTCGTACGTGCCGTAATAGTCACCGACACCGGCGTGATCGCGGCCGACAATGAAATGCGTGCAGCCGTAGTTTTTTCTGACAAGCGCATGGAAAATCGCTTCTCTCGGACCGGCATAACGCATTGCAGCCAAGAAAACGCCAAGGAAGACACGGTCTTTCGGGTAATAGTTGTCAAGAAGCACTTGATAGCTTTCCATCCGGACATCAGCGGGGATGTCATCAGATTTTGTTTCGCCGACAAGCGGATTTAAAAACAAACCGTCCACTGTCTCAAGAGCCGTTTTTTGAATATATTCATGTGCTCTGTGAACAGGATTTCTCGTTTGGAAACCGACAATTGTTTCCCAGCCTTTTTCTGCAAACTGGCGTCTTGTTTCCGTCGGTTCAAATGTAAACTCAGGGAATTGTTTGGAAGCTTTTTTAATCAGTGTGATCGGACCGCCGACATATGTATCACCGCGGCTGAACAGCTTTTTTACCCCTGGATGAGCCTGATCATCCGTTTTATACACGTTAACAGCTTCTTTTTGTTTGTCAGGCACGTATAAGTCTTCGATTTGGATAACGCCGTATGTTTCTCCGTCATACGTTAATTTTACTGTTTCGCCGACTGACAGTTCGGCTGCTTTTTGTGCATCTACCGGCAGCGTGATCGGAATAGACCATACAACACCAGAAGCAAGACGCATGTTTTCAACAACAGATACGTAATCTTTCTCATTTAAGAAGCCTTCGATCGGGCTGTATCCGCCGATTCCGATCAATTCCAGGTCGGCAAAAGAAATCAAATCAAGTTCAATTTCTTTCTGAATGCCGCTTACCTCATATGACTCATTTACTCGGTTTACCAGTTTTCCTCCATGTGGTGCTAAGCTCATAATATTCATTTCCTCCTAGTTAACAGATAAAATAACTCAGATTAATAGTTAGATTCCCCCGCCTTGATCGTGGACAGAGCGTCTCTCTTTACGAATGGCTTTTGTCAGGCTGACGGCACCGCCTGCCGCTAAAAGCACACTTACCATGATAAAGATTGAATAATAATCCGCCTTTAAAAACATAGATACAAGCAGATAGGAGATGGATAAAGATAAAAACGGCGACACGATCCATACTTTCAGCATCGTTTGAACGACCTGTTTATGAAATACGTTTGGTCCGTTTTTCGCCATGCCTATTCCGATAATAGACGATGACGTTACTTGCGCCAAGGGCACCGGCATTCCAAATATAGAACTGATGATCACCAGCCCTGCTCCTGTTCCGGATAGGAGAATGCCTTCCCCTTTTGAAAACCGCGTGATTTTCTTCCCGTTTGTTTCTAACACCCTGCGGCCTAATATCAGTGCGCCCAGGGCTACAAAAACTCCCCCATACAGGGTTCCTTTCGCTACATCCAGTACGCCGGCAGCCACTAACGGTCCAACAGCATTCGCTACATTGTTCATGCCCGCAGAAAATGCTTCAAAAAAACCAGCGCATAGCAAAAGGATGCCAAGGATGTTTTGTTTACGGGAAGACGTAATTTCGATTTTAAAATAACGAAACAGCTTTGCTACAAAAAATGTAAAACCAAAAGCGAACAGCGGAACGAAAATCCAAAATGAAACAATAATCAGAAGATTGTTTACAAACAATACTTTGTACGCAACGCCCACACCGACAACCGCCCCGACCGTGACTTCACTTGTCGATAAAGGAATGCCGAGCAGATTAGCTGTAAAAAGCGACAGTGCAGCAGCCCCGATAATGATGCAAACAATCGTCAGCGTGATCGTCTGTTCCGGGATAATCCCAGAGCTGATGGTTTTCACAACTTCGCCCCCGCCAATGACAGCCCCGGCCAGAACACCAACGGCACATATGATCAAAGCGTAGGTTTTCTTTTTGACGGCCCCAGAGCCGTAAGCAACTCCCATTGAAGCTGCAGCGCCGCTTGCGCCAATATTCACTGCGAAAAACAAGCTAAATAAAATAGCGGCTAATTCCATTTTACAGCTCCTTATTCATGCAGTCCGCATTCTGTTTTCGCCATACCGTTCCATCTGCCTGAGCGCAAGTCCTCTGCGGTAAATGCAGGTGACGTACAAGGCGCGCAGCCGATACTTGGATACCCTTGATCGTGGAGCGGATTGTAGTCCAGCTCATTCCGAGAGGTGTATCTCCAAATGTCTTTCCAAGTCCAATGGATAAGCGGGCAAACTTTTACTGATTTGAATTTCTCATCTTTGTTTAAGAAATTCGTATTGGCACGGCTTGGCCCTTGGTCGCGGCGCAGGCCGGAAAGCCATGCCGGGTGGCCGGAAAGCGCCTCTCTTAAAGGAACGATCTTCCTGAGATAGCAGCATTGATTCGGCTCTCTTTCCCACAGTTTATCACCATGTTCTTCCGCCTGTTCCTCAAGAGTAAGGTTCGGTTTCTTCAGGATGATATTGAGGCCGGGATAGCGCTCTTTCACGCGTTCTATCGTTTCATAGGTTTCTTTAAAATGAAGCCCTGTATCGAGAAATACAATCTCTGCGTCTTTTTTCACTTTATAGATTAAGTCAATCAGAACGATTCCTTCAATTCCGAAACTGCAGGCATAAACAAGCTGATTGCCGTAATGGCCGTAAGCCCATTTTAAAACTGACAGCGCCCCTTTATAAGGATCGTCCTCCGGAAATGTAATCGTTGGTTCTTCCCAATTATCGTACGTTAACATTTCTTCTTTCCTCCTTTCGGAGACAAACAAACAGTAGCTTTCTGCCGGTTGTCTTTCCCAATTGTAATGTGATGCGGCTGCTGTTATCTCCGTAAACAGCCCCTCTTAAAATAAAAAACTTTCAATCCGGCGGAAAGAAAGACAGGAACTGCATGTAGCCCTTATCTTTCAAAATGGAATACATTTTGCTGGAAGTAGCACCTTACACATTGTGCAGGTTGCCGGGCTTCATAGGACCAGTCCCTCAGCCGCTCTTGATAAGTTTTTCAGATTTGTAGTAAATTTTAGCACAATTCTAACATAAGTCAACCCGAGTTTTTTTATAGGATTAATAAAAAAACAGACCCAAGGGCCTGTTTTCAATCATGGCAAGGCATTAAAGCCCTTCACAATACTGAAATTTATTTTTTAATTTTTAAACCAATCTTTTGACTCGGGATTCATTTTCCATGTTTGCAGCTTCTTCAGGTCATCTGAATGAATATTTCCATTCTCAAGTGCAACCTCTGTCAGTGTGTCATAATCAGTTAACGAGTAGTATGGAAGATCAGCCTCAGCAAACGCTTCCTGCGCTTTAGGAAGTCCATACGTAAAGATTGATACCACACCAAGCACTTCACAGCCAGCGGCTTTCAGAGCTGCTGCAGCTTCGAGTACGCTGCCCCCTGTGGAAATTAAATCTTCTATGACAACTGTTTTCTGGCCTTTTTGAACTGCACCCTCAATTTGATTGCCTTTTCCATGTGCTTTCGGTTTGCTTCTCACATAACACATCGGCAGGTTCAAACGGTCAGCCGCCAATGCCGCATGAGGGATACCTGCTGTCGCTGTTCCTGCGATCATTTCAGCTTTCGGGAAATGCTCTTGGATAAGCTTGCTGATGCCTGCAGCAACATCATTTCTTACCTCTGGGAAAGAAAGGGTAAGGCGATTGTCACAGTAAATTGGCGATAAGATGCCGCTCGCCCATGTAAACGGCTCATTCGGGCGTAAAAATACAGCTTGAATGTCTAATAGATGTTTTGCGATGATTTGTTTCATTGTTTGATTCCCTCCCATTCGAGTTTGACAGCTTCATAGGCTTTTAGCGGATTTGCAGCTTTTGTAATAGAGCGTCCCACAACAATTGCTGATGACCCTTTTTCTCTTGCTATAGAAGGCGTTGCAACGCGGACTTGATCATTCGCAGTGTCTGCTGACGTACGGATACCCGGGGTCACCGTCAAAAACGACGGCGACACTGCTTCGTAAATGGCTTTCGCTTCATGAACAGAGCACACCACTCCATCAAGTCCGCTATTCTCCGCCAGTTTGCTGTAGTGTACAACCGTGTCGATGAGAGGCTTTCTGATCAGCAGCTCATCCTTCACCATTTGTTCAGATGTGCTTGTCAGCTGGGTTACCGCAATAAGTGACGGACGTTGTTTTCCTGCCGGCGTGCCTTCCTCTAAGCCTTCCAAGGCTGCTTCCATCATTTTTTTGCCTCCGGCTGCGTGAACATTGACGAGATCGACTCCAAGGCAGGCAAGCCGCTTCATTGCTTTATTCACCGTGGTCGGAATGTCATGTAGCTTTAAATCTAAAAAGATCTCACAGTTTCTTTCTTTTAATTGTGCAATTATAGCCGGGCCTTCTTGATAAAAAAGCTCCATTCCAACCTTCACAAATAACGGTTCCTTGTGAAAAGGCGCTAAAAACGACAGTGTTTCTTCAGCTGATGCAAAATCAAGCGCGATGATGGGCAGGTTGTTTTTCATGCTTCCAGCTCCTTCCGATGCATTCTTCAACAGATTCATAGCCGTATTGGCGTAAAACAGCTGGGAGCTGCTCAATGATGTCAGGGCATGCGAAAGGATTCACGAAGTTTGCTGTTCCGACAGCAACCGCACTTGCTCCAGCCAGAAGAAATTCCAATGCGTCTTCGGCCGTCTGAACGCCTCCCATCCCGATAATCGGAATGCTGACAGCCTGGCTGACCTCATACACCATGCGGATGGCAACAGGCTTTACAGCAGGACCCGAAAGCCCTCCAGTTTTATTGGCTAATATTGGCTTTCCTGATTTTAAATCGAGCCTCATGCCGATTAATGTGTTGATCATCGTTAGACCATCCGCACCCGATTCTTCGATCGCTACCGCAATTTCTGTGATGTTTGCCACATTCGGAGAAAGCTTCACATATACAGGCACATCTGACACTTTTTTAACAGCCTTCGTCAAATCAGCAGCCATGGCAGGATTTGTGCCAAAAGCAATTCCGCCTGTTTTGACGTTCGGACAGGAAATGTTCAATTCAAGCGCATGGACATTAGGCGCTTTGCTGATAAGTTCTGCTACTTCAACATAATCCTCGACCTGTGAACCGGCGACATTGGCAATAATAGGCGTTTCAAATTGCTCAAGCCATGGCAGCTCATTTTCTAAGACGCTTTCCAGCCCTGGATTTTGCAGACCGATCGCATTGAGCATACCAGCGCCAGTCTCAGCTACCCTAGGCGTCGGATTCCCGAAGCGGGGCTCCTTTGTCGTAGCTTTGATCATGATTGCTCCGAGACAAGACAAATCATAAAAACGCGCAAACTCTTTTCCAAAACCGAAGCAGCCTGATGCGGGAATGATCGGATTTTTCAAATCCAGACCCGGCAATTTCACCTCTAGCATTACAGCGCCACCTCCTGAGCTTTAAATACAGGTCCGTCAAGACATACCTTTACATAGGATGTCTCACTTTCGTTTGTATGGCACACACAGGCGAAGCATGCACCAATACCGCAGCCCATTCGTTCTTCCATGGAAATGTAAACCTCTTTGTGGGCGTATTCTTGTTTGAGCGCCTTTAGCATCGGTGTCGGCCCGCAGCTGAGGAGAATGTCAAATTCAAGATTTTTTTGTTTGATGACATCTGTGACAAACCCGGTTTCCCCGTAGCTTCCGTCAGCTGTTGCTACATATGTGTCGCCGTACTGTCGGCATTCTTTTTCGTAAAAAACATCCTTTGCCGATTGGAATCCTAAAACGTGTATGACCTTTACGCCTTTTTCCTTTAAACGTTTCGACAGTTCTTGGAGAGGCGGGACTCCTACACCGCCTCCTACCAGCAAAGCCGTCTTTCCGGGTTGGACTTCATCTACTGGAAAGCCATTGCCCAAAGGCCCGAGGACATCTACGAGATCTCCCTTCTGCTTCAGCGACAAGAGTCTTGTTCCTTCCCCATCTACTCGATAAATCATGGTGACTTCATTTTTTTCAAAGTTAACATCAGCAATGCTGATTGGTCTTCGCAAAAGAGGCGTAACCGCTTCGCTCACTTTCAGGTGAAGGAACTGTCCCGGGACAGTAAACCCTTGGACAAGCTCCCCTTTTAGAACCATTTGATACACCCGGTCTGCAATTTGCTGGTTAGCACACACCGTCAAATACGCTTTTTTCATATAGTGATTGCCGCCTCCTGATTTGTGTTGATTGCCGGCATTTGATCGGCACGGAACGTCATGCTTTCCAGCACCCGCAAAATGGCTTCTGCCGTATCTAAAGATGTTAAGCAGGCAACACCATTTTCTACTGATTCACGTCTGATTCTAAATCCGTCTCTTGCCGGCTGCTTTCCTTTTGTCAGCGTATTGATGACAAACTGGGCTTCTCCGTTTCTGATCACATCAAGCAAGTTCGGGCCGTCCTGGCCGATTTTTCCGACGACCTTCGCTGGAATTGACGCCTCCTTGAGATACCCCGCCGTTCCTTCGGTCGCTAAAATGTTATACCCGATTGCATGGAATCGTTTAGCGATGGCAAGCCCTTCTTCTTTGTCCTTATCAGCCACTGTTAAAAGCACGGAACCGTAGTTAGGAATTTGAATTCCTGAAGCTATCAGCGCTTTATAGAGGGCCTTTTCAAGAGTGGAATCTTTGCCCATGACCTCTCCTGTTGATTTCATTTCAGGCCCTAACGTAATGTCCACTCTTCTCAGCTTCGCGAAGGAGAAGACCGGCGCTTTTACAAATACTCCCTGCTGTTCAGGCTGCAGGCCTTCATTGTAGCCAAACTCGGCCAGCTTTTGCCCCAGAATGACTTTTGTCGCGAGGTTCGCCATCGGGATGCCCGTGATCTTGCTTAAGAACGGCACCGTTCTGCTTGATCTCGGATTGACTTCAAGCACGTATACCTCACCTTGTGACAGGACGAATTGAATGTTGAGCAAGCCGACAATGTTCAGCCCTTTCGCAAGTGCGATTGTATATTGTTCAATTTTTTTCTTAATGTCTTCCGTCAGAGACTGCGGCGGATAGACCGCGATGGAGTCTCCGGAGTGCACGCCCGCACGCTCAATGTGCTCCATGATTCCCGGAATGACAACGGTTTCGCCGTCAGACACCGCATCCACTTCGATTTCTTTCCCAGTCAGATATCTGTCAATTAAGACTGGATGCTGCGGATTGATTTTGACTGCGTTTTTCATGTAATGGAGCAGCTCTTCCTCATGATAGACAATTTCCATCGCCCGTCCGCCAAGCACATATGAAGGGCGCACCAGTACCGGATAGCCGATGTTGCTTGCGATGTTTACCGCCTGATCAACCGATGTCGCAGTTTTGCCAAGCGGCTGCGGCACTTGAAGTTCTTCCAGCGCCTGTTCAAACTTATCCCGGTCTTCCGCACGGTCTAAATCTTCTAATGACGTTCCAAGGATTTTGACTCCGCGTGCAGAAAGTTCGTCAGCAAGGTTGATTGCAGTTTGTCCGCCAAATTGCACGACAACGCCCATCGGCTGTTCGAGGTCAATGATATGCATGACATCTTCGATCGTAAGCGGTTCAAAGTACAGCTTGTCTGAGATACTGAAATCGGTCGACACGGTTTCCGGGTTATTATTGACGATAATTGCCTCATAGCCTGCTTGTTTAATTGCCCACACGGAGTGAACCGTAGCGTAGTCAAATTCAACCCCTTGGCCGATTCGAATCGGGCCGGAGCCAAGTACGATCACGCTTTTCTTATCTGTAACAACAGATTCATTTTCTTCTTCATATGTGCTGTAGAAGTATGGCGTTTCTGATTCGAATTCCGCCGCGCACGTATCCACCATTTTAAATACCGGTGCGATTCCCGCTTGTTTTCTCATGCTGTAAAGCTCAGATTCTTTCATTTTCCACTCGCGGCTGATGTACTTATCAGAAAATCCGAGTTCTTTTGCCTGTCTCAGCACATCTGTATCGCCCGCATTTGCTTTCAGCTCTTTTTCAAACTGAACGATTCCGAACAGCTTATGCAGGAAAAAGAGGTCGATGGCAGAGAATTCATGAAGCTGCTCAACTGTGTAGCCCCTTCTGTACGCTTCAGCCAGGTAGAATAAACGCTCGTCTCCGGCTTTTTTAATCCGCTTCTCGAGAAGCTCATCTGAAATATCAGCGGCATCTTTTAATTCAAGATGATACACATCAGCTTCCAGTGAACGCACAGCTTTCAGCAGCGATTCTTCAAGCGTGCGGCCAATCGCCATTACCTCTCCCGTCGCTTTCATCTGAGTGCCGAGCCTTCTGTTTGCTGATTCAAACTTATCAAATGGCCAGCGCGGTATTTTAGATACGACATAGTCCAGCGCTGGTTCAAACGCTGCGTATGTCTTTCCAGTCACCGGATTCATCATTTCGTCTAATGAAAGGCCGACGGCGATTTTAGCTGCGAGTTTTGCGATCGGATAGCCTGTCGCTTTTGATGCAAGGGCAGATGAACGACTGACACGCGGGTTCACTTCAATGATGTAGTATTGGAAGCTGTCTGGATCTAAAGCGAGCTGTACGTTACATCCGCCTTCAATTCCAAGCGCACGGATCAGTTTTAAAGATACATTCCGCAGGAGCTGATATTCCCGGTCGCTGAGCGTTTGGCTCGGTGCGACGACAATACTGTCTCCTGTATGGATTCCGACCGGATCAATGTTCTCCATATTACAAACGACAATCGCATGATCTTGGCTGTCTCTCATGACTTCGTATTCGATTTCTTTGTAGCCGGCAATGCTTTTTTCAAGCAAACATTGGTGAACCGGGCTTAATTTTAATCCGTTCTCAACAATTTCTTTCAGTTCGGTTTCATTCGAGCAGATGCCGCCGCCTGTTCCGCCTAATGTATATGCCGGGCGGACAATGACAGGGAATCCAATTTGGCTGACGAAGTTTTCTGCTTCTTCCAGGGAGTGGATAATCTCACTTTCAGGCACCGGTTCATTTAGTTCATTCATTAATGTTCTGAACAAGTCGCGGTCTTCAGCCTGCTGGATTGCAGACAGCTTTGTGCCGAGCACCTCAACGCCGCACTCCTCCAGCACATCTCGCTCAGAAAGCTCAACCGCAAGATTCAAGCCGGTTTGACCGCCGAGTGTAGGAAGAATGGCGTCAGGACGCTCTTTTCTGATGATCCGCGTCAGAAATTCAGATGTCAGCGGTTCGATGTAAACCCGGTCAGCCATTTCTGTATCGGTCATGATCGTTGCAGGGTTTGAATTGACAAGAATGACCTCATAGCCTTCTTCTTTTAATGCAAGGCAGGCTTGCGTTCCCGCATAATCAAATTCAGCTGCTTGGCCGATGATGATTGGTCCTGACCCGATTACTAAAATTTTGTTAATGTCTACGCGTTTTGGCATACCGCTTCCCCTTCTTTCTCTGTTGTTTCGATCATTTCGATAAATCTGTCAAATAGATGATTAGCGTCCTCAGGACCGGGTGATGCTTCCGGATGATATTGAACCGTAAATGCCGGCAGTGTTTTGTGTTTCAGCCCTTCAATCGTATCGTCGTTTATCGCGATGTGTGTGACTTCAAGCTCTGTTTCATTTATAGATGAAACTGTATATCCATGGTTTTGGGATGTTAAGGCAACTTTTCCGGTTGCAAGCTCTTTTACCGGATGGTTAGAGCCCCTGTGACCGAATTTCATTTTTTCAGTATCGGCTCCGCACGCCAGCGCAAATAACTGGTGGCCGAGGCAAATTCCGAATAATGGCACTTTTCCAAGAACACCTTTTATCATTTCAATTGCTTCAGGCACATCTTTCGGGTCGCCAGGCCCGTTAGAAAGCATGATGCCGTCTGGCTTCAGCTGAAGGACTTCTTCTGCTGTTACATTGTAAGGCACAACAATGACGTCACATTTCCGTTTGTTCAGCTCTCTTAAAATGCCGTGCTTCATGCCAAAGTCCACCAAGACAATGCGTTTGCCTCTTCCCGGACTAGGATATGCTGTTTTGGCTGACACTTGGGATACTTGATTTCTCGGCAGTTCAGTTTCGTTCAGTCTTTTCAGTACTGCTTCGATATCTTCATCAGGTGAGGCAAACGTTCCTTTTAGCGCGCCTGCCGTGCGGATCATTCTCGTCAGCTTTCTCGTATCAATTCCTTGCAGTCCCGGAATGTTTTTCATTTTTAAATACTCATCCAATGTGTAAGCTGAACGCCAGTTGGAAGGCAGTTCACATAATTCTTTTACAACCAATCCTTTAACAAAAGGCGTAATGGATTCAAAGTCATCACGGTTAATCCCGTAATTTCCGATAAGCGGATATGTTAACGTAACGATCTGCCCGCAATAAGAAGGGTCTGACAAAATTTCCTGATAACCAGTCATACCGGTATTGAAAACGACTTCTCCCATGCTGTGCTCCAAGCTCCCGAAGGCTTTCCCCTCAAATACCGCTCCGTTTTCCAGTACTAATCGTCTTTTCATTTCACAAGTCTCCCTTCTTCATAAGCAAGCGTTCCTGCTGCAATTGTAGCGACTGGCCAGCCGCTGCAGTTAAGGCCGTTAAATGGTGTGTTTTTACCTTTAGATAAGAATGTTTCTTTGTCTATCACTGCTTCTCTTTCCAGGTCGATTAACGTGATGTCAGCTGCTTGTCCCGTTTTCAGTGTTCCATATGGGAGACCAAACGCTTCGCAAGGCTTGATTGTCATATAATCAATCAGCTGTTTCAGCGTCCAGCTGCCGTTTTTAACAAAATGTGTGTAAAGAAGCGGGAACGCTGTTTCCAAACCGACAATTCCGAACGGCGCCAGCTTCATTTCTGTGTTTTTCTCTTCTTCTGTATGCGGCGCATGGTCGGTTGCTATAAAGTCGATCGTTCCGTCTAAAAGTCCTTCAATCAGCGCTTCTCTATCTTCCGCACCGCGCAGCGGCGGGTTCATTTTATAGTTTGTATCCAGCCCGGGAATGTCTTTATCACAAAGCAGTAAATGGTGAGGTGAAACTTCTGCTGTGACCCGAATTCCCGCTTTTTTCGCATCACGCACGACTCTCACAGATTCTTTCGTGCTGATATGGCATACATGGTAATGGCAGTTTGCCGCCTCAGCCAGTAACACGTCACGGGCAATATGAACCGATTCACACACAGAAGGAATGCCGTTAAGCCCGTTCGCTTTTGAAAACGTCCCCTCATGGACGCTGCCTCCGTAAATTAAGGAGTTATCCTCGCAATGTGCGACAATCGCTTTGTCAATCGCGGCTGCGCGTTTCATTGCCTCATACATCATTCCTGCTGTCTGTATACCGACGCCGTCATCTGTAAATGCAAATGCCCCAGCTTCTTTTAATGCTTCAAAGTTTGTCATCTCATCGCCAATTTGTCTGATCGTAATAGATGCATAAGGAAGGACTCTGACGCATGATGTTTCTTTAATGCGGCTTTGCACCCATTCCATCTGCTCCTTCGTATCAGGAACCGGCCGTGTATTCGGCATGGCTGCTACTGTTGTATAACCGCCGCGCGCCGCTGCTTTTGCGCCGGTTTCAATGGTTTCTTTTTTCTCTCCGCCAGGCTCTCTAAAGTGTACATGGAGGTCAACAAAACCCGGTGAAACGAGCAATCCTTTCGCGTCAATAACCGTTTCTCCATCTGCTGCATCAAGCTTGCCGATTTCGGAGATGACCTCTCCTGTCACTCGAATATCCTGTTCTGTTTTTTCACCATTTTCGTTAAGTATCCAGCCGTTTTTAATGAGATATGACATACGCTGCTTCTCCTCTTTTCGCATTGGTTTGTAAGGCTCGCTGTAACACTGCCATTCTGATAAATACGCCATTTTGCATTTGTTTGAAGATTCTTGATTTTCGGCTTTCTACTAAGCTGTGATCAATCTCCACTCCTCTGTTCACAGGCGCCGGGTGCATAATAATCGCATGCTGCTTCATACGTTCAGCCCGTTCTACAGTCAAGCCGAATTCATTTAAATAGCCTTCCTGGCTGACAGCTGACTGATGTCTTTCATTTTGAATACGCAGCAGCATGACAACATCCGAAGTCTCTACTGCTTCATCTATTGAGACATACGCGCCAAACGTATTTTCTTCATCCTGCCATTCCGGCGGACCGGAAAACAGAACGCGGGCACCGAGTCTTGTCAACACTTCAGCATTAGACCTCGCGACTCTGCTGTGCTTAATGTCGCCGTGAATGGAGACGGTAAGGCCTTTGAACGTATTGAATTCTTCATTGATTGTCATTAAATCAAGCAATGATTGTGTGGGATGCTGGCCGCACCCGTCTCCCGCATTCAGAATCGGGATATTTACTTGTCCGACAAGCTCTTTGTAGTACTCATCCTCACTGTGTCTGATGACACACACGTCAACACCGATTGATTCGAGCGTTCGAATTGTGTCATATAAGGTTTCGCCTTTTTGTACGCTGGTGCTTGTTCCGTCGAGATTCAGGACATTCATGCCCAGTTTCTTTTCAGCTACCTCAAAGCTGAATCGTGTTCTGGTGCTTGGTTCAAAAAACAGATTCGCTGCAAATTTACCTGTCAGCTGATGGTCTGTTTTTCCGTTTTTGAGGTCTTGCGCAGTTTGAAGCAAATCTTTGATTTCCCCAGTGCTGAGTTCACTCATCGTCGTTAAATGCTTCATTTTCTTTCTCCTCTCAATTCAACTTGTTTAAGGCTGAAAAAACCCCGGTCTTGGATAGACTCGGGGTACGGTTAAATAGAGGAGCAGCGTGAAGCTTTCTTCTCTTTATAACCCTTCCAAGCCTCTCTGGACTTTCATTAAAAGGTTTAAATATGATGTTGTTCGGATGTGTCTGCCTGCTCTTCCTTCGCTTGCGGAAGAATCAGGTTTAAGATGACACCTACAATTGCAGCAAGCGCCATGCCTGACACTTGGAATCCTCCTTCAGACACCTGAATAAATGCGCCGCCTACGCCGATTACAAGGATGACTGATGTGATGATGAGGTTTCTGTTATTTTCATAATCAATTTTGTTGTCAATCAGCATTCTCAAGCCGCTTGAAGCGATGATGCCGAACAGCAGGAAGGAAACGCCTCCCATAACCGCTGACGGGACTGAACTGATAAGCGCAGATATTTTGCCGATGAAGCCGAAGCAAAGGGCAATCACTGCCGCGCCTCCGATAACAAAGACGCTGAACACTCTCGTAATGGCCAGTACACCAATGTTTTCTCCATAAGTTGTTGTAGGCGGGCCGCCAATCAAGGAAGCAAGGATTGTAGCCGCGCTGTCGCCCATTATTGAGCGATGGAGACCCGGTTTCTTAATGAAGTCTTGTCCTACAACTTTGCTCAGCACCATCTGGTGGCCGATATGCTCTGACATGGTAACAAATGCGACAGGGACCATTGCTGCGGCGATGCCAAGTGTCACTGACGGCGTATAATCTTTAAACGGGATGATAAATTCAGGGACTGCAAACCATTTCGCGTCAAGCACCGGCTGGAAGTTGACAATTCCTTGAGTCAAGGCAAACAAGTATCCGCCGATGATTCCGATCAAGACCGGGATTAAGCTTAAGAAGCCCCGCAAGAAAATCGCGCAAATGATCGTGATCGCTAAAGTGACACCTGCAACACTGAAATGTTTTAAGCTGTAAACCAGCTCACTGGCATTCGGATCAGCATACATGGCCATATTTACCGCTGTGCCGGCCAGACCCAGTCCAATGACGATAATAACCGGACCTACGACAACAGGCGGGAGAAGCTTCATCAGCCAGCCTGTTCCGAGCTGTCTGATCAGCAAGGCAATCAGCCCGTACACAAGCCCTGCCAGAAACGCACCAACCATTGCCGCTCCGGGTCCGCCGGTCGCTTTTACCAAGATGATCGGAGAAATAAAGGCAAAGGATGAACCGAGATACGCTGGTATTTGTCCTTTCGTGATCAGAAGGTAAGCAAGTGTTCCGATACCGCTCGTCACCAATGCAACAGCAGGACTCATTCCGACCAGCTTCGGAACCAAAATCGTTGAGCCAAACATCGCAAATAAATGCTGCAGGCTGAACGAAACCCAAGAGAAAGGTTTCGGGATTTCCCTGACTCCTAAATTAACTTTTTTCTTACTCATGATGATTTTCCCCCTGATTGATGACTTTTCATATTAGGATGACTTAATAACTGTATAAAAAAACCTCTTTGCTGTTTTTACGCAAAGAGGCATACAAAGACCGGCCGCATACTTTCGGGGCTTCGCTGTGCACCTCTTTGCAACCTCTCTGGATTGCGTTTAAAAAGGTGATACATTATTCATTTTCATAAATGGCGACGAGATCGTTTTTGTCAACCTCATCAAGCTGAACCATAACCTTTTCAGCTTTTGAAGTCGGGATGTTTTTCCCGATGTAATCTGCTCGGATCGGCAGTTCTCTGTGTCCTCTGTCAACAAGCACAGCCAGTTGAATTGAGGAAGGTCTGCCTACATCGACAAGGGCGTCCATTGCGGCTCTGACCGTTCTTCCTGTGTAAAGAACATCATCTACGACAATTACTTTTTGATCTGTGATGTCTACCGGTATATCTGCACCTTTCACGAGCGGTTCTTCATTGCTCGTTTTTTTGGATAGATCGTCTCTGTAAAGGGTGATATCAATTTCTCCAACCGTTACAGGATTCCCTTCAATCTGTTCTATCCGTTCGGCGAGGCGTTTTGCCAAGTAAATACCTCTTGTCTTGATACCGACAAGGATGCAGTTGTTCATCCCTTTATTGCGTTCAATCATTTCATGAGCAATTCTGGTCAGCGCACGTCTGATTGCCTGTTCGTCGAGAATGACAGCTTTTTGATTCATTATGTGACACCTCACAGTTCATTTAGAAGAAAAAACCCTCTTGCCATTGGCAGAGAGGGGTTTTAGGACAAGATGCGTGCATATACACGTATCCCGTCAATCCGTTATCCTTCTCAGCCTCTCTGGACTGTTTTAAAGAATCTATTCAGCTTCGTTTATTATTTCAGAAAAGAGATGTCCTGTCAACGGGTTTTTCTCAGATTTTCGATTAAAGCAGACATATCATCAGGAAGCGGTGCCTCAAATTCGATATATTCGTCAGTGCGCGGATGCTGAAAACCTAAAATTCCGGCATGAAGCGCCTGTCCGTTAAAATCGATCGTTTTTCTCGGCCCGTATTTCGGATCTCCTGCTAACGGGAATCCGATATACTTCATATGCACACGGATTTGGTGCGTTCTTCCTGTTTCAAGCTGGCATTCCACAAGCGTAAATTCCTGGAAGCGGTCAAGAACATGAAAATGAGTGACGGCGTTTTTTCCATCACGTGTTACAGTCATGCTTTGCCGATCTTTCTTATCCCGCCCGATCGGCGCATCAATTGTACCGTCATCGTGAGAAATAAGCCCATGGACAACTGCCGTATATTTCCGCGTAACCGTTTTGTTGACCAATTGGTTTACAAGTGACTCGTGCGCCATATCATTCTTCGCCACCATTAATAAGCCAGACGTGTCCTTATCGATTCTGTGTACGATCCCCGGACGCATCACGCCATTTATTCCGGATAGGTCCGTACAATGAGCCATAAGGCCGTTTACAAGTGTACCCGTAAGATGCCCGGGAGCTGGGTGCACAACCATTCCGCGAGGTTTATTGACGACCAGCACATCCTGATCTTCATAGTAAATATCCAGATCCATAGGTTCTGCCAGCACGTCGAGCGCTTCAGGCTCAGGCACAGTGACAGTCACCTGATCCCCCGGCTGAATTTTATAATTCGATTTTACAGGGCTTCCGTTCACGACAACTTGTCCGTCCTTCACCCATAACTGCACCTGGGTTCTCGACCAACCATTTTCAGTCGATGCCAGAAATTTATCAATCCGCTCACTTTTTTGTTCTTCTGAAGCGGTTATGTCAAATTGATTCATGCTATTGCTCCTTCTTCTTTTTCCCGCTGTCCAACAGCATTTGTATAAATAAAAGCATTACGCCGACACATAATGAAGAGTCCGCGATATTAAAAATCGGGTAATTGTAATTGACGATAATGACATGGATAAAATCCACCACTTCCTGTCTGACAGCCCGATCGATAAAATTGCCGATGGCGCCGCCAAGCATGAGTCCAAGGGAAACACCAAGAAGCTTTTGCCCTTTCGTATAACGCTGTATGTAATAAACAATACCAATAATGACTGCAGTTGTGATGAGGTAGAAAAACCACATCTGACCGGCTAATATCCCCCACGCCGCACCCGTATTGCGATGGGAGGTGATATAGAATACCTGATCAATGATCGGTATGCTTTGTCCAAGTTCCATGTTCTTGACGACAAGCCATTTTGTCAGTTGATCAGCTGCGATAATAAGTAGTGCGATAACGTAATACAGCACAAACGTTCCTCCATTATACGGTTACTTTAGTCCATTATGCATTTTATCAATAAAAAGCACTGGAGTAAAGAAATATCAGCCTCTATACAGACTTAATCGGAGAGGCGCTGTTATTCATACAGCGCCTGATCATATTCAATATCAGTTGATTTCCACAGAGGAAGTGTTTTTTTTTCAAATTGGACTGAATACAGAAAATCATTTGCTGTCCGCGCTGTCGGCAGCACAGCCAGCTTTGAAAGAGGAATGGGAGCTCCAGTTTCTTCACAGTATCCGAATGTGCCGTCCTCAATTTTCGACAATGCGAGAAGAACGTCTTGAAGCTCTTCTTTAATATGATAGATCAGAGTTGCTTTTTGTTTATGATTGATTGCTGCTTGCGGGCTTGTTGAAACCTGAAAGCAAGAATACTCAAATAATCTCGACTGTAATTCTTCTTTCATCAGAAGAAGTTCCGTATAAATTGCGGTCAGTTGATCATTCATTCATCACAACTCCTGCTCTTAACGTAATACCTATATTGTTACCTGTGAATGATGATCTAAAGCCCATAAGATTTTTCCTGCCATTCTAAACGATGTCACTCTTGGCACAAAAAAAGGCCCGGCTTTTGCGCCGGGCTCTTTTCATTAGTTCTGATAATACTTTTCAACGATTTCAGCGTTGCGCAGTGACAATGTAGGATATTTCGGGTTCGCACCTACATCTTTAGAAATCACACGGGATCTCTCACACATTTCGCCTTCAGCTTTCTCGACAGCGATTTTCCCTGTCTCAAAGCTTTGCGCATCGTTTGGCGCTTCATTTTCTTCGCTGATGGTTAATTCAGAAACAATAAACAGCTGAGAAAGATTTTCTTTAATAGAAGCTAATAGCTCTTTGTTTTCTTTATTCGGATACAATTTCAGGCTTGCTTCCAATGATTTACCAATGATTTTTTCATTTCGCGCTGTTTCTAACGCTTTTAGCACATCATCACGAAGAGACATAAAACGGTCAAACTTATCTTCTGTCGCTTCGCTGTTTGGAACCGCAATCGTTTCCGGCATGTCTGTCAGCTGAACGCTCTGCTCGTCAACAAATGTTAAGTGAGACCATAATTCGTCAGCGGTATGAGGCAGTATCGGTGCTGTAAGCTTCACTAACGCAAGCAGCGTTTCATAGAATACAGTCTGCATGCTGCGTCTATCCGGATGATCCGCGTGCTCAATGTATACAATATCCTTAGCGAAATCCAGATAGAATGAGCTTAATTCAATTGTACAGAAATTATGGATGCTGTGATACACAACCGCAAACTCGTACTCGTCGTACGCTTTTTTCACTTTATCAATCAGTTTGTTTAGCTTAACCAGCATGTACTGATCGACTTCACGAAGATCTTCAACAGCCACCGCATTTGTTTTTGGATCAAAATCGAACAGGTTGCCGTGAAGGAAACGGAACGTGTTGCGGATTTTACGGTATACTTCAGCAACCTGCTTCAGAATCGCATCAGACACGCGAACATCCGCCTGGTAGTCAACAGAAGACACCCATAATCTCAAAATGTCGGCGCCAAGCTGTTTCATGACTTTTGCTGGAACGACGACGTTACCGATGGATTTACTCATTTTGCGTCCTTCTCCATCCAGTGCAAACCCATGGCTGAGCACACCTTTATATGGCGCTTTTCCTGTTACGGCTACTGCTGTTGATAGAGATGAGTTAAACCAGCCCCGGTATTGGTCAGAGCCTTCAAGGTATAAATCAGCCGGCCGAACGAGATCCTCGCGTTCTTCAAGCACCGCTTGGTGGGAAGAACCAGAATCAAACCAAACATCCATGATGTCCTGTTCTTTTGTAAAAGTGCCGTTCGGGCTTCCAGGATGCGTAAAGCCTTCCGGAAGAAGATCCTTCGCTTCTTTTTCAAACCAAATGTTTGAGCCATGTTTTCTAAACAATTCTGAAACGTGCTCAATCGTTTCATCTGTGATGATTGGCTCGCCGTTTTCAGCATAAAATACCGGAATCGGCACACCCCATGCACGCTGTCTGGAAATACACCAGTCTCCGCGGTCACGAACCATGTTGTGCAAACGCTGCTCGCCCCATTCAGGAACCCATTTGGTTTCTTTAATGGCATCCAGCAGGTCTGATCTGAAATCTTTAATAGACGCAAACCATTGCGCAGTTGCTCTGAAAATGGTTGGTTTCTTTGTTCTCCAATCGTGCGGATAGGAGTGTGTAATGAATTCAAGCTTCACGAGCGCGCCTTTTTCTTCGAGCTGCTGTGTGATCACTTTGTTTGCATCATCATAGAACATACCTTCAAAGCCAGGAGCTTCGCTTGTCATCACACCTTTTTCATCAACCGGACAAAGGACGTCTAAGCCGTATTTTTGGCCAATGATAAAGTCATCTTCCCCATGTCCCGGTGCTGTATGAACACAGCCTGTTCCGGCGTCAGTTGTCACGTGATCGCCAAGCATAACGAGTGAATCTCTGCCGTATAGCGGATGTTCAGCGATAATATTTTCGAGATCTTTCCCTTTGATCGTTCTTGTCACTTCATACTGCTCAAAGCCGCATGCAGAAGCTACAGCTTCAACCAGTGCACTTGCGACAACAAAGCGGTCATCACCGACTGCAATCACGCTGTATTCCAGATCAGGATGAACTGAAATGCCGAGGTTTGCAGGAATCGTCCAAGGCGTTGTTGTCCAAATGATGATGCGCTCGCCATTTTCAAGCACGCCTTTTCCGTCTTTTACGCCAAAAGCAACGTAAATAGATGCTGAGCGTTTGTCTTGATATTCGATTTCCGCTTCAGCTAAAGCAGACTCACTTGAAGGTGACCAGTTAACCGGTTTAAGGCCTTTATAAATATAGCCTCGTTTTGCCATTTCACCGAAAACGCGGATTTGCTGCGCTTCATATTCCGGTTTCAGTGTCACATATGGATTTTCCCAGTCGCCGCGGACTCCAAGACGCTTGAATTGCTCACGCTGACCCTCAATTTGCTTCCATGCATATTCTTCGCATAGCTTGCGGAATTCAGCTACTGACATTTCTTTGCGGTTCACTTTTTTGTTTTTTGTAAGAGCTGTTTCAATCGGCAACCCGTGTGTATCCCAGCCCGGTACATACGGTGCGTTGTACCCGCTCATTGATTTGTAGCGGACGATGAAGTCCTTTAAAATTTTGTTAAGCGCGTGGCCCATGTGGATATCGCCGTTTGCGTACGGAGGTCCGTCATGTAAAACAAATTTAGGGCGGTCTTTCGTCCGTTCCTGTACTAGACTGTAGATATCCTGCTCCTCCCATTTCTTTTGCATGTCAGGCTCACGGTTTGGCAAGTTGCCTCGCATCGGAAAATCTGTTTTCGGCATTAAGAGCGTGTCTTTGTAATCCATTTTCATTCCTCCACCAATTTTTTCAGAAAATAAAAAAAGCCCTCTCATCCCATAAGGGACGAGAAAGCTTATCTCGCGGTACCACCCTTTTAGAAAAAGCCAGGCTTACGCTTTTTCCTCTCGAGCATCGTAACGTGATGAACGTCCTAACCTACTGTGAGTTCAGAAAGGAAACTTAAGGGCTGATCTACATGATTCCGGCCATCCCGGACTTTCACCATCTCCGGGTCGCTATGAAGGCATGATGGAAACATGACTGTCCCTTTCAATCGTCTTTTCATCTGAATTTATGAACGTATTATATTCGACAAGCTAAGAAAATGTCAAGGTAATCAGAGAATTTATTCCTTTTCCTCAAACACAGCGTCGACTTCATACTCAAGCAAATGATCCCAATCATCATTTTTCAGAAGATCAAGCTGCGCTTCAATCAGCATTTGGAAACGTGTTCTGAACACTTTAGACTGTTTTTTCAGCTCTTCGATTTCCATTGCGATTTTTCTTGATTTCGATAAAGATTCGTTGATGATGCGATCAGCGTTTTTCTCCGCTTCCCGAACAATCAGCTTTGCTTCCTTTTGAGAATTGCGCTTTACGTCCTCAGCTGCTTCTTGGGCAACCAGAATGGATTTATTCAGCGTTTCTTCAATGTTGGCAAAGTGTCCGATTCTTTCATCGAGCTCATTGACTTTCGCTTCAAGCTCTGTTTTTTTACGGAGAACAATTTCGTAATCTTTTCTGACTTGACTCAGAAATTCATTTACCTCGTCTTCATCATATCCGCGAAAACTTTTTGTAAACGTCTTGTTGTGAATATCATTCGGCGTTAATGGCATGATGCCACCTCCATTTTTTACATTTCAGTACGGTTATCTAGTTCACATTATAAAACAAATTTCGCACAGATGGAGAAAAAAACTGAAAAACCGACTATTTTTGTCGTTCAAACGTGACTCTCCACTTGTCTTTTTTGGTTTTCCCTTCGATTTTTGTCAGGCTGCAGCGGCCAAAGCCCCTGATAGAGAGCATATCCCCTTCAGCAACCTGGTAAGAAGGGTCTTCAACAACCTTCCAGTTCACTTTTACGAGACCGTTTTTCACCAGCGTTTGTGATTTCTGGCGTGATTGCCTGCTCATAGAGGCGCAGACCGCGTCAAGCCTTAAAGAAGAAACGGTGTCATCTCTTATTTCGACATCTCGTGCAGGAATTTCAAGGTCTGACAAGTCAATTTTCTCAAGCTTGACTGCAGCTTTTCCGGCTTGGGTAAGCTGAGCCGCAACAAAATCGGCTGTATCAGCTGAGACAATGATTTGCACCGCCGTCTCTGAAAACACTAAATCGCCAAACTTTTGCCGCTTCAGACCGATTCCCATTAACGAACCAAGGAGAGACCGGTGATCAACCGTCACAAATTTTTCAGCATAGCGAACGTCAAACGCCTGAAGCTCAAAATCCGATTCTTCCGGCGTAATGTACTCAGGATATAAAATGGCCCGTTTTCGCTCCGCTCTGTCATAGCCGCCGGAAAAAGCCAGTCCTACATCTGCCTGTCCCGTGACCGCAGCGAGAATGACCTGCTCCCGGGGATCTAAAAAGTCGGTCAGCTTCATCCGGTACTGCTCCTGGACAATTCTTTTCCATTCGAGCGCCTGATCGATAAAGGCACGCTCTTCTTTTCTGAAGTGCTGATAAATATCGCTCATCGTCTTTCCCTTCTATGTAAAGAGGCTTGGCTGCTGCCAAGCCCCCTATCAAACTGTCACCTTAAAACGCAATCATGCGATAAAGCCCCCACAAGCCGGTTGTTGCAAACCGCAGCACCAGAATGGCCACGATTGGCGAGATATCCAGCATTGCAATTGGAGGGATGATTTTTCTGAATGGCTCGAGGTATGGTTCACAGATCGACGCTAAAAACCGTCCGACTGCTGTTTCCCTCGTACTCGGCACCCATGACATAAAAATATATATGATCAGGGCAAATGAGTATATTGTAATTAATAAGCTTAAAACCGAAAAAACTTGATAAAGGATCATCTCGCTTTACCACCTCTGATCGTCTTCAGATATGAGCTCAGAAATTGTGCCTGAAACATCTACGTTGTCAGGCGTGCATAGGAAAATATCTGAACCGATTCTTTGGATATCGCCGCCAATGGCATAAACGGTGCCGCTTAAAAAGTCAACAATCCGTTTCGCCTGGTCATGCTGTATCCGCTGAAGATTGACGACAACTGCCCGCCTGTTCTTCAGATGGTCGGCTATTTCCTGCGCCTCCGCATAAACGCGCGGCTCACTCAACACCACTTTAGAGGATTTCTGAACACTTTGCAAGCTTACTACATTCTGTTTGGCTGCTGGTTTACCAGCATTATAAGCAGGTTTTTCTTTTTGTTCCTGTTCTTCATGAGAATCCCGCTCAGTTTCAATATATTCGTATTCGTATTCTTCTTCATCCATTGAGAAAAAGTTTTTCAGTTTATTTTTCATACTCATTGCTGTACACCCCCTGTTTCATTTCCGACTAACGATGAGCCGATTCTAATATAAGTAGCCCCTTCTTCAATCGCGATTTCAAAATCATTTGACATGCCCATCGACAGTTCTGTACATGGAGCGTTCGGCTGTTTCAGCTCTTGAACCTGATCACGAAGTTCTCTAAGCGTTCGGAAACAGCTTCTAATCTCATCTTGGTCATCAGTCAGTGGAGCCATTGTCATCAGTCCGGCCACAACAATGTTGCCAAAGCCGGAAAGCTCCTGTATGAATGGTATCACTTCTTCTTTATTCATGCCGTGTTTAGAGGGCTCAAGCGAGGTATTGACCTGCAGAAAGCATTGGACAGCACCTTCAGCCCGTTTTTCAATTTCTTTCGCTAATGAAAGCCGGTCCAGGGAATGAATATAGGAAACAGAATTGACGACAGCTTTTACTTTTCTTGATTGAAGGCTGCCGATAAAATGCCATTCCGGATTTCCTTTAATGATTTCCTGTTTGCGAAGCAGTTCGGCGTCCCGGTTCTCTCCGAGGCACGTGATGCCCGCATCGACCGCCTCCTGTGCTCTTTCAGGCGACACATATTTTGTGACTGCAATAACCGTAACTTCATCGGATCTGCGGCCCGATCTGTTACATGCTTCGTTTATTCGTTCGTTTATATGTCGTAAATGATCAACAACACGCAAGATCTTTTATGCCTCCTTCATTCCGATAAAGGACATCATCCGTCCTGTTTTCCCCTGATCTCGCCGATGGGAAAAGAAAAGTGACGGCTCACTTTCCGTACATAAACCGCTGACAGAAATCTGCTCATTTGCCAAACCGCTGTCAATCAGTATGAGTCGGTTCAGCTCTTTCAGGTCAAGCTGATACTGCCCCTGCCCCGTCTGATTCACGGCGCGATCTGCTGAAAACGGCAATGCGCGGACAGCATTCATCACACGGTCATCTACCGTATAGCACGCACCGCAGATAGACGGTCCGACAACAGCGTATATATCAGAAAGCTTCGAGCCCTCCTGTTCAGTCCATTGCTTCACCATTTCTCTGCCAATCTGTTTGACCGTGCCTTTCCATCCGGCATGAGCGATCCCGACAAGCGATTTCACCGGATCGAAAAAGAATAGGGGCACACAATCAGCAAAGCATAATGCCAAAAATACATTTTTATCATTTGTATAGAGCCCGTCTGTTGCTTTAAAAGCTGAGTGATACTCACGGGCGCCTTTTCCCCTATCCCTCTGCGTCACTTTTTGGACGCGATTGTCGTGTGTCTGGTCAGCAAATACCCAAGACTGCAAATCAATATTAAACATATCGGCTATATATTCACGATTTTTAACCACATCTGCATCTTTGTCATGAACGTGCAATCCTGTATTTAACGACTCAAAAGGTTTTTGACTGACACCGCCGTTTTTCGTAGTAAATCCGGCAATGACTTCTGCATCGTTTTGATTCGTTTGTTTCCAGTCTTGTATCATGAGTGTCGAGGGGGTGGTGAGACTGAATGGGTGATATGTATTCATGATGATCCAACCTTTCGACAAACATTTATAAGGCGTAATTTCCCACTTATTTTACCACATCTTTCTGCATTCGTTTAGCGCCGATTTACATATTTCATAAATGAAATGTGCCGGAAGAGTTCAGACTTCCGGCATTTGACAATCAGCGGCAAAAAAGCAGGTTAAGCGTGGGATTCACTTAATCGGACTAAAATGACATCTTCTCCGATTTTAACTATATTTCGCCAAGGAATGACCATTTCCTCTTCCTTTCCAAAAAAACCGAGAACTTTTCCATTTCCCCCTAGTATAATCGCCTGAATTTTTCCTGTGGTGACATTGATATCAATATCACCGATGCTCCCTAATTTTTTTCCGTTAGAGACATTGACGACATCCTTTACTTGAAATTCTGAAATGCTGATCATCCCATCACGTCCTTTTTCGGTCCTTTTTTCTAGTATATGAACGGGCGGGCTGAACCTTGTCAGCAAGGAGAAATTTTCATGATCATTGTTCTTTTTTGCGGCTGCACCATCTTATGATGAACGTGAGCATGATTTTCGTATAATTTACGAGCTGCTCAATCGATACCTCTTCATTAACGGCATGAGCATTATATAAATCGCCCGGTCCGTATATTACGCTTGGAATACCGGCATTATAAAGCCATCCACCATCGGTTACGGTTTGAGATACGTCAATGACCGGGCGTTCCCGTTTGATCTCCTCGTGTGACGCCGTAAGGGCTAAAACGCCGGGATGAGCCGGATCAACTTCCAAGGCCGGAAAAATTTCTCCTCTTTCTTCAATCATTGAAGAGCCTCCCCATTTGAAGACAGGACGGTTTTCCCTCAGCCAAATATCACTGTCACTCAGCCTGTTGATGTAATCTTCTATTTCAGCAGCCACTTCTTCATGCGTTTCATTGGGATAAAAATGGACGGTAATCCATAATCGGCACTCATCCGCTATAAAGGCCGCATGTCTGCCTCCTTCTATAACAGCGGGATTAATTGTGTTTGTACCGGGGGTAAAGCCAGGATAGCTTTTCATAATGGCCCAATGTCGCTCCAGCTCACCGAGTCCAGAAATGATTTTTGCCATTTTTTCGATTGCGCTCGCCCCGAAGGTTCCTCCGCCAGCGTGGATCATATTCCGTCTTGTTCCATCGTGAAACGTTTGACTGCTTTTCATTTCGATCCAGCCTGTAATCACTCCGCCTTGACCTTGAATATGCATATCGCTCGTATCCGCCACAACTGCAAAGTCTGCGTGATAGCCCTTTTTGCAGCATTCAAGCGTGCCGGCCTCTCCGACTTCCTCCCCGATGACCGATTGCAGAATCAAATCGCCCGGGAGCTCAACGCCCGCTTCACGAATCAGCTTTAAAGCAAACAGCACACAGGCCATTCCGCCTTTCATATCTGAAGCGCCCCGGCCGATTAAGAAACCGTTTTTCTCACTGGGACAAAATGGGTCATGCGCCCATTCCTCGCCCTCTTTTACCTCTGCCACATCGACATGCCCATTGATGATTAAACTTTGATAGGCGGCTGAATTTGTTCCTTTTAAAACACCCACAACATTGGGATCTCCTGGATAAACGTCCCATTTGTCGATAGAAAATCCCCGTTCAAGCAAAAACTGTGCAATCCATGTTTGGATGCTGTCTGTATTTCTCGCAGGCGGCGCCGGTGTTTTAAAAGAAATCAGCGTTTTCGCAAGCTCAATGAGCTCGTCCTTTTGTTCTTCCGCATTTTTCAGTAAAGATTCTACTTGATCAATCATGTTATCCGCTCCTATTTTTAATAGAAAAAAGCCGTTTCATATTCATGAAACGGCTTAATAAAGAAAGCAGAGTGCAAGCTGCTGCATTCTCCGCTTTTTTTCACCGCTTCCCTCCGCTGGTATGATCCAGATCAGGTCAATAAGGGTTGAGACCAGCGTCTCTCTCAGCTTCGAAAGCACCCCCAGGATGAATCGTATGTTGTTATGCATTTGTTACCGGCTCAGCTCTTGTTAAAAACGGGCGATCCTGATTCCATAATACACGGATCGGCGTATCAAAAAAAGAAGAAAGTGATTCGTCTGTCAGCATGTCTTTCATGTGTCCTGACCTAAAGACTTCTCCCTTTTTTAACAAGAGGGCTTTATCAAAAATCGGCAAAATTTCTTCCGCATGATGCGTAACATAAAGAATAGACGGCGCATTTTCCCTGCTTGCAATGTGCGTAATCGTATCTAACAGTTTTTCCCGGGCAATAAAATCAAGTCCTGTAACTGGTTCGTCCAGTATAAGCAGCTCCGGATCAGCCATTAGCGCTCTTGCGATTAAAGCTCTTTGTTTCTCTCCTTGAGAAAGAGTTTCGTAGCGGCGGTCGGCATAATCAATGGCTCCTAAGTCCTCGAGCAGGGCAATCGCTTTTTCTCTGATTTCCGCACTTGGTGTTTCATACAAGCCAATAGAAGCATATGCCCCGCTCAGAGCAATTTCAAAAGCTGAATCTGCCGGATACAATTTTTGCTGAAGCCCCGCTGAGACAAGGCCAATTTTTCGTCTGAGTTTATCTCCCAGCTCCGTTTTTCCGAATACATGACCAAGCACCTGCATCTCGCCTGCTGTCGGAAAATAGTAAGAGCATAACATATTTAACAGCGCGGTCTTCCCAGCTCCGTTTAATCCGTAAAGCACCCAATTCTCCTTTTCTTCTACTTTCCAATGAATATTCTTTAGTATCCATTTTCCATTCCGTTTTAGTGAGACATTGTCAAGCTGCAAAATCATTGTGGTCCTCCTCTTTCCAAGCCAAATAATTATTTTAATTTTCACAAAACTGTGTACGGACTAGGATACCTTACTTTTTCGAAAACGTAAACCGCTCGTTTCCAAATAGAAAAGCCTTTAAAACAGAAATTGTTTTAAAGGCTTTCGGCGTGCATGCTATTGATGAATATTCTTATTCATTTGTTTGATTGCTGCCTTTTCCAGTCTGGACACCTGTGCCTGGGAAATGCCGATTTCTTCAGCTACTTCCATTTGCGTTTTTCCTTGGAAGAACCGTTTTCTTAAAATCATTTTTTCCCTCTCGTTCAGTCTTCTCATGCCCTCTTTCAAAGCCAGCTCTTCAATCCATTGTGTATCTTTGTTGCGTTCATCACTGATTTGATCCATGACATAAATCGGATCTCCGCCGTCATTGTAGATCGGTTCAAAAAGAGATACCGGATCTTGAATGGCGTCGAGTGCGAACACGATTTCTTCGTGCGGTACTTCAAGAACTTTGGCGATATCCTCTGCCGTCGGCTCCTTGCTTGTCTCACTGATTAACCGCTCTCTTACCTGAAGTGCCTTATATGCGATATCCCTGAGTGATCTCGAGACACGTATCGGGTTATTATCGCGCAAATACCTGCGGATTTCTCCGATAATCATAGGTACAGCGTATGTTGAAAACTTAACATTGTGGCTTAGATCAAAATTATCAATGGATTTCATTAGTCCGATACAGCCGACTTGAAATAAGTCATCAACATACTCCCCTCTGTTATTAAATCTTTGAATGACACTTAAGACAAGACGCAAGTTCCCGTTAACAAGCTTTTCTCTGGCTGAATCATCACCTTCGTCCTGCAATTGCCTAAACAGCTTTCTCATCTCTTCATTCTTGAGTACGGGTAATTTGGAGGTATCCACCCCGCAGATTTCGACTTTATTTCTCGACACTTTTTTCCCTCCCTACAGGAGCTGCTGTACAACGTTAAGTATCTCCTCGGGTGGGAAAAATATGCACTGCACTCAAACCGAAAAATAGTCATAATTGGGAAATCCTTGTAGAATCAAGGGATTAAGCCGCAAAAATTTTTTACACCATTTTGTTGAATTCTTTTCGCAATCTTTTAATGATTCTTTTTTCCAGACGGGAAATATAGGATTGGGAAATCCCCATCATATCCGCAACATCCTTTTGGGTCTTTTCCTCTTCGCCGACGAGCCCAAAACGCAGTTCCATGATTTGTTTCTCCCTCTCATTTAACTGTTCGAGCGCTTTTTTTAGAAGCTTTTTATCCACATTTGCTTCAATGTCCTTTGTGATGATGTCGTCATCCGTGCCCAGCACATCAGAAAGCAGAAGCTCATTGCCGTCCCAATCAATATTAAGCGGTTCATCAAAAGAAACTTCTGAACGGATTTTGTTGTTTCTCCTTAAATACATCAGGATTTCATTCTCGATACAGCGAGAGGCATATGTAGCCAGCTTGATTTTCTTTTCCGGATTGAAGGTATTCACAGCTTTGATTAATCCAATGGTGCCGATGCTGATTAAATCTTCAATATTAATTCCCGTGTTTTCAAATTTCCGTGCGATATAGACGACAAGCCGCAGGTTGCGTTCGATCAAAATAGCGCGGGCCGCCTGGTCGCCGCTTGGGAGCTTCATTAATAGAACCTGCTCCTCGTCTTTTGATAATGGCGGCGGCAAAGCTTCACTCCCGCCTATGTAATACACTTCATCGCTTTTTAAGCCCACTTTCATCAGCAGCTTATACCAGAGGTGCGTCAACCGCAATTTAAGTTTTTTCATCTTCCTCTCCCTTCTAAATGTCACGTCTTATGAGTATGATAAGTAACGGACATTTGCGAACATTAGGATACGTGCTTAATGGCCTTTCCGGACAGCATTTTCGGATGAATAATCGCGTCAAAATCTCCATCTGCCGACAGCTTTGACGTGCTGATGCCGATTAAGCATTTATCCGCGGAAATCATTTCATCTTTTGTCATAATCGTTACATGATCCGGTTTGATACATAATAAAAATTGATGCTGCTGGCCTACTCCCCGATATGGGATCAGCCTCATTTTATCTAAAAAACGAAACGAATCATCAAGCTGTTCAATCGCTTCCATCGGGTCTGCATTTCGGATAATCATCGTTTCAGCCTCTCCGAAAATTGGTTCAAGCTTATCAATGTGAAGAATCATGACCGGCGTTTTTGTGAGCGGATCATACAGCTGGTTGCCGGAATCCACCAGGCCTCTTGCGTGCAGTGTTTGGCCGCCCAGGTCCGCCTGTACCCTGACTCGTTCCTCATATTGAATGTTTTTTGTTTCAATATCTTCGATTCTTCTCTTGGAAAAAAACCATACTGCGGGAAAGCCAGCCACGATAAACATCCAGCTGATCGGGTCGCCAAATCCGGTTTGATTGGTGATCATGACACCGTTTCTGACAATAGAGTTTGACTGCAGCAATGAATGTGCTCCGATTATTCCCCCTCCCATTAGAAAAGTAGCAAAATAAAAGGAAAACAAATTTTGAAAGAAATAGCGAAACCGCTTAAAACCGAATGTCACGAGCACAATGACAACCGAAAAAGCGAGCTTTCCGGCCGGGTTCTCAACGATCGGCGAGAAAGGAGTAAACATCAAAAGGACAATACTTGACCCGATAAACGCGCCGCCTATCAATCTTCTTTTTTTCACATGGCGTTTCAAAATAAAAGCCGTCAGTAAAAGCAACAGTGCGTCAAAACAAAAGTTTAACAGCCAAATGACATCTAAATAGATTTTCACACCTGACCCCTTTCTTTCTTGCATCACGCTGTTCCCCTTCTTGTTTCATAAGTATAAAGCAAGCTCTGTGGGAAAGTCTGTCAATTAATGTTGAGAGGCCCATACAATTTTTCAGGGATAACTGCTTAATTTGTCGAGGGAATAAATGAGAGTATATAGAAAAAAAGCTGCCAAGAGCGGCAGCTTTCTTACACTTACTTTTCAGTATTGATATAAAGTTTTCCATTCGCTGTTTTTCTGGTTTCATTGCCGTAACCGTCTCGAACGATAACCTCTACCTTAGCTCCGTTTGCTTTAATAGAAGATGTTGCTGTCCAGTAGCCTTCATATCGTCCCGGAGAAATTTCTCTTAACGGCAGCTCGGTAGCGTTTTGTACATTCGCTCTTGCATTTGTGAGCGGCAGGCGAATGACAAACGTTGCATCTGCACCTTTCGCGCTTGAAAAAGCGATTTTGACCGATTCACCGGCTTTTAAGGTTTTGTCCTCACCAGGAATCAGTCCGGTAATGACTGGCTGGTCAAAATTCACATTGACGACAGCTTTTTTCGTCGTTTTGTTGCCTGCTAAGTCAGTGGCTGTCACCTTTACTTCGTTGCTTCCGTTTTCCAAAAGGATACGGGCAGAGTAGGAACCGTCTGTGACCGTTGCTTTTTTGCCATTAACCTTTACTTCTTTCAAGTTGTCATCTGAAACAGTGCCTTTAACAGTCAGCGCTTCTTTATTGATTTTCTCGCCATCCTTTGGATTGTCGAGCGTCAGTTCAGGCTTGTCTTGATCAAGTGTGACCGTGACAGGACTTGAAGCATCAGTCGTTCCGGAGTCTATTGATGCAGCCGCTGTCAGCTTGTTTTCCCCTTTGCTGAGTGAAACTCCTGCCTCGAACGTGCCATCTTCGGCAGTTTTCGTTTCCCCTGCTTCTTTATCACCATTATAAAGGGTTACAGTCGTCCCCGGAGATGCCTTTCCTTTTACCGTGACGTTCTCCATATTGGTGTATGCTTTATCTTCAGGAGAAGTAATGACAGGTACGGCAGCTTCATAATCGACTAACGCGCGAATCATATAGTTGCCGTCTTCTTTATCTCCTTTTTGCCATGTTCCGTTAACATACTGCCAGTTGCGATCTGAGTACTGCCCGGTTTCATCCATTGCCAAGCCTGGTGAATATGGATCAGGTTTTGACTGGATATATACAAGATAAAAGTCTTTATCGACCATAATCCCCTTCGAGCTGAGATCGACTTTCGTCCATTCGCCATTACGAAGAGCTTCCGCGTTATATGGTCCCGCAATTTTTTTGCCGGGTGCTCCATCTTTCCCTGTAGCATCGTAAACCTCGACCTTAAACTCTGTGCCGCCAGGATCAGGGAACTCCGTATCCCAGAATCTGAATAGCCCTCCTGTCAGCATGCCTTTTTCCTTGCCGTCAGCAAGTGACATTTTAACCGCCCAGCCGTTTCCGGCCGCGAAATAGGAATTTGCATTCTCCGCTGTTCCGTCATCGTATCCGATCTCGCCCGGATAACCGACGAAAGGCTTCAGCACAGTTTCTTTCGTGATATCACCTTTTAAATCAACGGAAAATTCATCACTGTAATAGCCCGGTGCAGCCACTTTAATGGTGTAAGAGCCCTCGTAGGCCTCAAGTGTATATTCTCCTTTGTCGTTTGTAGTTGCCGGTTCAACCGCGGCATCCTCGATAACATAGACGGAAGCGCCTTTTACCGGCTCTCCTGTTGTTTTATTGATGACAGTGCCTTTTAATGTGCCTTTCTTTATTTCTTCTAACGTAAAATTAGCTTGGGTTGTCTGATCTGCCTGCAAAGACACTTTTTGCGTTTTTGATTGATAGCCGTAAGCTTCTGCCATAAGCGTGTAGTCTCCTGCTTTATGCGTCAGCTTGTACTGTCCGGTTGATTGGTCTGAATAGGTTGATTTTCCTGTTTCAACCACACTGACCTGTGCTCTGAGCGGCAATGCTTGCGGCTGCATATCAGCACTATGTTTTGTTTTGGCAGCTGTATTTGTTGATGGCTTAGCCTTTTTTGGATTAACCGCTTTTTTCTTTTGCTTTTCTGCCGGTTTTTGTACGCCCAGCTTATTCTTTTTGGCTGTTTTCCCGGAAGATTTGTCTGAAAGCTGAACATCATCAACGTACCAGCCCTCTTTTGCAATGCTTTCATCAGACTGAAGGTTAAACATCACTCGAATGTTTTGGCCTCTGTATACGGATAAATTAATTTCTTCGCTGGTCCAGTTTGAAGTCTTTCCGTTATAGACCCCTGCCTGCTCCCAATTCGTTTCGCCTTCCGGTAAAACAAAAACGTAGCCATAATCAAAATCATTTTCCAGGTTGTGCCAGCTTTTAAATTGAAGAAACAGGCCGCCTGAATCAGGCACGTCAATTGGAGGCATAGTGAGATTCATATTCGCTCCATTGGCATAATTTCCAGTCAGGTTTGTCCCATATACTTTTTCTCCTGATGCAGCTGCATTAGGGCCTGATTCCGGAACTCCCCACTCCCAGTTATTATTTGTTCCGCTCGTAAGCCAGCCGCCTGGTTCTGTTTCAAAATCCTGTTTGTATCCAACAGTGATGCTAGGTTTCACGGTTACATCATATATGTCAGACTCTACAACATGGCCGCCAAAATCCTGAATGATCCACTTATAGCTTAATGCGGTCCCCTTTATACTTGGGATTTCCGCCTGGTACGTTCCTTTCAGATGATCTCCGCTGATTCGTTTAGCTTTGACCTCGTTCCATTCGCCATGATCCAGCTTATAGGACAATTTCACGGATGTCACACTCACATTGTCTTCAGCTGTCAAGGTAAGCGGAAGGCTGGCACCTTCATAAGCTTCATTTACTTTCTTATGCTGATAGCCAGGCAGCTCCTCATCTTCCCCATCGACAGAAACTTGCCCTTCTGCTTTTCCTAAACCGTCTGTAACCGCTGAAACGGCATCAAAAGCATTCACCAAACCATGACCGTATCCGTTATTCGGAGAGTCAGGGAATGTAGAATCCGTTAATGGCTCAGCCGTGCTTGTCAATATATCCTCCATCTCATCGACAGAAAGTGAGGCGTCTGCCTGCTTCAATAGCGCAGCAACAGCAGAAACATGCGGTCCTGCCATCGACGTGCCATCCCAACCGTCTTCATATGTCTGGCCGGGAACTGAAGACCGGATGTTTACGCCTGGAGCAGAAATTTCCGGCTTTGTTTCATCGTATGGCGACGGTCCCTGGAGTGAAAAATCGCCAAGCTTTTTGTTAATATCAGTCGCTCCGGTCGCAAACGCTTCCGGATAATTGGCAGGATTCGCAATAGAACAAGGTCCGCCCGGGTTAAAGAGGTCAGCATTTCCCGCAGAGAATTCCGGGAAAATGTCGGCCGCCCGCCACGCATTGACCATATCTCTGTACCATTCATCAAGGCCGGAGCCCCCGCCCCAAGAATTATTGACGACATCCGGAGCCATTTCCGGATGAGGGTTGCCCTCTGCGTCCTTTGGAGCTAAAATCCATTCACCAGCCTCCAAAATGTCAGCGTCTGTCCCGCCATCTTCAGAAAACGCCTTAACAGCAATCCATTTTGCACCAGGTGCGACACCAATTTGATTCGTGCCATCAGGCTCAGAACCAACCATTGTACCTGTTACATGAGTACCGTGATCAAGATCATCATATGGACTTGACTCGTTCGCTACAGCATCAAACCAGTTCATGTCATGATCAGGCTCATTGGGGCTTTCCGGATGAAACCCGCGATATTTTTCTTTTAATGCAGGATGTTCCCATTCAACCCCGGTATCAATGGAGGCGACAACCGTACCCGTTCCGTCATAGCCAAGCTCCCAAGCCTTCGGTGCGTCTATTTGGTCTATATTCCATTCTACACCGTCAGTTGCTTTTATCGCTTTTTGTGCTTTTTTCATATTGAATGGGGAAGCGGATGACTTAAAAAGCTGCCGTTTTTCATTCGGAAGCACCTTTTCTACTTCAGGGAACTGCGCCACTTTCTCCATGACTTCTTTTGAAGCATGTACAGCAATTCCATTTACCACATAATAGGAGTGAATATCATCGGCGTTCCCTTTATTTTTCTGGCTGTTTAAATATTTCAAGACGTCTTTCTGAGCTTCATCAGCTGTCACTTTTAACGAAGACACGACGGCCGAACGCTTTTGATATTCCGTTTTAGCAGCGGTCAGCTTTTTAGATTTCGCTTTTTTGACAGCTGATTTTGCTGCTTTTTGGGTATCAGCTTGATCTTTAAATTTGATCAGAAAGGTAGTTTTTTCGTCTTTTTTAAAGCTTTTCTTTAATGAGCTGGAAATCTTGTTTTGAATCGATTCAGAAGATTGAAGCTCCTGTTTTACAGAAGAAGCAGCACCTTTGCTGCTTGCCCCGGCTGCACTCGGAAACAGCAGTGAACTGACGACAACTGTACTCAAAACAGAACTGATCAGCCTGTTTTTCGTTTGTTTCCTCATTTTTTATCCCCCTTTTTTAAACCACTTTGTAAAAAAATGTCGTCCCTCCTTTAACATTCAATTTGTTTGTCAAAACTTCGCTGTACGTTAACTGTAGACAATCTCAATTACAGATATTGTCGTTTTCTGTCATCGTATTTCCATATAAATGAAAATGATTATATCGTCATGAAATATCAGTAGGTATAATAGGTTGATTTGTTGTTATGTGTAGGAAGACATAGTGCAAAAGACATGAGAGATGAATGGAAATGATAGAGGAAAAAATAAAAAAGGACAAAATCGAAAACGATTTTGTCCTTTCAATTAGCCGCGTTTATTGCGGTTTCTTAAGAATGTAGGAATATCAAGCGTATCGTCAGCCGGCTGTGAGGTTTGACGGCTGACTGTGTTTTGATGCTGCGGTTCCTCTCGTTTCGGCTCACGTTTTGGAGCACTCTGATTATGTGATTTGATGTTCTGGTTTAATGATGGACGCTGGGGTTTCGTAACATCTTTCTCCTGTTCGATAAAACCAGTGGCAATCACAGTAACTACAATCTCGTCTTTAAGATTTTCGTTAATAACAGAACCGAAAATCATGTTTACATCCTGATCAGATGCAGAAGCGACAATGTCTGCTGCTTCCTGAACTTCATAAAGGCTTAGATTTGTTCCGCCAGTAATGTTCATTAAGACGCCTTGCGCGCCGTCAATTGCTGCTTCAAGAAGCGGACTGGAAATGGCTTTTTTCGCAGCTTCTGCAGCACGGTTTTCTCCAGTCGCAATACCAATACCCATTAAAGCAGATCCTTTGTTTGACATGATCGTTTTCACATCAGCAAAGTCTAGGTTAATGAGACCAGGAGTAGCGATCAGGTCAGAAATACCTTGAACCCCCTGACGGAGTACGTTATCAGCTTCACGGAATGCTTCAAGCATCGGCGTGTTTTTATCAACAATTTCAAGAATACGGTCGTTCGGGATCACAATCAGCGTGTCCACCGCTTCTTTCATTGCAGAAATTCCGCCCGCCGCCTGCAGCTGTCTTTTGCGACCTTCGAACGTAAACGGTCTTGTAACAACTCCGACTGTTAATGCTCCTAAATCTTTTGCGATTTGCGCAATAACCGGTGCGGCACCTGTTCCTGTTCCGCCTCCCATACCAGCTGTTACGAATACCATGTCAGCGCCTTTTAGCGCTTCTTCAATCTGCTCCTTGCTTTCCTCTGCGGCTTTTTTCCCGACTTCCGGATTCGCACCTGCTCCCAATCCTCTAGTCAGCTTTGCGCCGATTTGCATTTTCACTTCCGCTTTTGACAGGTTAAGAGCTTGAGCGTCCGTATTTACCGCGATGTACTCTACTCCTTGCACTTCATTCTCAATCATTCGGTTGACCGCGTTGTTACCGCCGCCTCCTACTCCGATTACTTTAATTGATGCTAAGCCGTCTATGTTTGTTTCGAACTCCAACATGCTAAATCCTCCTAATCTGCCGAATGACTATCTATCTATTCCCAAAACATGCTTAATAGTTTTTTCATTTTGCTCTGTTTGTTATGTTCGGCTTGTGTTTTTTGTTTTCCTTTTGGCCGTTGCTGCATCTCATTTTGGTGATGATGCTGCTCTTGTTCCTCTGCTGATGAGACGGCGATTTCCTGTATCGCTTCTTCAGGCATCTTGAAGCCAATTTTTCTGCCTTGAATTCTTGCATTCCGGCAGGCGAATTGAATCATGCCAACTGCCGTCATATACTGAGGATCTCTTACACCGATATAATTCGGGCTCGCCACTCTGACATTGTTTTGCAGCACATCCTGCGCTAGTGACATGATACCAGGCATTGCTGCTTGTCCCCCTGTCAGCACGAAGCCTCCCGGCAGATCGCTAATTCCCATATTGCGAAGTTCTTCCGAAGCAATCTCAAGAATTTCTTCGACTCTTGCTTCTATGATATTCGCTGCTTCCTGCTGTGTAAATGTTTGTTTCTGATTGGTGCCTATAACGGTTACCTCAAATACTTCATCTTCTGAAGCCTCGTTATAGTAGGCATGTCCAAATTGTTTTTTCACACGTTCCGCTTCTTCTGTGGACGTTCTCAATCCGATGGAGATATCTTTGGTGATATTTTCGCCTCCGAGAGGAATGACACGGGTAGAAGTCAGGTGTCCGTTCTGGAACACGGCAATGGTGGTTGACCCTCCGCCTATATCAATGAGAGCCACACCGAGATTTTTCTCATCCTTTGACAAAGCAGCAGAACCGGCTGCCAGCGGCTGTAGACAAATATCAGTTATTTCAACACCGGCTCTTTCAACGCAGCGAAGCAAGTTATGTAATATTGTTTTTGAACCGGTGATCAGTGTGCCCTCTACTTCTAAACGCACACCTAGCATTTTTTTCGGGTCGGTAATTTCATCTCTTCCATCTACGATAAATTGTTTAGGAATGACGTCGACTATCAGCTGTTCATGCGGTATTGAAACAACCTGAGCCGCTTCCATGACGCGGCGGACATCTTCTACTTGAATTTCTTTATTTTCACTGGAAACTGCTACAACACCGTTTGTATCTTGAATATTGATATAATTTCCATTAACGCCGACAATAGCTTTTCTAAGCGGAAAACCTACCATTCTTTCAGCTTGGTCAAACGCTTTTCTTATAGAATGAACGGTCTCATCTATATCAACGATTGAGCCTTTTTTCAACCCTTCAGACGGTACATTTCCCACACCGATAATATTTAGGGAATCATCTGTCATTTCTCCGACGATCACTTTTGTATTGGACGTACCGATGTCAAGACTGACGTAAAGTTCATTGTTGTTCATTCTATGGCACCTCCTCACATTTCGATCATTTCTATTCTATTATTTGCGGAACAACAATACAATGAATGTGGCTTTACAAGTGTGTAACAAAAAATAACAACGGAATATTCCTTATGTGCTTTTCACATTTTATGTTTATTGAAAATATTCGTTATATCCTATGTATATCCTCTTTTATATCACATTTTTTTTATTTTTTTTAGAAAGAGTCCACTTTGTTAGTAGATTTCTTCTTATAACGGCTATATTCTGAAATAACCTGACTCCAAATGCGAATATACCTGCTAAATACAAGTCTACACCAAGATGGACTCCCAGAAAAGCTAAACTTATTGCCAATATAATATTAAAAAAGAAACCGGAAACAAATACCATTTCATCATATGTACCTTGTAAATGCGCCCTGATTCCGCCGATTAGAGTATCAAGTGCAGCAAGCACCGCAAGTGATAAATAATTTGAGTATTCACTCGGTATCGTTAAGTTTGTCATCAATCCGATCGTTATTCCGAGCACGAGTCCAAGCACGGGCAGCCACATGACAATTCTCCTCCCTTTTAGTCTTTCAGCGGTTTTAGCTGTTGTACGTCCACTGCTCTGTCATAAGCTTTTAAAGTCAGGCTGCTGTCAGATTTACCTGCTTTTAACGCTACATTTTCAGAAGCAAAGATATCCTCTAAATCGGACCCCTTTACCCTGCTGTACAGCTTGTCCGGATCTTCAGCAAGCACTTTTACTGTTAAAGGATAATCATCAAGGCTGTATCCGTCTATTTTTGTTGTGCCGTTTATGTCCCGTATCACTGAAGAATTCACAACTCTTCGCTCATTTATTGAGATATGCTCAGCACCATAGGAGTTGAGTTCATTGATCAGCTTCTTTAGTAAATCCGGCGGTGGATTTTTGATCGCCTCTCCAGTTACGCTTTCAGAAAAAAGCGGAGAAAGGGTGATGACAATTCCGCTACCTGTTATATCGGTCATGCCGGCTGTTTTTTTTAAGGTTTGTAATGTATTATTGAGCGCTGTTTCTTTTGTCAATTCTTTGTTTTGTGTATAGGTATTCAGCAATTTATCATACTTTTTAATTTCAGCCAGCAGCTCTTCCTGCTTCTTCTGCTCTGATGTAAGCTCTTCTCTTATATCCCACATATCTCTTGTATCTCGGACTTGTGGATGCTTTAAAGAATTAAATTGAACAGATATCATAAGGCCGAATATAACCATAAGCACGCTGATGCTAATGAAGGAACGCTTTATTTTCAATCACTTCACCCGCTTTTCCAGTCATTCCTTCGTTTTCAGAATGGGTTCCATTTGTACATTTTTCTTTTTTTCTGCGGTAACAGAAATATGATCCATAGAAAGCTGATCGATCAGGCCTCCTGCTATATTTAACGAAGGAAGCAGGACATCAGGATCTCCGATGGCAGAAACGACAAACGGGGCGGGGTGCTGCACCCCGTCCACCGTTACGACCGGCCCGTTGCACTTGATGTAGGAATCATGGGTCAGCCGCTGGCCGTTGACGGAGACGGCTGCCGCACCAGATATATACAGTTCATTTATGACTTGAAAGAGATGGCTTTCGTGAACGATGTAGCTGTTCACGTTCTCTCCTTCCGGTATGTAAGAAGCATCTTCCAAAGTCACTTGAACGCCCTCTCCTTGTACACCGACTTCCCCAATATACATTCTGTACTTTTCTACATCTTCCAGGACGTTATAGTATTCTGTTTTTTCGTTCTTCATCTTATTTTCAGTCTGACGGACTTTGTTCTGCTTTTGATACAGTTCTTTTTCAAGGTCCTTGTTTTCTTTCTCTTGTTTCAGCAGTTCATCCCGCAGGGCATATTCTTTTTTCCATTCTTCCGTCTCTGTCATGCTTTTGTGGTTTTCTCTTGTCGTCTGAAAAGAAAAAGAAATTAAAAAGCCGGCGATAAGCATAATCAAAGAAAGAAGGACGGCTGATTTGCCCCTCAATTTTCATCTTCCTTTTTGGCAGACGAATCGCTTTTTCCAAACTCCTCAAAATAGGTTGCAACTTCTAAATGAATAATCCCTTTTTTACTGCCGCTGAGCTGTGAAATAATAGAAGGATACGTTTTCATTCGGTCTGCAAAGGTTTTGATGGATGCAGTGACGACATACCCGTCGTTCATATATAATTTAATCCGGTTTTGATCCATTTTGACAGGAGTATAATACACTTCTGAAATCGATTGTTTTATAGAATTTGACAAAGCATCGAGCTGCTTGGCCATCTGAACACGTTTTTTAGCGTCTGTCCAATTCACCAAAATCGGTCCCGCATCATCCGGCGTTACTTCGTCTGGCAAAACTGAACCGTTTTCAAGGACTTCATAATACACATTGTCTTTTTCTAAATAAGCAATCGCTTTATATTCTTCGATCGCAATGTTGATTTTATTAGGAAGGGATTTGCTGATTTCTGCTTTTTTTACTAATTTATTTTGCTGAATCTTTTTTGCTGTTTTTTTCTTATCCAGACTCCAAAATTCAGTATCTCCGCTTTTGATATCGGAAAGATCAATAATTTCCTTTTTGGAAACATTCTCATTGCCGGTAACAGAGATTGATGAAATTTTACTGATCGGTGTCTGCAGATACACGATGATCAGCACCATCATAAAAAAGAGCATAATAAATGAAATAAGCCGGCGGTTTGCCTTCTGTTTTCTCTGCTCTTTAATTTTAGGGATCCGTTCTTCAATATTTACGATTTTTTCTCGGTCATGCCCCGGATTCATTGCCTGTTCACCTCATTCAAATGAAACAGCCTTAAAAGTCTGCCTATTCCAAAACAAACGGCATACTATGATGCCGTTTGTCGTTTGCTTACAGTATATCATATGAACAGCTTCAGTTCAGAACTTGAATCAGCGATTTTCACCGATGATTTCAACCTCTGTGTGCATCTCAATCTCGTATTTTTCACGGATCGTCTTTTTCACATGGTCGATCAGATCAAGCACATCTTTTGCTGATGCTCCGCCCGCATTGACGATAAAGTTCCCGTGCATTTCCGATATTTTCGCACCGCCGATTTGATATCCTTTTAAGCCTGCTTTTTCCACTAGATTGCCGGCATGGTTTGGAAGCGGGTTTCTGAATATGCTTCCTGCACAAGGGCTTGAATACGGCTGTGTATTCTTTCTGTAGTCTTTATTGCTTTGCATTTGCTGAACGATTGATTCTTTATCTTTTTGTTCAAGCTGCAGAACGGCTTCAAGACAAACACCAGGACGTTTCTTTTGCAATACGGACGTTCTGTAGGTGAATTCCATCTCCTCATTTGTCAGCCACTCGATCGTGCCGTCTTCAAATAAAATATGCGCTTTGACAAGGATCTTACTCATATCAGACCCGTGAGCGCCTGCATTCATATAAACAGCTCCTCCGACGGATCCCGGAATTCCGGCAGCGAATTCTAATCCCGACAAGCCTTTTTTGCTCAACGATGTAGCAAGACGCACGACTGAATAACCGCCACCGACAGTGACTTGTTCCCCGTCAAGCTCCAAGTGGTCAAGACCCGCGCCCAGCTTGATGACCACGCCTCTGATTCCTTCATCTAATACAAGAAGGTTTGACCCGCGGCCGATGACTGTCCACTTTACTTCATATTTTTTCACAACATCCATGATGTCCTTGACAGCATCTACACTGCTTGGAATGACCAATACATCCGCAGGACCGCCGATTTTCATTGTTGTATGATTTGCGAGCGGTTCATTTGCAAGCACCTTGCCGACTTCGCGTTCTTTTAATTCTTGTATCACTTTCTCCATCGTAAACCTCCGCATTCCATTTGCTTTTCTATTATTTTTTCAAATCTTCGAGTACGCTGTATAAACGGGCAGCCGCATCAGGAACACCGAGTGACTTTGTCCGTTCGCTCATATCCTTTAATGTTTGTTCATCAAGCACAATCCGGTCAAGCGCTTCAATCAGCTTTTCCCCGCTGAGTTCTGTTTCTTTCAACACAATCGCAGCATCATGCTGACCGAGAGATCGCGCATTGACCTCCTGGTGATTCGCCGTTACGTACGGACTTGGAATCAGCACACTTGGGATTCCTAGTGCCGTAATTTCCGCAATGGTCGTCGCACCCGCTCTTGCTACAATCACATCAATTGCCTTTAAATATTCTGGCATCTGATGGAGAAACGGTTTTGTGACCATATTGTCAGCTGCACCCTTGTTTTTCAGCTCAGTCATTACTTTCTCATAGTGAACCTCGCCCGTAATATACAGTACTTGATACGCTCTTGTTTTCAGCGCATCCTGCATATCAATGACCGCTCGGTTAATCGGTGCGGCGCCTCTGCTTCCGCCGAAGATTAATACGGTTTTTTTCTCTTCAGAGAGTCCGAATTCAGCCATTGAGCGGCCCGTCTTTATTGAGACGACCTCAGAGGCTCTCGGGTTTCCCGTAAATACAACTTTCTCACTTGGAAAATGTGATTTTGCTTCCTCAAAACATATTGCTACTTTATTAACATATTTTGAAAGAAACTTATTGGTGATGCCCGGCAGGCTGTTTTGTTCATGAACGATACTCGGAATCCCCATTTTTGCAGCAGCGTATACAACCGGTCCGCACACATAACCGCCGGTTCCAATCACGGCATCCGGCTTAAATTCCGCTAAATACGATTTGCTTTTTTTAACGCCCTTTAGAAAACGCATCACCGTTTTTACGTTTTCAAATGAAAGCTTTCTTTTAAAACCTGTAATTTCAATGGAACGAAACGGTATATTTTCCCGTTCTACAATTTTTTTCTCTAATCCGTTTTCTGTTCCGATATATAAAAATTCCGTATCAGGATGGCGGCGCTGCACCTCTTTGATAAAGGCAAGCGCAGGATAAATGTGTCCCCCTGTGCCGCCTCCGCTTATTGCAATTCGCATAACTCTTCCCCCAGTCTCAGTTTCTCTATAACATAACGATAACCCTGTTTTTATGGACAGGGTTATCGCTTCAATTGTTTCCCAGCTTCCTGTTTCATAGGATCGCTTTACTAATAAAATTCATTAATACCTCGAGTACCGGCTCACGTTCAGCAGCACGCCGACAGCCATCAGCATCAGGGTCAACGATGAACCTCCGTAGCTTAGAAACGGCAGCGTGATGCCAGTTACCGGAATAAGGCCCGTCACAACGCCGATATTGATCATAACTTGGATCGCGATCATTGAAATAATCCCCACAGCGACAAAGCTGCCATATAGATCTGGTGCACCGAGCGCGATCCTGATTCCTCTCCACAGCAGCACGCTGAACAGAAGTAAAATAAGCGACCCGCCGATAAACCCAAGCTCCTCTGACAAGATGGCGAAAATAAAGTCCGTTTGCGGTTCGGGCAGATAAAAGAATTTCTGTCTGCTTTGGCCAAGCCCCATTCCGAACAATCCGCCAGGCCCTACCGCATAAAGCGATTGAATGATTTGAAAGCCGCTGCCAAGCGGATCTTCCCACGGATTTAAGTAAGAGGTAATCCGTTTAATCCGGTATGGAGCCGACAGTACCAGCCCGACAAATCCGCTCAGGCCGATCAGCCCGAGAAAGACGAAATGGGCGATTCGCGCACCGGCTACAAAAATCATGACAATACAAGTACCGACCATTACCGTTCCTGTTCCGAGGTCAGGCTGGCACATAATAATCAAAAATGCGGAAAACACGATGCCGAGCGCCGGGACAAATCCACGTCTGAATGATGTAATGTTTTTTTGCTTTTCAGAGAGAAATTTAGCAAGGAATGCTATCATCGCAAGCTTCATAAACTCTGAAGGCTGTATGCTGAATGCGCCGACTCCGATCCAGCTTCTTGAGCCGTTCCGCACCATGCCTACGCCTGGTATTAAAACAAGCACCAGCAAGAAAAAACAGATAACCATCAGCAATTTAGACCATGTCCGCCATGTCCAATAATCAACATTCATAATAAAGAACATGGCAATAACTCCGATGCCCGCAAACAGCAGCTGCCGTTTCGCGAAAAAGAATGAGTCGTCAAATTTATAATCCGCCCATACCGCACTCGCACTGTACACCATAATTAATCCAATTGTTAATAATAATAACGTAATGATGACCAATAACAAATCAGGCGATGTTTTTTTAGTAGTCAAATCAATCGACACCCCAAGCTTAAAGTCATTAGGGCTGCCGATTTCTCCAAGACAAGCCCTTACTTAAGCATATGCACGGCGTCTATAAACATGTCACCGCGTTCTTCAAATGTTTTGAATTGATCCCAGCTCGCACACGCAGGTGAAAGCAGAATGACATCTCCTTCATTTGAGAGCGCAAACGCCGCAGATACTGCTTGTTCAACATTATCGACACGTTTGACATGTTGTATTCCCAGCTCATTTCCGAGCTGTTCGAGTTTCGGTGCTGTCTGTCCGAATGTAAGCACCGCTTTGACATGCTTCATATAAGGCTTTAAGTCGTCAAAGCCGTTTCCGCGATCCAGTCCGCCTGCAAGCAGGATGACAGGTTTTTCAAAAGCCGAAAGCGCCTTGCTTGTCGCCAAAACGTTTGTTGCTTTGCTGTCATTATAAAACTTACGGTTCTTCACCGTTGTGACATACTGGAGACGGTGCTTGACGCCGGTAAAGCTTGTCAGCACTTTTTTGATGGCCTCGTTGGACGCTCCAGCCGTTTTCACTGCCGCAATCGCAGCTAAAATGTTCTCCAGATTATGCGCACCTGGCAGCACAACCTCTTCCAGAGGAAGAATAGCTTCGCCGCTGTACATAATCATGCCGTCTTTTACATAAGCGCCGTGTTCAAGCTGTTTGTGTACTGAAAAAGGAACAATTCCGGCTTCTCCGGCTTCAGCCAGGCGGACGACTGTTTCATCATCCTGATTGACAATTGCTTTATCTGAAGCTTTCTGATGCAGATACACTTTCTGTTTCGCTTTTTCATAGTTTTCTCTCGTATGATGATAATCCAGATGGGCATCAAACACGTTTAAAATCAGGCTGATTTCAGGCCTGAAGTCGTGCGTTCCCATCAGCTGAAATGACGAAAGTTCCGTTACGATCCATTCATCTCCATCAGCGTGATAGGCAACCTCACTTGCGACTGTACCGATGTTTCCGGCGATCAGCGCCTTTTGAGAGTCTGCCTTCAGCATTTCATAAATCAGCGTTGTCGTTGTCGTTTTTCCATTCGATCCGGTAATCCCGATAAATTTGGCATTAGTCAGATGGTAGGCAAGCTCAATTTCTGTCCAAATCGGGATGCCTCTTTTTTCTGCTTCCTGAACCATAATATTTTCATATGGAATTCCCGGGTTTTTGATCAGTACAGTAATCTGATGCTGATCGAACAGAGAAACAGGGTGCTCTCCGCAGACAACTTCGACCCCTTTTTCAGAAAGTTTCTGGGCTGGTTCGTTCTCATCAAAAGGCTTTTGGTCGTTGACTGTAACATAAACACCTTTTTCATGAAGAATAGACGCCGCCGCAAACCCGCTTTTCGCGAGCCCAAGGACTAAAAAATGCTGATTTTGCAAAAATAGATCGTTTTCCACTTATAACCACACCTCGATGTAAATTCCTAATACGGCAAGCAAAAGTCCCGCAGCCCAAAATGTTACAACAACTCTCCATTCAGACCACCCGACAAGCTCATAATGGTGGTGAAGCGGACTCATTTTAAAGATTCGTTTACCTGTCGTTTTAAAGCTGATGACCTGCAGAATAACGGATAATGTCTCAATGACGAATACACCGCCGATAATGACCAGCAGGATTTCTAATTTCGTTAAAATGGCAATGGTGACGATTGCTCCTCCCAATGCAAGTGATCCTGTATCTCCCATAAACACTTTGGCTGGATGCGCATTGAATACCAGGAAGCCCAGCACCGCTCCGACAACCGCGACTGAGAAAATAGCAACATCATATTGGGATTGATTCCAAGCCAGGATGGCAAAGGCGCCAAAAGCAATAGCTGCCGTCCCTGATAATAAACCGTCAAGACCGTCAGTCAGGTTGACGGCGTTTGATCCGCCGACAAGCATAAATAGCACAAGGATAAAGTAAGCCCATCCAAGATCAAATGACAGATCAGTCCCAGGAATGCGGATATCCGTCGCAAAATTGTAGTAATGATACACCGCATAAAACACAATTGCGATGATAATTTGTCCGATCAGTTTTTGCTTTGACGTCAGACCGAGATTTCGTTTCATTACGACTTTGATGTAATCATCCAAAAAGCCGAGTAAACCGTAACCGATCGTGACAAACAGCAGCAGGAACATTTCCGGACTTATTTCTGAAAACTTCTGTGTCATCACAATAGTTGTCACAATGATAGACAGTATGATCATGACTCCGCCCATTGTCGGTGTCCCTGATTTTTTCTGGTGTGATTTCGGTCCTTCTTCTCTAATACTCTGGCCGAATTTTAATCTTCTTAAAAACGGAATAAGAATCGGAGAGAGCAGAACACTGATTAAAAAACCCATTAAAATTGTAAACAGAATGACTTGCTCAAGCATTGTCCTTTTCTCCTCCTGTTTCTTTCAAACGACATACGTAGTTATCATATTCATGATTTTTTTCCATATGAAAAATCTTTTCAAGCTCCATCATTCAATAACATCTCTTTCCTATGAATTCGTCTTATTTTTATTCAGTTCGACAATCGCTCTTGCTGCCACTTCAGCATCGTCAAAGTCAAAGGTTTCGTTCCCAATCTGCTGATAGGTTTCATGGCCTTTCCCGGCAATGAGGACAACGTCGCCTTTTTTGGCGTTGGCAATGGCAAAGAAGATCGCCTGCTCGCGATTTGCAATGCTGTGGTAGTATTCGTTCTCTACCCCTGCTTCCATATCTCTTAAAATGGCACGCGGATCTTCGCTTCTTGGATTATCTGAAGTGAAAATCGGTTCGTCAGCCAGCTCAACAGCGATTTTCGCCATTTTCGGGCGTTTCGTCTTATCTCTGTCTCCGCCGCAGCCGACAACAACAAAAAGCTTTCCTTCCGCCATGTCTCTGCATGTCTTCAGCACGTTTTCAAGGCTGTCCGGCGTATGCGCGTAATCAACAATAACCGGAAACTCCTGCTGCTGATTAACCAGTTCAAAACGGCCTCTTACGCCATGCAATTCTTCCACAGCTTCTGTAATGGTTTCAAACGGAATGCCTGCCGCAATACATGTCGTAACAGCCGCGAGCACGTTATACACGTTAAACTGTCCAACGAGCGACATCGTGATGTGCTTAGTGCCTTTGTTCGTCACCAGTTCAAAACTTGTGCCCTGTGCAGTAGTTTTGATATCTTTCGCCATTACATCAGCATTGTTTTTAATTCCATATGTAGAAATATGTGCCGCAGTGACCTTTTCAAAATAAGCGCTTGCCTCATCATCCGCGTTTAAAACAGCCCGTTTGGGATTTTCATGGTTGAATGCCCCGCCAAGCTGAGAAAACAGCAGGCTTTTTGCCTGTCGGTACTCATCCATCGTTTTGTGATAGTCAAGGTGATCCTGTGTTAAGTTCGTAAACACGGCAATGTCATAATCACAGCCGTGAACCCGTCCCAGTGACAAAGCGTGAGAAGAAACCTCCATGATGGCCGTGTCGACATGCTTGTCATTCATTTTTTTAAATGTTTGCTGCAACGTGACGCTTTCCGGTGTCGTGTTTTTAACAGGAAGTGTTTCGTCATCGATTTTAATGTACATCGTGCCGATTAAGCCTGTTCGTTTCCCCGCTTTTTTGAGAATCTCATCAACCATATGGGTCGTTGATGTTTTTCCGTTTGTGCCCGTTATTCCGATCAGCTGCAGTTTCTTTGTCGGCTGTCCGTAAAACGCATCAGACAAAACGCTGAGCGCCCGCAGTGACTGCCGGACAATGATGACAGGCACATCCACATCGAGCTCCTTTTCAGCCACAATAGCCGCTGCGCCGTTTTCAACTGCTTTTTGCGCAAAATCATGGCCATCTACCGTATACCCTTTTACACATACAAAAAGACTCCCTTTCTTTACTTCCCTGGAGTCCATCTCAATTGAAGTTATTTCAGGGTCTTGTGAGTCATTTACAGAAGGTTCGGTTGTTAAGTATGTAAGCAGCTTTGTAAGTTTCATCGTATCAAACCTCTCAACATTCTATTCGTTCTTTTTATCATTGAAGTCACATCAAATAATGTGATAATGACTTTTAAGCATACAGTTCATATTTTAGCGTAAAAAAAAGGATACATCCAGCTAATCTTGAAAGATATCAGCATTTTTCTGCAATAAAATAATAGGCAGCCCGAATCAATCGGCTGCCTCCTTTTCATCTTCTTCAGTCAAATAAACACGTATCTTAGAGCCCTCTTTTACTTTTGTTCCTGCAGCTGGTGATTGTTTGACGATTTTGCTTCCTTTTCCGGAAGCATCTATATTCAGATTCACCAAGAGTGACTCAAGATCTGAGACAGACATCCCTACAACATTCGGAACTTCTATTGTTTTTGTGTCGTTCCATTGGTATTTTTTTTCGATTTGATTTTTCCTAGGCTTAACACCAAGCTCCGGCAGGCTGTCTCTCATAATACTTCCCACAATAGGCGCTGCAACGGTTCCGCCAAACTGAATCGTGCCTTTCGGGTTATCCACCGCGACATAGACGACAAGACTCGGGTCGTCAGCCGGAGCGAAACCGATAAATGATACAATGTGGTTGTTTTCGAGGTATTTTCCATCTTTAACCTTTTGTGCTGTTCCTGTTTTTCCGCCGACACGATAGCCTTCGACAAACGCATTGCGTCCGGTGCCTTCTGCAACGACGCTTTCTAAAGCATAGCGGATTTGTTTTGATGTTTCCTTAGAAATGACTTGTTTCTTGGCGATTGGCGATTGTTTTTTGACAGTTTTTTTGGTTACCGGATCAAGCCACTCTTTTGCTATATAAGGTGTGTAGAGCGTGCCGCCGTTAACAGCGGCAGAAACGGCTGCAACCTGCTGAATCGGCGTGACGGATACTCCCTGTCCGAAGGCGGTTGTCGCTTGCTCAACCGGGCCTACTCTGTCAAGCGGAAATAAAATCCCTGTTCCTTCCCCCTGCAGGTCAATCCCGGTTTTTTGGCCAAATCCAAAGCCTTTTATATATTTGAATAGCTTTTCTTTGCCCAATCTCTCGCCCAATTCAACGAAGCCGGGGTTACAGGAGTTTTGCACAACTTCAAGGTACGTTTGCAGCCCGTGGCCGCCCCTTTTCCAACAGCGCAGTCTTGCTCCGTCTACTTCTGCATGCCCTTTATCATAAAATTGGTCACGTTTCAGGTTGACTTTCTGCTCCTCCAGAGCCGCCGCAAGTGTAATAATCTTAAAGGTAGAACCCGGCTCGTATGTGCTCCATACAGGGAGATTCCGATTGTAAACGGACGGGTCAACAGATTGGTAATCAGCCGGATCAAAGTCAGGTCTGCTTGCCATTCCAAGTATTTCTCCGTTTTTCGGATTCATTGCGACTGCAATCATACCGTCTGGATGATATTTAGCTTCAGCATTATCAAGCTCTCGTTCCATTATGGTTTGCACCTTCGAATCCACAGTCAGCTTCATATCGAGTCCATCCTTAGGAGGCGTGTAGTCATCCGCTTCATCGGGCATTTTCTTCCCTTTGGCATCTGTATAAAACTTAACAGAGCCTTTTTCTCCTTTTAAATCATCATCATAATAGGCTTCAAGCCCAAGAAGTCCTTGGTTATCAATACCGGCAAACCCAAGCACATGAGATAAAAAGCTGCCGAACGGATAATGGCGGATACTATCCTCCGCTACATACACCCCTTTTAAATCGAGCGCTTTGATTTCTTTTGCCTTCTCATTTGAAATTTTTCTCCCTTCTGGCGTAATCTTTTCTATCGATGCTTTTTTCGTGACGTGCTTATATACTTTTTCTTCAGACATATTTAACACCGCAGCCAGCTGTTTGCTCGTTTTCAGCGGATTCTGGACTTGGCGCGGCACGACAAATACGGTCGGTGCACTTTTATTTGTGGCAAGCTTAACGCCGTTCCGATCAAGGATCTCTCCCCGTTCCGGCTCAAACGGCAGGTTCCGGCTCCAAGAATCCTTCGCCAGAGAAGTCAGTTTCTCTCCCATGACAAACTGAACATACCCCAGCCTTGTATCAATGATCAGAAATACGATCACTCCAAAAAGCAAAACAAATAATAAACGTTTTCTAACCGTTACATTCGAGACGCGCAAGGCACCGTTCACTCCTTATTTAGGCTTGTTTCATTTTATGCCTGCGTGTGGACAGGTAGAACGGCGCTCCTCTTTGGAGATATAAAAAAAGAAAGCTCACCCGACGGGGTAAGCTTTCTTTCTATTTAATCAGGATTCTTAAACTTCACCTTGATCACGGTTCCGTCTTTTATTTCTTTGTCCTTCTTAACGCTTTGGCTCACAGCGTAACCTTGTCCGCTCACTTCAATATGAATTCCTGCCAAATCGCCGTATTGAAGAACCTCTCTTCTCGACCAGCCTGTCATATCAGGCATCTTGATTTTGCCCCCCGTTTTCAGGAAGACCTTCTGATTGGTCAAAACTTCCTCACCCGCTTTTGGATATTGCTCTTTTACTGCAATATCACTTCCGATCACAATCGGTGTGAGGTTTTCGTCTTTCGCTTTCTTTTGAGCACCTGTTACAGTTTGATCTGTTAAGTCAGGCATCGCCTGCGCTTTCGTTTCTTCCTTATTTGAATCAGACGTTTCAGTCGGTTCAATGTTCAGGTAGTGCAGGCTGTTTTTCATTGTTGGGTTGAAGATTTCAGATACTGGATTAGAACCTGTTTCATCATTTTCTAATTGCGGCTGCTGCACTGCAACATAGATCAGCAGCTCAGGATCATCTTTAGGCGCCATTCCCATTACGGAAAATACGTAATTATCGCGTCCAGATAGATAACCGTTCTGTCCGGCAATTTGCGCTGTTCCGGTTTTAACAGCCACATCAAAACCTTCAATTTTATATGGCTGTCCAGTACCGATATCAGATGTAACGACATCACCTAAAATATTACGAACCTTTTTAGCGGTATCCGCAGAAATTGGGGTACCGGCGGACTGAGGTTTATTTTGATAAATGGTTTTTTTCTTGTCAGGATCAACAATATGGTCTATGACATAGGGTTTCATCATTTTACCGTCATTTGCTATTGCAGTTGCAGCCTGCAGCTGTTGAATTGGTGTAACAGCAGAGGCTTGGCCATATGCAGTCGATGCTTTGTCAAATTCATATTTAAAATTGATTTTACTTGATACTTCACCCGGCAAGTCAATACCTGTTTTTTGATAGAAATTGAACTTATGAAGATACTCATTAAACCGGGAATAGCCCAATTTTTCATTAGCCAGTTTGGCAAAAGCAACATTTGAAGACCTTACAACACCGTCATGATACGTTGTTGGCCCCCAGCCTACACCATCATTATGGTCTTTTACAGGTTCTCCGCCAACTTTATATGTTCCGGACTTGTACTTTTCATTGCCGTTATACACATTCTCCTGTATGGCAGCAGCGAGTGTGAAAATCTTCATCGTTGACCCGGGCTCATACGCATATGAAATCAAATCGTTATAGTAATTCGTCACATCACGCGTATTCGGGTCAAAACTTGGACGCTGACCCATTGCTAACACTTTGCCCGTTTTCGGATCAACAACTGCGGCCATGACTTTTTTCGGTTTATACTTTTCCGCCACTTTTGTCATACTGTCTTCTAAAAAGGTTTGAATTTTCTGATCAATGGTTAAATATACATTGTCACCATTTTTTGGCGCTGTAATTTTATTTTTGCTGTTCGGGAGCTCCCAGCCGGATTTGTCACTTTCATATGTTACGTATCCGTCCCGCTCCTTCAAATACTGATCCAGCACTTTTTCTAAGCCCATCGCGCCCGTAATTTCATTTGTTTTTTGGTCAACCTCGGCATAGCCGATTAAGTTGGACGCAAATATGCCGTTCGGATAGTACCGCTTTGTATCGCGCAAAAATGAAATTCCCGGAAGTTTCAGCTTTTCGATTTTCTGTTTTTGGGAATAGGTAATATCCCGGCCTACTGACCCGAACTCAACTTGTTTTGCACCCTTCTTATTTAAGATATCAAGGATTTCAGCCTTGTCCAAATCTATCACTGTAGACAGTTCTTCCGCTGTTTTTTCCTTGTTCTGGACATGCTGCGGATGCTTTTTGTCAGTTGTCATTTTTTCATCAAGAACAGCGATCAACTTATACGTAGCTGTATCCTCAGCAATCACTTTTCCATTTCGGTCTAAAATAGAGCCCCGGCTCGCTTCGATTGTCCGTTTCTTTTCATGCTGCTCTGTCGCTTTTGTCGCAAGCACTTCACCGTCGGCTTTTCCGGTTATTTGAATATATGCCATTCTCCCAAGGATGACAAAGAAAAAGAGAGCGAAACAAATACTTAGAATCGCCGCTCCTCTGTTAATAAATTTATTCTTTTTTGGCATTTGAATCATTCCTGTATGTTTTTCACTTTTTTATCTTTTAAATTCAAGCCGTTCTTTTTCGCAATATCCATAATGCGCTGCGGCTTGCTTAAATCAGCAACGCTTTTTTCGAGGTCACCAATCTGCTTGTTTTCGGAAGAAATTTGCTCCTCAAGCTTTTGCACCTCTATATTTGTTTGGTAAGCCGCATATGCCTTCGATACGATCAAAAGCGATACGCTCAGCACTGCCGCAGCGAAGAGGACGAGAAGCACCTTTTCTCCGAGTGTAATGGAAGCCCTTTTCTTGACAATCACTTTTTTCTCAGGACTGATCGCATGCCGTTGCTGTTTCTCTGGTTGATAAGCTAAATTGCTCATAGGCTGATGACCTCCTTTTAAGTTTGCGTTCGCGTATTGTTATTTTCTTTTTTCAGCAATTCGAAGCTTCGCAGAACGAGCACGATTGTTTTCTGCCAACTCTTCTTCAGATGCCGTGATCGGTTTTCTTGTGATAAGCTTGAGCTCCGGTTCAAACTCTTCCGGTATAACAGGAAGACCCGGAGGAAGTTCCGGAAGTGACGACTTCTCTTTAAACGTAGATTTACAAATTCTGTCCTCAAGTGAGTGGAAGGTAATCACTGATACCCTGCCCCCCGGCTTTAACACGTCAATCGCTTGCTCCAAAGCCTCTTCAAAAACCTTCAGTTCATCGTTCACAGCAATTCTGATTGCCTGAAACACGCGTTTTGCGGGATGTCCTCCGCTCCTTCTGGCCGGAGCGGGAATCGCGTCTTTTATTAGATCGACCAGTTGGCCCGTAGTTTGAATAGGAGATTTGCTTCTTGCCTCCTCAATTTTTCTGGCGATCTGTTTGCTGAACTTCTCTTCACCGTATTTAAAGAAAATACGGACAAGATCCTCATAGCGCCACTCATTTACGACCTCTTTCGCCGTAAGCGTGGCCGACTGGTCCATCCTCATGTCCAAAGGTGCGTCATGATGGTAACTGAATCCTCTTTCCGGTGTATCCAGCTGCGGGGAAGACACCCCTAAATCAAATAAAATACCGTCTACTTCAGTAATGCCGTGTTCATGTAAACATTCTTTTAAATACCTAAAGTTGCTTTTAATCAGAATAAGCTGTCCTTGATAATCGGACAACGCTTCTTCTGCATGCTGTAATGCCGTGTCATCTTGGTCAAAAGCGATTAAACGCCCTTTCTCTGATAACTGCTGTAATAAATATGTACTGTGCCCAGCTCCGCCGAGTGTGCAGTCTACATATGTACCGTCCGGTTTAATATTTAGGCCGTCAACGGTTTCACGAAGAAGTACTGTCTTGTGTTGAAACATTTGTGTTGGTCCCACCTTTTATCAGGATGAATTTAAATTGTTTTTAGAGTGTTATACACGAAGATTCATTATATATCAAACCCAATCATGTTTTCAGCAATTTCAGCGAATGAATCTTCTTGCTCTTCTGTGTATTGTTCCCAAATTACTTTACTCCACAATTCAATTCGATTCGAAACCCCGATAACAACACATTCTTTTTCCAGTTTTGCGTAATTCAATAGAGATGATGCGATATTCACCCTGCCCTGCTTGTCCAGTTCGCATTCTGTCGCACCTGAAAAGAAAAAACGGGTAAATGCGCGGGCATCTTTTTTTGTGAGAGGAAGAGCTTTTAATTTCTCTTCAATCTGTTTCCACTCGTGCATAGGGTAGCCGAAGAGACATTGATCAAGTCCTCTTGTCAGCACAAACTGCTCACCGAGGCCTTCTCTGAATTTAGCGGGTACGATCATGCGGCCTTTCGCATCGATTGTATGCTGGTATTCACCCATAAACATGATCTTTTGCCCCACTTTCTCTCCTTAACTCACCACTATCCACCACTTCTCTCCACAACTTCATTTTACACTGTTTATACATAAAAAAAAACCCTGAACTATTCAGGGTTCTTTAAAACTTTATTTCAAAGTTTGACAACTTGATGTTGATTTTGAAAAGAAAATGGCAGATTCTTGAATGATGTGAAGAATTTTGGACCGTACCTGTTTAAATAATACATGATATTCCAAATTCGCTCTTGCGGTGCGAGCAGCGGTTTAATGCTATTTTGGATTCTCTCATAATCCCTTAAGACATAGCCTTCTTTTTCTTCAATTCGTTTTGTCACTGTACGCTCTAAAAACTGAAGCTGGTCCTGAATAAACGCCGCGTTCTTCAGGAGCAAAGGCTCCATGCTCTGATCAACCTTAAGCGCCTCCTGCCGGACGGTTTTATGAATTGCTTCAATCTGGTTTTTTGCTTGCTCAATCACCGCGGTAAACTCTTCCGGAATCTGGTGTTCAAAGTATTTTTCTTTTTGGTTTTCCGTCCCGCCTTCTATCGCCTCTTGTAATGATATCTTTCGTTCAACCAGTTTTTTCTCAATATGGCGCTCGACTATCGTGATGTTCAGCCTCGGCATAACAGGAGGCATTTTAAAGCCCATCACTGCAAAAGCCTGTTTGAGCTCACCCCAATAGTTGATTTCACCGGGGCCCGCGATAAATGCCAAGGTAGGAATCAAAAATTCCTGCATTAACGGTCTCGTTACAACATTATTGCTGAAGCGTTCAGGATGTTCTTCCATATGCGTATAAAGTTCATCCATCGACCATGCCAGATCAAGCTCCTTAATCACAAAGCGGCCGTTGTCCTTCTCAATTAAAAAGCGTTCCTCTTCATATTCATAAAACAGATTTGCCTGCTCTTTTCCAGACTCGATAATCGGCTTGTAGCCCGCTCCGCGCATGAAGTCCTGCTGTTTAGAAACAGCGTGTGCAAGTTCATCATTGTCACGGAGGATCTTTTGGAACATGGCGGTTTCCAGCTTTTTAATTCCCGGGTCTCCGGAATTTAACAATACTAAGCCTTCCTCTTGAAACAGATCCGCAATCAGCTGTTCAAAGAAATCAGTAAACGTAACAGATTCCCTTAAACATCGTTTCACATGTTCTAGAAGTGTGTTCGTATGGTCTGTTTCTTCAAAAGCCGCAAACACATCGTCTATCCATGCGGCGCATTTGTCTTGGTCAAGCGGTGTGTTGGCGGCAGATGACTTTTTCCAGTAAGACTGCGGTAGCTTTTTTTTCACCGGACCGCTTTCTTCTGACGTGTGGACAAAATTAATTTCATCCAAATCATGGTCTTCTCCGGCAACCCAAAAGATCGGTACAACAGGCACTTGCAGCTGTTCTTCCTTTTCCTTTGCTAAAACAATAATTGAGATGATTTTATGTATGGTGTAAAGCGGTCCTGTTAAAAGCCCTGCCTGCTGTCCGCCGACAACAGCAACACTTGACGGATCCTTCAGCTTCTCAATAGAATGCTGCATGGCACTTGAGCCGAATTTGTTGTGATAAGAGGATAAATAGGCTGTCAATTCCTCTCTTGCGAAAACCCGCGAGGATAAATCTTTCAGTCTTTCTTGCCACATATCCTTATGATGAATGCTGTAATCAAAAAAAGAAGACATTTCTTCTTTACCATCTATATAGTGCTGTACAAACACATTCTGATTTTTGATGGAAAGTTCAGTTAGCTGCATCTTCTAGAACTTCCTTTCTCCAATAAATAGTTAGTTATCCGAAATGAGTATAGCATGTTACCAGAAAAGCTCAAAAGACTTTGTTTGGGTTTCGCTCCAAAGCTTTGATGCTGCCATGTAAAAACGCAAGGTGAACAGCGTCGCGGCCTTGAAGCTGTGCTTCTTTCAGCAAATATCCGAGGATGGCGTCAGCCTCCGTCTGCCGTCCGGCGGCCACATCGACCAGCATGGAAGAGCGATTGTCTTTCGTTTGCTCACAAACTGCACGTACACGCTCCCAGGCCGCCTCTTCATCTTCCAGCCGCAAAATGCTGCACGCCTCTTGAAAAACGAGCTTCATATAAGAAAAATAAGCAGGCACAGTCAACAGCTCTCCATTTTTCACACGCAGCAGCGCAGTTAACGGATTGATGCAGGCGTTTACGATCAGCTTGCCCGTCAGCAGGCGATACCAATCCATCTCATAGCGAATTGGGAATTCGGAATGGTTATGCTGAAGCACCGCGTTCAGGAGATCTGTTTCAGCTTGCTTGAACGCGCTCCATTTTATCGCACCAATGCCTGTATGTTCAACGGCTGTATCCGATTTCCTTACAGCTCCGTGCTCAACAACCCCAACATAAACGGAATGGTCAGCACCCCAGTCTTTAAGGCCGTGTATATGGCCCATACCGTTTTGCAAAAATAAAATATTTGTTTTTTTGATTCGTTCAAGCATCGGGAAAACAGTCTGAAGCTGATGCTGTTTCACTGTCACGACAAGAAGGTCAAAACATGAATCAATAGCTGTGCCCGCGCTGCAATGAGCATTGAACGCTTTTCCGGCTTTATAAAGCTGAATCCCTTCCGATTGAATCGCTGCGGCCTGTTCATCCCGCCTTGTCAAAACAGTCACCTCATGATCCAAAGATAAATAATAGGCACATAAAAGACCGACGGAGCCCCCGCCGATAATTCCAATTTTCATGATGTCACACCCAATTTAACATTTACGTATTATCATAGCAGAAGTATGAAAAAAATACTTCACAGAGATTTCAAAACACTTAAATTAAAGTTTAAATATTTGGATTTTTTAAATAAAGCGTTTACAATATATGTAGAGAACAACAAAGGGGGAGATTAATTTGATTAAGGTAGAACGTCTGCTCGTCAACTATAAAACGCTTGAAGAATTCAAGAAATTCAAAGAATACGGTATACAAGAGCTCTCAATGCTTGAAGATCTTCAAGATAATATCATTGAAAATGACAGCACTTCGCCTTTTTACGGGATTTATTTCGGGGATAAACTGGTAGCGCGAATGAGTCTGTATCAAGTTAATGGCAAATCAAATCCTTACTTCGACCAACATCAGGATTACTTAGAGCTTTGGAAGCTTGAGGTCCTTCCAGGTTATCAAAACAGGGGCTACGGTACAGCATTGGTTGAATTCGCCAAATCATTCAGAATGCCGATTCGAACAAATTCTCGGATTAAATCAGCAGAGTTTTTTAGTAAAATGAACTTTGAACCAGTCAAATATGACATGGCGCGGGACAAAGGGGAAAACCCGCTCATCTGGCATCCGGATATGGATGGTGAAATGACACCGGGTGAATCAGCATAAACATGAAACAACCGGCCTTTGATGACTCTAGGGCCGGTTCATTTGAGGGTTCATTACGTTTCTTGAGCTGTTTTTTTCAGTCTCCCGTCTTCTTTCGAAACAACCATTTTTCTGGCTCGATCCATAATATCGATCAGTGCCTTGTAGTCCTCTTCTGTCATCTCCAGCTGGTTTCTCAATGTTTGGTTTTCACTCCGTAAATCCTCAAGTTCTTTTTGCAGCGACTGAATTTGCTCCTTCATTTTTTCCTTTTCAACGTGGAATTCTTGCGCGGACGGCGCTTCTTTAAACTGTTCGAGAAACTCAATCACATCCTGAATGGACAAATCTCTTTTCCCCTCTGAAGCTGCCGGGGCAGCCTGCTTGACGGAATTCGGCATATTGACGGAATGAACCCCAATTTGTTTCCTTAGTTCTTTCCGCTGTTTTTTTGCCAGTTCTATGCCTGATTGGTATTGCTTTCTCACATAAGAGTTCCACCTGAATCCGCAGGCAGCGGCTGTTCTGGTCAGTGCCCTTCCGACCTCCTCAAAGGCAGAAAGCTGTGTTCCGCCCTCGCGAATATGACGAAGCACTACTTCTGCCAGCAGCAAATCCTCATCCTGTGTCCAAGCATCTTGTCTTGTAATGGTCAAATCAATCTCCCTCCATGTCAGCTTATTTATCTCATACATATGCCGGTAATAGATTAGATAGACTATTTGCACTCACAAATTTTCTCAAGCTGACAGGAAGAAAAAAAGAAAAAGCGCAGGGTTTTCACCCTGCGCTTTTCTTATTAGTTACTTTTTACATTTATGTCTTTGCCGTTGTATGATCCGCATGCTTTGCATACACGGTGAGACAATTTCATCTCTCCGCATGACGGACATTCTGTCATACCAGGTACATTAAGTTTGAAATGTGTACGGCGCAATCTTTTTTTCATTTTAGAAGTTCTTCTAAAAGGTACAGCCATTATTCCCACCTCCTTAAAGAGTTAAGATTCATCATCTTGTTTTAAGAGCTTTTCAAGGGCTGCAAGTCTCGGATCGACTTTGTTCTTCTTGTCTTCCTCTGAAATGACTTGCCAGTCCTTTCCTTCTTGAGGAGCAGCTCCTTTTTCTTGTTCAGATTCACAAAAGATTTGCATAGGGATTTCTAAAAGAATTTCTTCTTTCACGATCGGAGTTAAGTCGATAGTATCGTCCTCAACAGTGTGAACGTCATCATCTTCTATATCATCCGTCTGATGAAATATAAACAGTTCTTTTGTCGAAATTGTAAATGGATACGGAACATCAACGAGTGTTCTTGAGCATGGCAAAATCATTTCGCCTGAGATCGTAAAATCAAACGAAACCTGCTTAGATTTGATATCCGCTCTGCCTTTCACCCTTACAGGAGAAATGCGGCGAATGTCAGAATTCAGCTTTGTCAGCTCATGTAACTCAACTGTCTCATCAAACTCAAAACTCGGTTTTTTCATTTGATGCAACTGATAAATCGTCCATTTCATTTGTATCACCTCAGGAAAGCAACAAACATGATTATAGCTTTTAAGAATGTTTTTGTCAATATTTTTTCTTTACAGCATAATGCTGCCAGCCAAGCATCGTTGACAGCTGAATATACTATGCATACACTTAAATCAAAAAAGACGTAAGAGTTTTCAATTGCAAATGTACCATACGTTTTTAAACATAGCAAGAAAGGCGGAAAAAATATGAAAGCTGTCGGATTGGTGGTTGAGTATAATCCCTTTCATAACGGACATCTTTATCATGCCCAAACAGCCAAGCGGCAAACCGGATGTGACACAGCTGTTGCGGTGATGAGCGGACATTTTCTGCAGCGCGGGGAGCCTGCTGTTGTATCCAAATGGGCCCGCACAAAAATGGCGCTTCAAAGCGGAGTCGACCTCGTAATCGAACTGCCTTATCTTTACGCGGTGCAAAAAGCGGAGATTTTTGCACACGGCAGCGTCTCCACTTTGAACAAACTGGGATGCGAGGCACTGTTTTTCGGGAGTGAGAACGGACAAATTGAGCCGTTTTTAGAAACCGCAAAGGTAATGGATGAGCATAAAGATTCGTTTGATCAATGTATCAAAGAAGAGCTTAAAAAGGGTGCCAGTTATCCATCTGCTGCTGCTATCGCCTTCAAATCGATTTTACATACAGAAAACGGACTTGATATGTCGAAGCCGAACAATATTTTGGGGTACCATTATGTGAAATCGATTCTTTCCGGCGGATATGAAATGAAACCCTATACGACATCGAGAATCTCCTCGGATTATCATGATGCCGACCTTCCTGATGAAGACAGCCATATCGCCAGCGCGACCAGCATCAGAAAAGCCCTGATTGAAAAGCCTTTTGAAGACTGCGTTACGTTTCTTCCCGCAGCAGCTGCACGGGAATTAGCGGATTACCGCAAGTCTTTCGGGCTGTGGCATACACCAGAAAGCTATTTTTCTTACTTAAAATATAGTCTTTCGACTCTCACAGCCTTAGAATTACAGCAAATATACGAGGTTGAGGAAGGGCTGGAGAACAGAATTCTCCGTTCAATCAGAAAAGCCAGCTCCTATCAGGAATTTATGGAGTTTCTGAAAACAAAGCGATATACGTGGACGAGGCTTCAGCGGATGAGTACACACATTTTAACGAGAACGAAAAAACAGGAGATTCACCGTCTGCTCAATGTCGAGGAGGTGCCTTATATCAGACTACTTGGGATGACGAAAAAAGGACAGGCCTTTTTATCAGAAAAGAAAAAGGAGCTGTCCGTTCCGCTTGTCAGCAAGCTGGCCTCCTTTTCCCACCCTGCTCTCGATCTGGATATTAAAGCAAGCAGAATCTACAGCCTTGCGATAGAAGAACCCCTTAGAACCGAGTTTGATTTACAAGAATACGGACATGCCCCAATACGATATGACGAGGATGAACACCGTTTTTTGAGCATATAAAAAAGCACCTGGATA
>NZ_NSDH01000025.1:0-14082 GCF_002289525.1 Bacillus sp. 7705b | reverse complement strand
CCAATTTTACTTACTTGATAAGTTAAATTGGTGTTTGTGCTTGAAAATATAATGAAGCTAATCATATCAATGATCTACTTATGTAGATCATTTTTTTATTGTATGAAAGTGTCGATGTAAGCATTGGGCTGTATTTCATAAAAAGTCGCTTTAGCCCTTTATTATTATATTTCCCAAAAAACTTTTTTGAAATACATTGACACTTTATCATATCCATGATATATTTATATTCGTCGGTTAGATACGACGTAAAACTTGCCGGTGTGGCGGAATTGGCAGACGCGCACGACTCAAAATCGTGTTCCTTCTGGAGTGTCGGTTCGACCCCGACCACCGGTATACAAAAGAACCCCGTTTCTTACTTATGTAAGAAACGGGGTTTCGTTTTTATTAAAAGAAGGAGCCTATATTAATAAGCAGAGGCTCCTTTTTGTTATTTACTCAGCATATTGGTCGATGATCTCTTCTAAGACCTCTTCAAGTTGTTCGATATCTTCAAGCTCTGATTGTCTGAAACGGACACGTACGAGCTGCTCTCCGTCATTATACATCTCTTCCAGCCATCCACGCAGGCCTCTTGCCCGGCGATCGACTTCGAAAATAATTTCTAAACTGTCTTCCTCTAAAAGAAAAATAAGCTCTAATTCATCAAGCATCTGACGGTAATAGCCTGATGTTGGAACAAACTCAAATTCTTGAACGAAAGGCAGACGGCGCTGGAAGTAAGATGCCTGTTCACAGTCTGCTTCGTTAAGACGGAAGCCAAGGTTTTCAATTGCTTCTAACACATTTTCAACCCAAGGGTGTGCTTCTACGAAGATACGATCGTGATCTGATTTATCAATACCGCCTTGAATGTCAAGGTCTGTCACTACTGCGACTTCTACCTTCCCTACAGTAATCGGTGTATCAAGAGGCAGGATGAAGGAGAACGGAAATTGGTGTTCTTCTCCAGGCTGAATGGTGAATGAACCAGTTACCCGAAAAGAATGAATTGTTGCGTGTTTCCGGTGCTCTTCATCGTCTTTTACAATGACATATCTTGTGTTGAGCTGTAAGTCAATATAACGGATATCCTGGGCGATTTTCCCGCCTTTTACATGTACAGTTCCGCGGACTTCTTCTCCTGGACAATACGCATCTTTCTCCAAAATGGTATCGACTTTTGCTGCGCCGATGCCGGCACTTGCGGCAAGTTTCTTAAAAAATGACATATTAGATCTTCCCCTTTTTCTTTTTCTCAACAGTTATACGTGGGAAGAAGGAAAAAAGGTTCATTTATTTTGAAATAAATGAACCTTTTTTCCTATATTCGTTTATCTGAGGGACAGACTAAAAGTGATGCTTAAGTATAGGAGGAGATATGTATGAATAAAGAAACGATGGTCGCTGATGAATTACATAGAATGTTTTTAGCTGGTGAGCTGCAAATCACAGTCGAGGAGGACATTAACAATCTTTCAGAAAGACTGAGAAGCGGTGAACTCAGATTAGACAGTTTGACCGGGGAAGATGCGTTTATAAAAGAAACAGTAAACGAAGCGTTAAGAAGAGTGGAGCAATAAAATAGAGAGACGGCTTCTCAAAATGAGAGACCGTCTTTTTTTATGGTTTAAGAAGCACTTTAATGGCTCCGTCTGTTTTCGTATCAAACACCTCATAACCGTGCTTTGCTTGATCTAACGGCAGAACATGGGTGATGATGTCGCCCGGATCTACTTTACCTGTAGCAATCAGTTCATACAGGTACGGCATATAATGAATGACGGGGGCTTGGCCGGTTCTAATATTTACGTTCCTTTGGAAGATGTCTCCGAATGGAAATGCATTGTATCTCATTCCGTACACACCTGTCACTTGAATTGTGCCGCATTTTCTGACAGCCTGTGCCGCCGTTACCAGCGCACCCATGGCTCCGCCGTGCATTTTAACACCGGTGGCGAGAAATTCAAGCGGGGACATTTTGCCGTCCATTCCGACGCAGTCGATGACGACATCTGCACCGCCCTGTGTGATTTCTTTCAAATATAAACCAGCGTTTTCATGATGCTCGAAATTAACGATTTCTACATTGTTTGTTTTTTTTGCGTGCTGAAGGCGATAGTCTACATAATCCACTGCAATGACTCTTTTGGCGCCTTTCATCCATGCGAATTTTTGCGCGAGCAGCCCGACAGGACCACAGCCGAGAATAATGACGGTATTTCCCTCTTTTACTCCTGCGTTGTCTACGCTCCAATAGGCTGTCGACATAGCGTCTGAAAGCAATACCAATTTCTCATCTTCTACTTCACAGTCATCAGGAAGTTTAAAGGGAGTGAAGTTAGCATAGGGGACGCGCATGTATTCAGCCTGGCCTCCGGGATAGCCGCCTGCTGAGTCTGAATAGCCAAAATAAGCACCGACTTCGCCGTTTGCATTTGAATTGTCACATTGGCTTTCAAGCTGGTTTTTGCAGAAAAAACATTCGCCGCAGCTGACGTTAAACGGTATGATGACACGATCGCCTTTTTTAACCTTGTGAACGTCGGGGCCTGTTTCTTCAACAATGCCCATTGGTTCATGGCCGATGATATAATCTTCAGGAAAATTGGGAACCATGCCGTGAATTAGGTGTAAATCAGATCCGCAGATTGCTGTGGTTGTCAGTTTGACGATGATATCATCAGGTTTTTTGATTTCTGGCGCTTTTACCTCTTTGACGCGGACGTCTTTAATGCCTTGATACGTAACAGCTTTCATTCATGATGTCTCCTTATTGTTTAGTGATCGGGCGTTGCGAATGTTCCGAGACGGTTCGTGTTATCGGGGAAAAGTTTTAGTCCGGCGATATCAACGGCTGTTTGTGCTGATTTCATATCGATTTGAAATTGTTTGTCCAAGTCAGAAGGGAAAAGCCAGCCTTTTTCCATCATGAGCTGTGATAGTTCTCCGTGCAGGTAAATAGCGGCGTCTAATTGATTTCGCAATGCTGTTCTGAGTTCTGGGCTTGCGGTTTCCGTGATGGCGACAGCATAATTTTTGATGCCGGTTTTTACGGAAATTAAGAAATCTAGGGCAAGTGCTGAATCAGCAAGGTCAGGCATGCCTTTTGCGTTTTTCGGGTCTAAGAAATCGTTCAATGATAGTCACCTCCTGTTATTGTCGGGGCCTTTTGATAGAGGCTCTGAAGCTCAGTTACGTCCCGTACAGACTGCTGTACATCCTTCTCCATAAGGGCTCTCAGTTCCTGATCGAACACCAGTCCCTGCATCATTTTTGATTTAAGTAAACATACGGTTTTGAAGTTGAGGATTTCGTGTAAATCAACTGTTTCGTGGTTTGCCAAACGGTCTTGTTCCATTTTTTCGGTCACCTCCTGATTCAAAGGTATTTTTACCTTGTATCATGCTTTTATGCGAAAGTGCTATAATGGGGAAAATATTTTCTTGGGGGAGTCGGATGATGAAACAGATTATTGCGATGGGTGGCGGAGGTTTTTCAATGGAACCAGATCATCTGGTTCTTGATCAATTTATCATTAATCAGTCAAAGCAGCCCTCACCTCGCATTTGTTTTTTGCCAACGGCAAGCGGGGATGCGGAGAACTATGTTCAGCGGTTTTACCATGCTTTTCAAAAGCTTGATTGTGACCCGTCTCATTTGTCTTTATTTAAGCCGCCGACAACAGATTTAGCCTCCTTTATTATGGAGAAAGATGTGATTTATGTCGGCGGGGGAAATACAAGAAATTTGCTGGTGCTGTGGAAGGAGTGGGGACTGGATCACATATTGAAAAAAGCTTGGGAGAACGGGATTATTTTAGCGGGATTAAGTGCAGGTGCGATCTGCTGGTTTGAAGAAGGTGTGACGGATTCTGCCGGACCGCTGACCGGTTTGAAAAGCTTGGGTTTTTTGCAAGGCAGTTTTTGTCCTCATTATGATGGAGAAAAGGATCGGAGACCTACATATCATCACATGATATCAGAGAAAGCGTTGAGCAGCTGTTATGCGGCGGATGATGGAGCAGCTCTTCATTTTATTGATGATCATTTTTTTCAGGCTGTGAGTTCAAGATCTGATGCAAATGCGTATCAGGTGGTGCTTCATGAAAATGAAATCTCCGAAATAGCATTGCCGATTACATATTTGTCTTGAATTTGCTGAATATTTTATACATTGCTCTTTTTTTCAGTTTGTTTTTATGATACGATAAGTGCGAAATTAATAGTTACTGGGGGTGCCCGCTGACGGGCTGAGAGAGAAGATATGCTTCTTAACCCTTTGGACCTGATCTGGTTCGTACCAGCGTGGGGAAGTAGAGGAATTGTTTTTATTATTGCTGAATACTGCAATAATATGTTTCTTTCTGACTGTAACCGGGTTCATTCAATTGAATCCGGTTTTTTGTGCTGGTTATGGGCTTGATTTTGTCCTTTCAAACAAAGAGAGGGGAAGGATAAGTGATGCAAAATCATTCAGTGCAGCAAGCCAACATTTCCATTATGTCGAGTTTTTCGGGGAGTAAAAAAGTATATGTAGAGGGGGCTTCGCCGGATATTCAAGTGCCGATGAGAGAAATTGAACTCAGTCCGACAACAGGATCATTCGGCGAAGAGGAAAACGCGCCGGTTCGTGTCTATGATACAAGCGGACCGTATACGGTCCCCGATGTAAAAATTAATATTCAAGAAGGTTTAAAACCGCTTCGGCACAAGTGGATCACTGGGCGCGGCGATGTTGAAGAATACGATGGACGTGCTGTGAAGCCAGAAGACAACGGCTATAAAAAGGCTAACCCTAATGTAAGCTATCCCGGGTTAAAACGGAAACCGCTGCGGGCGAAAACAGGCCAAAATGTCACTCAAATGCATTATGCGAAAAAGGGGATAATTACCCCTGAAATGGAGTTTATCGCTATTCGTGAGCATGTGTCTCCCGAATTTGTCAGAGATGAAGTAGCCAGCGGCCGGGCGATTATTCCAGCAAATATTAATCATCCGGAAAGTGAACCAATGATAATCGGCCGAAATTTCCATGTGAAAATTAACGCGAATATCGGGAATTCAGCCGTTACATCTTCGATTGAAGAAGAAGTGGAAAAAATGACGTGGGCGATTCGCTGGGGAGCAGATACGATGATGGATCTTTCCACGGGGAAAGATATTCATACGACGCGTGAATGGATTATCCGAAATTGTCCGGTTCCGGTTGGCACCGTTCCGATCTATCAAGCGCTTGAAAAAGTAAACGGTGTAGCGGAGGATTTAACGTGGGAAATCTACCGTGACACGCTGATTGAGCAGGCTGAACAGGGTGTGGATTATTTTACGATTCACGCGGGTGTTTTGCTGCGATATGTGCCGCTAACTGCTAAACGGACAACGGGAATTGTGTCACGCGGCGGAGCGATTATGGCCCAGTGGTGTCTGGCTCATCATCAGGAAAGCTTTCTGTATACTCATTTTGAAGAAATCTGTGAAATTATGAAAACGTATGATATTGCCTTTTCTCTTGGAGACGGGCTTCGCCCAGGGTCAATTGCCGATGCCAATGACGAAGCGCAGTTTGCTGAATTAGAGACTCTCGGAGAACTCACGCAAATTGCCTGGAAGCATGATGTTCAGGTGATGATTGAGGGGCCGGGTCATGTGCCGATGCATAAAATCAAGGAGAACGTCGATAAACAAATGGAAATCTGTAAAGAAGCGCCTTTTTACACGCTAGGACCGCTGACGACGGATATTGCACCGGGCTATGACCACATTACATCAGCGATCGGAGCGGCGATGATCGGCTGGTACGGTACGGCCATGCTTTGTTATGTGACGCCGAAGGAGCATCTCGGGCTGCCAAACCGTGAAGATGTGCGGGAAGGGGTTATTACATACAAAATTGCGGCGCATGCGGCTGACCTTGCAAAAGGGCATCCGGGAGCGCAAATACGAGATGACGCTTTATCAAAAGCCCGCTTTGAATTCCGCTGGCGAGACCAATTTAACCTGTCGCTTGATCCGGAAAGAGCGCTTGAATATCATGATGAGACCCTGCCTGCTGAAGGGGCGAAAACGGCTCATTTCTGTTCGATGTGCGGGCCGAAATTTTGCAGCATGAGAATTTCTCAGGATATCCGTGATTATGCCAAAGACAAAGAGCTTAATGAGTGGGATGCCATTCAAGAGGGCATGAAAGAAAAAGCCGAGGAATTTGTGAATCAAGGGAGCAAACTTTATAAGTAACAGTATAGAAAGTCATTGACAGGCCGAATTGAATACGTTTAAATATAGCTAATATACATTTCCAACATTTGCTGATCGGATCACCGAAGGCTCTTATCTTTTGAGATAAGAGCCTTTTTTATTTTTAAAGGAGGGAGAAATGATGGGAACCAAAAAAGAGAAAGGGAGAAGACGCTTCAGAAAACGAAAAACATATGGCAATCAGATGCTGCCGCTGGCGCTTCTTATTGAAAAGAACAAGCGGGAGATAATGAATAGTGAGGAGTTAATGGAAAAAATTTATATGAAGATTGACGAGAAGCATACGGCAATCCGTAAATCTATGTAAAAAACCCGCTGAATAAACAGCGGGTTTTTTTCTATGCTATTAAACTTCTTTTTTAATCGGCAAACCTAAGCCCTCTGCTACGCGTCTTCCGTATTCAGGATCAGCTTTGTAAAAGTGCTCGATTTGGCGGAGTTTGATATCTTCTTTTTCTACTGGTTTCATTGCATTTACGATATTTTCTACAAGGCGTGTGCGTTCCTCTTCGCTCATTAAACGGTAGAGATCGCCTGCTTGTGTGTAGTGATCATTGTGATCGTAGCTTACGCTGTCAGCCATTCCTTGTACTGGATAAGCCGCTTGTTTATCCTCAGGTGATTCAGTCGGTCCGCCGAAGCTGTTTGGCTCGTAGTAGACGGAGCCGCCGCCGTTATTGTCAAAGCGCATTTGTCCGTCACGCTGATAGTTTCTTACTTCGTTGCGTGCGCGGTTGATCGGCAGGGCCTGGTGGTTTGCTCCGACACGGTAGCGATGCGCATCATGATACGCAAACAGACGCCCTTGAAGCATTTTATCCGGTGATACATCAATACCGGGGACCAGTGTTCCAGGTGAGAATGTTGCTTGTTCTACTTCTGCAAAGTAGTTTTCCGGATTTCTGTCAAGAACCATACGGCCGACTTCAATGAGCGGATAGTCTTTTTGAGACCATACTTTTGTGACATCAAACGGATCGAAGCGGTACGTATTTGCATCTTCTAAAGGCATGATTTGCACATATAATTTCCATGCAGGGAAATCGCCGTTTTCGATTGCATTGAACAGATCTTCAGTATGATAATCGGGGTTTTCACCGGCAATTTTTGCTGCTGTCTTCACATCAAGGTTCTTCACGCCTTGTTCTGTTTTAAAGTGATACTTGATCCATACGCCTTCGCCTTCGGCATTTGTCCATTTGAATGTATGGCTACCAAAACCGTGCATGTGGCGAAGTGTAGCAGGAATTCCGCGGTCAGACATCAGGATCGTCACTTGGTGTAGAGATTCCGGTGAAAGTGACCAGAAATCCCATACAGCTGTAGGATTTTTCAAGTGTGTTTTTGGATCTCTTTTTTGTGTATGGATAAAATCAGGGAACTTAATCGCATCGCGGATGAAGAATACCGGCGTATTGTTGCCGACGATGTCATAGTTTCCTTCTTCTGTATAAAACTTAACAGCAAATCCGCGCGGGTCGCGAACGGTGTCAGCAGAGCCAAGTTCACCGGCAACTGTTGAGAAACGGATGAACAAAGGTGTGCGTTTGCCGACTTCTGATAAGAAAGCAGCTTTTGTATATTTTGTTACATCGTTTGTCACTTCAAAATAACCGTGTGCGCCTGCACCTTTAGCATGAACGACACGCTCAGGAACACGTTCTCTGTTAAAATGGGCCAATTTTTCGAGTAAGTGTACATCTTGGATTAAAGTTGGTCCGCGAGAACCGGCAGTCATTGAATTTTGATTATCTCCAACTGGAGCTCCCCAGCTAGTTGTCAGTTTATTTGAACTCATGTCATCACCTCTTGGAATTGATAAGAACATAATATCATCTCTAAGTAAAAAGTCAATATTATTTTATAATGATTATAAAATAATCATTTTTATAATACGATAAAAACTATTGAAAAAAGCAGAAAACCCTTGGCAGAACAGTTTAATAGAGATGATCGAGGGTTCATAGAAATAAGCGCTATTTGCGAATATGAAAAGTAAGTGATAAACATTAATCCAAAAAATGTTGAATAAAAAAGAGTTGACATATCGGAATAATTTGAATTAACATGATATTCAAACAAAAAAACAATTGGGCAGCTGATCGGACCGCCGAAGGCTCTCATCTCTACAAAAACAGAGATGGGGGCCTTTTTGTTTTTTTAGAAGGCGGGGTTGGCAGAAGGAGAGGGATAAAAGTGGCTGTGACCATCAACATCAAGGAAAAAGCATTTGCTCAAGAAGGCCGCCAAACTACGGTCTTGGAGAATATTCAATTATCAATTGCACCGGGTGAGTTTTTAACGATCATCGGACCGAGCGGATGCGGAAAAAGCACACTTTTAAAGATAATTGCAGGACTTGATTCTGATTTTAGCGGGAGTGTCGAAATTAACGGACGCTATGTGACTGCACCAGGTATTCAGCAAGGATTTATTTTTCAGGAACACCGTCTTTTTCCTTGGCTGACGGTTGAGCAGAATATTGCCGCCGATTTGAATTTGAAAGATCCTAAAGTCAAACAGAAGGTAGATGAACTGATCGAGATTGTCAGATTAAAAGGATCGGAGAAAGCATATCCGCGTGAGCTGTCGGGCGGTATGTCTCAAAGAGTGGCCATCGCACGAGCTCTTCTGCGGGAGCCGGAGGTGCTGCTTTTGGATGAACCGTTCGGTGCGTTAGACGCGTTTACTCGAAAACACCTTCAAGACGTGCTGCTGGATATATGGCGGAGGAAAAAGACAACGATGATACTCGTCACTCATGATATAGATGAATCTGTTTATTTAGGGAATGAGATTGCGATCCTAAAAGCTAAACCGGGAAAAATTCACAAGCTGATGCCAATTCATCTGACTTATCCCCGAAACAGGACGACGACTGATTTCCAAGCGATCAGACAGAAAGTGCTGTCGGAATTCGAAAAAACAGAAGACTTTGAGTATGCAGAAGGATCAGGGATATAGAAAGGGCTGAAGCAGAGATGAAAAAAGGAATCATTGTATTGGCATCTATTTTTTTTCTGCTGGCAGGGTGCGGAGCAAATGGAGCCAGCGGTGATAAAAAACCATTGAAAGAAATTCGGATCGGAATACAGCAAAGCTTAAGCCCGCTTTTAATTGCCAAGGAAAAAGGCTGGTTTGAAAAGGCTTTTGAAAAAGAAGGCATCAAGGTGAAATGGGTGGAGTTTCAAAGCGGGCCGCCACAATTTGAAGGGCTTGCAGCAGATAAACTTGACTTTTCTCAAGTCGGCAATTCACCAGTGATCGCTGGACAGGCGGCAGGCATTGATTTTAAAGAAATCGGCTTGTCTCAGGACGGATTAAAGGCGAACGGAATACTTGTGAATCCAGCCAGCGGGATTAAGGAGGTCAAAGATTTAAAAGGAAAGAAAATTGCTGTAGCGAAAGGCAGCAGCGGCTTTGACTTTTTGTATAAAGCGCTTGATCAATCAGGCTTGTCAGCTGATGACGTGACCATTATTCAGCTGCAGCCTGATGAATCGGCCTCTGCGTTTGAAAACGGTTCGGTTGACGCTTGGTCCATCTGGGAGCCGTACCTATCCTTAGAAACAATCAAACACGGAGCGAAACTTCTTGTGAACGGGGAAAGCACCGATTTATATTCACCAGGGTTTACATTAGTTAGAACAACATTCTCTAAGGAACATCCAGACGAAGTGGTCCGTTTTCTGAAGGTATTTAATCAGGCGGTTGTATGGCAAAAGGAACATCCGGATGAAGCGGCTGACTTGTATGCAAAAATAAAAGATCTCGATAAAAAGGTCGTTGAAAATGTGCTGAAAAATACGGAGCCTCTGAATGAGGTTATTAGTGAAGACATTATAAAAGCGCAGCAGGAGACAGCGGATTTTCAATTTAAAACAAAAGCGATAGATAAGAAAATTGATGTGAGAGAAGTTGTTGATAATTCATTTATCAAAAAAGCGTTAAAGGAAAAAGTCTCTGGAGGTGATCCATCATGAAAGCAGAGGCTGCAGGTTCACTGCCGAAAGCAAATGCTGAAGCGATACAAAGAAAGCCCCATAGAATCAAATACGGGTGGGCAAAGGGGCTTCTGCTGCCTGCTGTGATCATAGCCATCTGGCAGGTGATCGGCAGTCTTGGCATCGTGTCGGCGACAGTGCTCCCTACACCTGTTGCGATCTTGCTGACGTTTAAAGAGCTCATTTTGACAGGCGAGCTCTTTGGCCATCTGCAAATCAGTATATACCGGGCAGCGCTTGGTTTTGTACTTGGTGCGGGGCTTGGACTATTGATCGGAATTTTGGCCGGATTTTCAAAACGGACGGAATTGTATCTTGACCCATCATTGCAAATGCTCAGAACCGTTCCGCATCTGGCTGTCACGCCGCTGTTTATTTTATGGTTCGGTTTTGATGAAATATCTAAAATTTTGCTGATTGCGCTCGGCGCTTTCTTCCCTGTGTATATCAATACATTTAACGGCATTCGCGGAGTTGACGCTAAGCTGTTCGAAGTTGCCCGGGTGCTTGAATTTAAATGGCACCAGCAGATGACAAAAGTGATTGTGCCGGCATCCCTGCCCAATATATTGCTCGGCATTCGCTTATCGCTAGGTATTGCATGGCTTGGGCTTGTTGTAGCGGAGCTGATGGGTTCAAGCTCAGGGGTCGGTTATATGATCATGGATGCCAGACAATTTTCACAAACAAATAAAGTGTTTGCCGGGATTATCATTTTTGCGGTGGTTGGAAAGCTGACGGATTCTTTTGTCAGACTGCTTGAACGAAAGCTATTAAAGTGGAGAAACAGTTACGAGGGAAAATAGACGAAAAGGAGAGATTGATATGGACATTCTTTGGTTTATTCCGACACATGGAGATGCAAGGTATTTAGGGTCGGAAAGCGAGGGGCGGACGGCGGATCATGAATACTTTAAACAAGTGGCGCAGGCCGCTGACAGGCTGGGGTATACAGGAGTCCTTCTGCCGACGGGAAGATCGTGCGAGGACCCTTGGCTCACAGCCGCGGCGTTAGCCGGGGAAACAAAGGACTTAAAGTTTTTAGTCGCGGTACGGCCTGGGTTAATGCAGCCTTCTCTTGCAGCCAGAATGACCTCTACCTTAGATCACATTTCAGATGGACGGCTGCTGATTAATGTTGTGGCAGGGGGCGATCCGTACGAGCTAGCCGGGGACGGACTGTTTATCAGTCATGATGAGCGCTATGAAGCAACGGACGAATTTTTAACTGTTTGGCGGGGGCTTTTGCGCGGAGAAACGGTTACCTATGAAGGAAACCATATAAAAGTGGAAAACAGCAATCTGCTATTCCCGCCGCGGCAAGCACCGCACCCGCCTATCTATTTCGGCGGGTCCTCACAGGCTGGAATTGAAGTCGCGGCAAAGCATACAGATGTGTATTTAACGTGGGGTGAGCCGCCTGAGCAGGTAAAAGAAAAGATCGAGAGAGTCAAAAAGCAAGCGGAAAAAGAGGGAAGAACAGTGCGGTTCGGCATTAGGCTGCATGTGATCGCCCGTGAAACAGAACATGAGGCGTGGGAAGCGGCTGAGCGTTTAATCAGCCATTTGGATGATGACACGATTGCCAAAGCACAGAACGCTTTGCGCCGTGCTGATTCTTCGGGTCAAAAGCGGATGGCGGAGCTTCATCGAGGCGATCGGACAAAGCTTGAAATCAGCCCGAATCTGTGGGCGGGTATCGGCCTGGTCAGAGGAGGGGCAGGCACGGCTCTTGTCGGAGATCCGCAGACTATTGCCGACCGCATAGCGGAGTACCAGGCCCTCGGCATTGAATCATTTATTTTTTCCGGCTATCCTCATTTAGAAGAAGCGTACTATTTTGCAGAGCTCGTCTTCCCGCTTTTGCCGTTCGAAAATGAGCGGACAAGGAAACTTCAGAAAAAAAGAGGAGAAGCCGTCGGTAACACTTATTTTGTCAAAGAGAATCATGCGTCAGTTTAAGTGAAAACACAGCCTCCGAACATGGTATGATAATCAAAAAAGGGGGCTGTTTTTTCTGAAAATACTTATAAGTGCCGTTACTCTGTTGGTCATGCTGTCTGCATGCGGAAATACGAAGCACATGGAAATCAAAGAGGCAGATGTTTCAGATATTGAAAAAAACAGAATGAAGATTGCGGCTCCGCATTCATTCGCTGCTGAAGTGACTAATATCAACGAAAGCATTTCTGAGGCTGACATGTACATTGAACATTACCAAAACGGAAAGCTTATTGAAACGATAGGTCCGGTAACGGCTGATTACACGGAAGAAAATCCTAATACATTACAATTTGTTTATTTTGAGAATGAGGAAGGGCAGAAAAAAATGAGCACCGTTCACTTTGGCATTGTTGATGAACAAGGGAGCAGCACGGCTGCTTCATCGTTTCAGCGTGACGTCAGCGCTGTACAGGAAATGACTCAAAATATATCATCAGCAGAGCCAATTTCTTTCGGGAAACCGATATTGATCGGCAGCAGCATAAAGGATTCTAACGGTACAATGAAAACCACTGGAAACAAAAATGAACTGATCAAACATAAAGATGCTCTGCTTTATTATGTTGAATTGCATAAATAAAATGGACGGCTTCGGCCGTCTGTTTTACCGAGCGGTGTGCTTGCATTTTAGAATACATCGTGATACATTTTAAATCGTAAATATTACGATTTAAAGGAGGCTTTTTCTTGGCTAAGAAATCAAAAGTGGCAAAAGAATTAAAACGCCAGAAGCTTGTTGAACAATATGTTGCTATCAGACAAGAGTTAAAGGCAAAAGGAGATTACGAAGCACTCAGCAAGCTGCCGAGAGATTCAGCACCGGGAAGACTCCATAACCGCTGTATGGTAACGGGCCGCCCGAGAGGATATATGAGAAAATTTAAAATGTCCAGAATTGCATTTAGGGAGCTGGCGCATAAAGGTCAAATTCCGGGTGTGAAAAAAGCAAGCTGGTAAGAAAAAACTCCGGACGATTACACCGCGCCGGAGTTTTTTTCATTTTTCTTGAAGGAAATGACGTAGGATATGTGCTGGATGATCATGATGATAAACACGATAATAATAGGGAAAAAGGGAATGTGTGACTGAAACAGCGGATAAAAAATGAGCAGGACAGCGGCGGCAGGCAGTGAAAAGTAGACGGCGATATATGACGCACGGCAGGCTTTTGCCGTCATCATCTGCTCTCTTTCATCCTGTTCCTCAAATTCATCTGGCAGCAGGAGATTTTTTGACGCAGGTCGGCTTTTCTTTTGTAAATAGATATAAACTGCAGCTGCCGCAATAAAAAGAATAAACGGGGTGATGTTTATTTCAAACATCATCTGGCCGTTCCTTGTGCTGAAAAAGGCTTCAATGCCTTCCGAAGCTTCAAAGTATGCAATCAGTGTCCAGCATGCAAGGCCGAACAAAACGAGGTGAAATGCTGCTTTTGTTTTCATGCCCATATTAGTCTTCCTCCTCTAGCCAAAAGACATCCTCCATTTTCATGGAGAAGGCTTTGCAGATTTTTAATGCTAATAACAGTGAGGGAACATAGTCTCCTTTTTCAATTGCTGCTACCGTTTGTCTCGTGACGTCGACCGTTTCTCCGAGTTTTTCCTGAGAATAGCTGAAACGCGCTCTGAGCTCTTTCACTTTATTTTTCATCATGACGTCTGCCACCTTCACATTCTCACTTTCTTCCATTGTATAGTTTATTTAACATTATGTAAATGTAACTTAACAATATTACAAAAATAAAAATTTTTTTCGACAAATTTTTTATATTCTCTTGACGAAAAATTAATAAACGTGTAACATAATAAAAGTCAAAGCGGTGCTGACACCGCCAA
>NZ_NSDH01000024.1:0-17414 GCF_002289525.1 Bacillus sp. 7705b | reverse complement strand
TAATAAATGCGGGTGTAGTTTAGTGGTAAAACCTCAGCCTTCCAAGCTGATGTCGTGAGTTCGATTCTCATCACCCGCTCCATACATACGTTATTAACGCAGTGTTTCGTTTCTCAGATAAACGAAGTATTGCGTTTTTTTATGTGTAAAAGAACACGAATCTCGTGTTCTTTTACGTAAGCCAATGTACTGTATGGCAGCCGCCGTGAATTTGTTCAAACATTTTCGTTAATGATGTTAATAGGTTAACGGCGTTTTCTTTTTTAATCGATGGCGGGAAAAAGATGATTTGCAGCATGCTTTTTGTATCTGCTGTGACGGGTTTTTGATTGACTTTGTTTTTGAAATCGCCGAATACCCCGTCTTCATCAGAATAAATCAGTATGTTATCTTTTTCTCCTATTGAAATCCGGACTGGCTCCTGAAGCTTGCCAGCATCATAGATCATAATGGGGAGAGAATATTTTAACGCGAAAAAATGTATGGTATCATGGGCTGAATCCTCGCTTTCCATGAATTGTTCTTTGGATATCGGGATCAGCATTTGCTCCATCGGCGTTTTTTCTCCCTCGAATGAAGGGTCAAGCTGCTTAAAGATTGTCTGCCATTCTTTGACGTAAGGCTGGCTGGAAATTCCGCCGTCCGCATAGTCAAAAAACAGGGACTCTTGAAATAAACGAAGTCTGCCTTTCAGCATTTGCGGAGAGGGGCCGACTTCAATATTTTCATATATCACAGCGGCTGCATTTATTCCTGCCGCGCGTTCAGTAATAACAGGATCAAGTTTGATATTCACATGCATTCACTCCAATTACGGGATATCAACCTATTATACAACGGCTTATTGTTTTATCACAAAGAAAGGAGGCTGTGCAAACCATGAACGTTTATCAGCTGAAAGAAGAATTAATTGAATACGCGAAAAGCATTGGCGTGGACAAGATCGGTTTTACGACCGCTGATACATTTGCCAGTTTAAAAGACCGTTTGATTCTTCAGGAGTCACTCGGATATCTTTCCGGTTTTGAAGAGCCTGATATTGAAAAAAGAGTGACGCCGACGCTGCTTTTGCCGAAAGCGAAATCAATCGTGGCGATTGCACTTGCTTATCCTTCGAGAATGAAGGATGCGCCAAGAAGCACGCGAACTGAGCGCAGAGGCATTTTTTGCAGAGCCTCCTGGGGAAAGGACTATCATGACGTCCTGCAGGAAAAGCTCGATCTTCTGGAGGATTTCCTGAGAAGCAAGCATGAGGATATCAGGACAAAATCAATGGTCGATACGGGTGAATTGTCTGATCGGGCAGTGGCGGAACGGGCCGGAATTGGGTTCAGCGCCAAAAATTGTATGATTACAACGCCAGAGTACGGGTCTTATGTGTATTTGGCGGAAATGATTACAAATATACCTTTCGAGCCGGATGTGCCGATTGAGGATATGTGCGGATCATGCACCAAATGTTTAGATGCTTGCCCGACGGGAGCGCTTGTGAACCCTGGGCAGCTTAACGCTCAGCGCTGTATATCTTTTCTGACCCAGACAAAAGGATTTTTGCCGGATGAATTCCGCACGAAAATCGGAAACCGACTGTATGGATGTGATACGTGCCAAACGGTATGTCCAATCAATAAAGGGAAGGATTTTCATCTGCATCCTGAAATGGAACCGGATCCCGAGATTGCAAAACCGTTATTGAAGCCGCTTTTAACCATCAGCAACCGTGAATTTAAAGAGAAATTCGGACATGTTTCAGGCTCGTGGCGCGGAAAAAAACCGATTCAGCGGAATGCGATTCTGGCGCTTGCCCACTTTAAAGACACCTCCGCACTGTCTGAACTGACGGAGCTTATGCATAAAGATCCGCGCCCGGTCATCAGGGGAACGGCTGCCTGGGCTATCGGGAAAATCGGAGACAACACATACGCGGAGGAGCTTGAAAAAGCACTGGAAAAAGAAAATGATGAAGAGGCAAAGCAGGAAATTGAAAAAGGAATTGAATTGCTAAAAGCCGGCATGACTAAATAAGTCTTGTCCTGACATACGTATAGAGCAGAAGGAAAAAACACTTGAGATGCAGCCAAGTGTTTTTTCTCTATAAAAAAGTATGTCGGGTGGGGTGAGCTTGAAGCACATATTAGAACAACTAGCGGAGGAGCGTCTCAGCTATCTGGTCAACGGGCATGATCTGAGACAGGAGCCTCAAGTCGGAGACCTGGAAGTCATGGAACGAAAGAAAAAGCTTCTGGAAAAACGTAAGATTGAGATGATAAAAGCGAAAGCAAAAGCTGTCATAGACTATGTGCAGGTTGAGGATGACGGAACCGCCTGCATCAGGTATATCATACACTTCGAATATCTATACAAGGAGCAGGATGACAGTCTGTATATGGAAGAGCAGATAGAAGAAAGAGTCGCTTTTGTTTATGATCAAATTCTGATTAAGGATCAGGAAGTGATAAAAAAACCGGCGGGGTTTAGTGAAGGCCAAAGCATTATTGACTATTCACAGGAAGAAAGGGAAGCGTTTGGCCGAGCTTTTCAATATGACCGGCTCGGAGCGGTACAATATGCCGAAAAATATTGGAACAAGCGTAATCCGGCTTATAAGAATTTCAGCGATAATTGTACGAATTTTATTTCTCAGTGTCTTCATGCAGGAGGAGCGCCAATGCGCGGTCACCCGAACAGAGGATCTGGCTGGTGGATGAAACAAAGCTCTTGGAGCTATAGCTGGACGGTGGCGCACTCGATGAAAATGTATTTGACGAATTCCAAGGCCGGCCTTCGGGCGGTTCGGGTGAAATCAGCGGAAGACCTGGTGCCGGGTGATGTGATTTGCTATGATTTTGAGGGAGACGGCCGGTTTAATCATACAACGATTGTGGTGGCGAAGGACAAAGGCAATATGCCGCTTGTCAACGCCCAGTCCTATGACAGCCGGATGAGGTATTGGTCATACGAGGATTCAACTGCATACACACCGTCTATCCGATATGCCTTTTTTCATATCGTTGATGATACGACAAAAGAGTAATTAATGATATAATGATGAGCGGATAAGAAAAATAGAGGTGAACACAGTGGCATTACATGTCGTTTTATATCAACCAGAAATTCCTGCTAATACAGGGAATATCGCACGTACTTGCGCAGCAACAGATACAACGCTCCACCTGATTCGTCCGCTCGGCTTTTCAACAGATGATAAAATGCTGAAGCGCGCCGGACTTGATTATTGGGAGTTTGTAAACGTAGTGTATCATGACTCGTTAGAAGAATTGTTTGAGGCATATAAAAAAGGGCAGTTTTTCTTCATCACGAAATTCGGCCAAAAGCCGCATACATCTTTTGACTACACGGATATTGACGAGGATTATTTCTTTGTGTTCGGAAGAGAAACAAGCGGCTTGCCAAAGGAATTAATTCAAAATAATATGGACCGATGCCTGCGCCTTCCGATGACAGAGCATGTCAGATCGCTAAATCTGTCCAATACCGCAGCGATTCTTGTGTATGAGGCGCTGCGTCAGCAAAATTACCGAGATTTAAAATAGTGAAAAACCCGCTCATGTGTATGGGCGGGTTTTTTTTATAGAACTGTGTTTTGTTATTTTAGGCTTAACAACGTAACAGTGTTATGTTACAATGTATCCATCAAAGGAGCTGGACTTATGGAAGATCAATTAATCTCTAAAAAAGAATTGCTTGAAGAAACATCCATCTCATACGGTCAGCTGTATCGATGGAAACGAAAAAATTTAATCCCTGAGGAGTGGTTTATACGTAAATCCACATTTACAGGGCAAGAGACGTTTTTTCCTAGAGAGGATATTTTAAAGCGCATTTCAATCATTCAAAAGATGAAAGAAAATTTGTCTTTGGATGAGATGCGGGAGATGCTGTCACCGAAAATGAAGGATGTGAGCATGACAGCTGATGAATTGCTGACGAAAGGTTTGATATCAAAGCCGGCTCTGCATGTCTTTTCAGAAGGCGGAGCAGACACGGTGTTTTCTTCTCGGGAGCTGTTGTCGCTGTATGTGCTTGAAGGGCTTTTACAATCCGGAAATGTCAGCTTGGAAGAAGCGAAAATGGCTGCTGAGGTATTGAGGAAGTATGATACAGCGGAGATCAAGAAGCAGACGGAACTGATCATTTTACGCAAGCTGGGTGTAACGACTTGTTTTATAGCGGCTGCCGCGGACAGCATCCTTTTTGAGTCGTCCGTCAAGATTGTCGAAAGAGTGGATTTAGCAAATGCTTCAGAGGAACTAAAGACAAAATATATGCAGGAGGGCCATCAATGGAAATAATGGATAATCTGGTGATAAACGGTACGGGGAGTTCAAAGGGCGGAAAATTTCAATCAGTTGAGATTAATGGCAGCGGAACCGTGGCCGGAGACGTGGAGTGTGACTCTTTTTCATTTAACGGGACCGGTAAAGCGGATGGGAGCGTCAAGGCAAAAACAGTAACCATCAGCGGTTCAGGGAAAATTCATGGGGATGTTGAAGCAGAATCCATCCGCATGAATGGAACAGGCTTTATTCAAGGTGATACCGCCGCTAAACAATTGAAGGTTGCGGGATCGTCAACATTTGGCGGAACAGTCAAGGCTGATGACATTGTGATCACCGGAAAGGCGGTCATGGAAGCTGATTGTGAAACGGAAACATTTCAGACCGAAGGGAAATGCAAAGTCAGCGGTCTTTTAAATGCTGATCAGGTGAATATCAAGCTTTCTTCCGGAGAGAGTTATGTGCGGGAAATCGGCTGCCGCCATCTTCAAGTGACGGGCAGAAAAGGGATGCTGACATTGCTGAAGCTGATGCCGACCCCTGTGTTAACGGCTGAATTGATCGAGGGGGACGTGATTGAGCTGACAAATACGAACGCCAAGACTGTGCGGGGAAACACAGTGAAAATCGGTCCGAACTGCCGGATTGAGACCGTGGAATACAGCGGTGATTATACTTGTGATCCGAACGCTTCGGTAGGCATGTACACAAGAATGTAAGGAGGATCATATGGAAACAGTAAAATTAGGGAATTTAAAATTATATGGTGCCGGGCACGCTGCGGGAGGTGCCTATCACCATGTCAGCATCAAAGGTGAAGGTACGGTTGGAGAAGGACTGTCCGCTGCAGGCTGCCGCATATACGGCACAGGCCGTTTTCTCGGGAACGCGGAGACTGAACGGCTGAAAGTATTCGGAGAAAGCGAGTTTGAAGGCGATTTGACTGCGGACAAAATCAGCATATATGGGACGATGCAAGTCAGAGGAGCTCTTCATGTTGGCCGATTGAAGCTGAAGGGTCTGACTGAGGTCGGCGGCAATATGGCAGGGGATTCGTGTGAAGCAAAAGGAAAGCTCAGCGTGAAAGGCGATTGTGAAATCGAATCGTTTCATATCACTGGCTGTGTGGACGTAACAGGTTTGTTGAATGCAGGCGAGATTGATATCGGATTGAGCCATGATGCCAGCCGGGTCCGGGAAATAGGCGGAACGTCCATTACTGTAAAAAAACGTGCGCGCTTTTTTACGCGAAAAAAAGCGAAACTAACTGCGGAGCTGATTGAAGGAGATAAAATCTATTTGGAAAATACCGAGGCGGCGGTTGTCAGAGGGAAAGAAGTCGTTATCGGGCCTGGCTGTAAAATCGGCACAGTTGAGTTTGAAAACAAATGCGAATGCGATCAGCATTCAAAAATGATGAAAAGAATTAAGTTGTAAAACATTGTTCTGTTACAAAGAAAAAGGGCGCTCTCAGGAGGGAGCACCCTTTTCTTTTTATTCTTTTCCCGGCTTGCTATCGTACCCTGCGGTAAAAATTGATACTAAAAAAGTGACAATGACCCCCATCATGATGATTGTTTTCACCGTCTCTCCCCCTCTTCAATTTTTCCTGCTGTCCGAGTCTGGATGATTCTGTATTTTCTTTATTATGAACGCACGCAGTCTGCCTTGTCAACGCTGTATAAGGTATCTTTATTTTTAAGAAACCAAAGCATGTATCACGAGCTGACGGCATAGATTGTATCAAAGTACCTTTTTTTGCACAGCGCATCAAACATGATAGAGGAGGTCCTTATGGATATATTAAAGAAAATTGAAAAGTACAGAGAGGAAGAGCAGCGTCTGAAATGGGAAGGAACATTCGCTGATTATTTGGAGATTATTAAAGAGAATCCAATGGTCGCGCAATCTGCTCATTCTCGTGTTTTTAATATGATAAAAGACAGCGGGATAGAGGAGGTTGACGGACGGAAGAAGTACAGCTTTTTTGACCGCGAGCTGTTCGGGCTTGAAGAATCCCTCGAGCGCCTTGTGGAAGAATATTTTCATCCGGCTGCGAAAAGGCTTGATGTCAGAAAGCGGATTCTGCTTTTAATGGGCCCTGTGAGCGGCGGTAAGTCAACGCTGGTCACGATGCTCAAAAAAGGTCTTGAAGCGTACACGCTGACGGATAATGGTGCTGTATACGCGATTAAAGGCTGCCCGATGCACGAGGACCCCCTTCATTTAATCCCTCATCATTTGCGGGAGGATTTTTACAGAGAATACGGCATTAGAATAGAAGGAAGTCTTTCACCATTAAATGTGATGAGGCTGGAGGAAGAGTACGGAGGGCGTATTGAAGATGTGAGGGTGGAGCGGATCTTCTTTTCTGAGGATAAGCGTACGGGAATCGGCACCTTCAGCCCGTCTGACCCGAAATCTCAGGATATTGCCGATTTGACGGGAAGTATTGATTTTTCAACCATTGCCGAGTACGGTTCTGAATCTGATCCGCGCGCCTACCGGTTTGACGGAGAGCTGAACAAGGCGAACCGAGGCATGATGGAGTTTCAGGAGATGCTGAAATGTGATGAGAAGTTTCTCTGGCATTTGCTCTCACTGACACAGGAAGGGAATTTTAAAGCCGGGCGATTTGCGTTAATTTCTGCTGATGAGCTGATCGTAGCTCACACGAATGAAACGGAGTATCGCTCATTTATTTCTAATAAGAAAAACGAAGCCTTGCACTCCAGAATTATTGTGATGCCTGTTCCTTATAACTTAAAAGTGTCTGAGGAAGAAAGAATTTATGAAAAAATGATCGCAGAAAGTGATGTATCGGATGTTCATATTGCTCCTCACACCCTTAAGGTCGCCGCGATGTTTTCAATCCTTACGAGATTAAAAGAGCCGAAGCGGTCTGATATTGATCTGGTGAAGAAAATGAGACTGTATGACGGAGAAAGTGTGGAAGGCTTTAATTCAGTAGACGTTGAGGACATGAAGAAAGAATATAATGATGAGGGGATGAGCGGAATTGACCCGCGCTACGTGATCAATCGCATTTCTTCAACCATTATCAGAAAAAATATGGAGTCGATTAATTCCCTTGATGTTCTCCGTTCTTTAAAAGAAGGACTTGATCAGCATCCGTCTATTTCAAACGAGGATCGGGAGCGGTACTTGAATTTTATTTCTGCAGCCCGTAAGGAATATGATGATATTGCGAAGAAGGAAGTCCAAAAAGCGTTTGTGTATTCATATGAAGAATCAGCCAAAACGCTCATGGATAATTATCTCGACAACGTAGAGGCTTATTGCAATAAAAATAAGCTGCGTGATCCTTTGACAGGGGAAGAAATGAATCCGGACGAAAAGCTGATGAGATCGATCGAAGAACAGATCGGCATTTCCGAAAACGCGAAAAAAGCGTTCCGCGAAGAAATCTTAATCCGCATCTCCGCTTATGCGAGAAAAGGAAAGCGGTTTGACTACAATTCCCACGAAAGACTGCGTGAAGCCATTCAAAAAAAATTGTTTGCTGATTTGAAGGATGTCGTTAAAATTACGACCTCAACGAAAACGCCTGATGAGCAGCAGCTGAAGAAAGTAAATGAAGTCGTAGCCCGTTTAATTGATGAGCACGGCTACAACTCGACGAGTGCCAATGAGCTGCTGAAATACGTCGGCAGCCTGCTGAACCGATAAGCAAGTGACCCGTCCGAACAGGGCGGGTTGTTTTGTACCATTTTCTAAATAGTTTGTCAATTAACTGTACTTATGCGCATATGATGAATATAAATCTTTTCGAAAGACTTGTTTCATAATCTGGCACAAGCCGGAATAGGTATGTATCACGACCACAAATGGTTAAGGAGGGGAATTCATGTCCCAAAATGACAGCGGCCATTTTTTAATTTCTGAGGAAAACTGGTCCCTCCATCGCAAAGGCTTCGATGACCAGCAGCGCCACCAAAAAAAAGTACAGGAAGCCATAAAAAACAATCTCCCGGATCTCGTAACCGAGGAAAGCATTATTATGTCTAACGGCAAAGATGTAGTGAAAATTCCAATCCGATCACTGGATGAGTATAAAATCCGCTATAACTACGATAAAAATAAACATGTAGGGCAAGGGGACGGCGACAGCCAGGTTGGAGATGTTGTAGCCCGGGACGGATCAGACAAAAAGCAGGGGCCGGGTAAAGGCCAGGGAGCCGGAGATCAGGCAGGCGAGGATTATTATGAAGCAGAAGTTTCACTAATGGATTTAGAAGAAGCGCTCTTCAAAGAATTAGAGCTTCCGAATCTTCAGCAAAAAGAAAGAGATAATATCATCCACACGGATATTGAGTTTAACGATATCCGTAAAACAGGGTTAACCGGTAATATTGATAAGAAAAGAACAATGATGTCGGCTTTTAAACGCAACGCGATGACAGGGAAGCCGTCTTTCTATCCGATTTATCCGGAGGACTTAAAATATAAAACATGGAATGATGTCACGAAGCCTGAGTCAAAAGCTGTCGTGTTAGCAATGATGGATACGAGCGGCAGTATGGGCGTGTGGGAAAAGTACATGGCGAGAAGCTTCTTTTTCTGGATGACCCGCTTTTTACGGACGAAATATGAAACAGTTGAAATTGAATTTATTGCCCATCATACAGAAGCAAAAGTTGTGTCTGAGGAAGATTTCTTTTCAAAGGGAGAAAGCGGCGGAACAATCTGTTCTTCCGTATATCGAAAGTCGCTTGAGCTGATCGATGAAAAATACAGCCCCGCCCGTTATAATATTTACCCTTTTCATTTCTCCGACGGCGACAATCTCACATCTGATAATGCCCGGTGCGTGAAATTGGTGAATGATATTATGAAGAAAGCAAATTTATTCTGTTATGGCGAGGTCAATCAATACAATAGACACTCGACGTTAATGTCGGCTTATAAAAATGTGAAAGACGAGAAATTCAAATACTATATTTTAAAGCAGAAGTCAGACGTTTTTCAGGCGCTGAAGAACTTTTTCAGAAATGAAGAAACTGGCATCAGCCATCAATTATCCTAGTGAATAGCCCATTTCAGGGCTTTTTTTTATTTAAAAAAAGTAAGAAAGCGATTACGAAAAAAATAAGAAGAAAAAAGGAATTTTTCCTTTGACAAATCTTCTTTCATTTATTAATATTTTATCTTGTGAACTATTATTGAGGAATGAGGTGAAAAGGAGTTGACTGAATCAGAACGTGCTTTGCTCACTTTTGAACAGCTCTTCGATACGTCTCGGTCTATCTATAAAAAACAGAAGAAGATATTGGAGATTGTGCTTGAGCCTTTTGATATTACAGTCCTTCAATATTTACTGATGTTTAAAATTCATCAAAGCGGAAGCACGCCGCTCAGCAAGCTGGCCATGTCTCTTGATCTTAAGCCTGCTTCTGTGACCCGGATGACCGATATCCTATATAACCGGCAATTGATGAATCGATATGACAGTCCGGATGACCGCCGTATCGTCATGATTCAGTTAACCGAAGAGGGGGAAAAACTTTTACAGAAAGCCGCTGTGCAATACGCAAAAATGGGCGCGAGCCTGTATCAGAAGCTTGACACGTCTCAGCTTCAATATTTGCGTAAGCTTGCCGGGAGTTTATCTAAGCTCGCTGAAGGCTGTGCAGAAAAAAGCGGTAATTGAAAACTTCCCACATATTTTCACCAGCTTTCCACAAAATGATAGAGGAAGAAACGAAAGGAGAAAAACAAAATGAACAGAGGACGTTTAATTCTGACCAACATTATCGGTTTGATTGTTGTTCTTGCAATTATAGGCGGAGGTGCTTACTACTATTATCAAAGCACAAACTACGTAAAAACAGATGAAGCAAAAGTAGCCGGCGATATGGCAGCTATCTCAGCTCCAGCAGCAGGTAAAGTATCCGACTGGGATCTTGAAGAAGGAAAAACAGTGAAAAAAGGCGACACAGTTGCAAAAATCAAAGGTGAACAAACGGTTGATGTGAAATCCATCATGGATGGAACAATTGTGAAAAACGAAGTGAAAAACGGACAAACCGTACAGGCTGGTACAACAATTGCGCAAACGATTGACATGGACAACCTGTACATCACAGCAAATATTAAAGAAACAGATATTGCGGATGTTGAAGTAGGAAATAGTGTAGACGTAGTAGTTGACGGAGATCCTGATACAACTTTTGACGGTACTGTAGAAGAAATTGGCTATGCGACTAACTCAACTTTTGATATGCTTCCATCTACAAATTCAAGCGGAAACTACACAAAAGTAACGCAAAAAGTTCCTGTTAAAATTTCAATCAAAAACCCATCTGATAAGGTGCTTCCAGGTATGAATGCATCTGTTAAGATTTCTGAGTAAAACAGATCAGTCATCAAACCATGAAAGGAGGTTGTCTTAGATGGCTACAGGCAAAGAAAAAAATACAAAAAGCCCTATGACATTGCTGATTGTGCTAATGGCGGGTTTGTTTTTGGCAATACTAAACCAAACATTGCTTAACGTCGCAATGCCGCACTTAATGACTGAATTTGGCGTAAGTGCAACGACGATTCAGTGGCTGACAACAGGTTACATGCTTGTTAACGGCGTATTGATTCCGTTATCTGCCTTCCTGATTACACGTTTTGGCCAACGGAGTCTCTTTCTCGTCGCCATGTTCTGTTTTACGCTCGGTACGTTAGTCTGCGGTATCGCACCTAACTTCTCTGTAATGCTGATCGGCCGTTTGATCCAGGCCGTGGGCGGAGGTATCTTGCAGCCGCTCGTTATGACAACCATTCTGTTAATCTTCCCGCCTGAAAGCAGGGGGAAAGGAATGGGGATTTTCGGACTTGCGATGATGTTTGCTCCAGCGGTCGGCCCGACTCTTTCTGGGTGGATTATTGAGCATTACACATGGCGCATCATGTTTTACGGACTTGTGCCGATCGGCGCAATTGTTATCATCGTGGCTTTCTTCATCTTTAAGAATCTGGTGGAGCCGCAAAAAATCAAACTTGACACACTTGGAGCGATTCTCTCAATTGTCGGTTTCGCATCCTTATTATACGGAGTCAGTGAAGCGGGTTCTGACGGCTGGACCGACCCGATTGTACTGTCTACAGTTATAATCGGCGTCATTGCAATTATTGCTTTTGTTGTTCAGCAATTGCGCCATGATGATCCGATGCTTGATTTCAGAGTGTTTAAATACGACATTTTCTCACTCTCAAGTGTTATTAATATCATTATTACAGTGGCACTTTACACTGGTATGTTCCTGTTACCGATCTATCTGCAAAACCTGGTCGGATTTACGGCGCTTCAATCCGGTCTGCTTCTGCTTCCGGGTGCGATCGTGATGCTGATCATGTCACCGATTTCAGGTATTTTGTTTGATAAATTCGGCCCGAGACCGCTTGCGATTATCGGTCTGGTCGTGACAGTGGTGACAACATTCCAATATACGCAATTGACCATCGATACACCGTATACACACATTATGCTTGTATACTCAATTCGCGCATTCGGTATGTCACTCTTAATGATGCCTGTCATGACAGCCGGGATGAACCAGCTTCCTGCCCGTCTGAACAGTCACGGAACGGCGATGAGCAACACGCTCCGCCAAATCAGCGGATCAATTGGAACAAGCTTAATTACGACGATTTATACAAACCGCACGACATTTCATTATTCACAAATTGCAGATAAAACAAGCACGGCGGACCCGAACTTCCTCCATGCGTTCCAAAATGCAGTTTCGAATATAATGGTGAATATGAATGTGCCTTATGAAACAGCGAAAACGTATGTTTACTCACATATCTATAAACACGCGACACTCGATTCAAACGTCATGGGGATTAATGACGCCTTTATGTGGGCGACATTATTCTGTGTGGCAGGTGTGATTCTCAGTCTTTTCCTGCGTGATGTCAGAAAAGATAAATTGCGTGCGGAGAAAAAGAAAAAAGAGGAGCTTTCATTGCTTCCGGCTCCAAAAGAAGTTAAGGAATCTTAAACTGTACAGGGAGGTTTCCTGAATGAAAATTTATGTAGTGTATGACAGTGAAGGCGAACATACAAAGGTATTGGCAGAAGCGATTGCTGAAGGCGCTCGGGAAAACGACGCGGCTGAAGTATTCATCGACCACGTAGATCAGGCGGATATCCGCAAGCTTAAAGACATGGACGCGATTATTTGGGGATGCCCCGGGCATTTCGGAACAATCAGTGCAGGTCTGAAAACTTGGATCGACAGACTCGGCTACTTATGGGCTGAAGGCGAGCTGATCAACAAAGTCGGCGCAGTATTCTGCACAACGGCAACAACACACGGCGGCTTGGAAATGACAATGCACAACTTAATCACGCCAATGTTCCACCAAGGGATGATTGTTGTCGGTCTGCCTGGCAATGTGCCTGAAAACGCGCTGTACGGTTCTTACTACGGAGCGGGCGTCACTTGCCCGGTAGACAGTGATGAGTTAATGTCTGAGGAAGGTATCCAGCTGGGCCGCGCATTAGGAAGACGCGTCAGCCAAGTCACAGGAAACTTAACAGCCGGACAGTAAGGAGAGGTTAAAATGGCCATTATTATAGCAATTATTGCTGCTGTCATTGTGATTGCGGGCCTTATCACGTATAACGTCCGCAACGCCTCTGCTGGACTCGAGAAGCGAGAAACAGCTGAAAAAATCGCCCCTCCAGAAGAGGAAGAAAACGAAGCACAATACCCTGCTGCAGCACGGGCTGCTGAGCATGTCCCAGCCGTTGTAAAAACTGACTCTGAAAAAGAGAAAAGTGACTCAATTGGGGATGACTTCTACAGGCAGGCGCTTCAAAAGTTTAAGCATTCTGAGGAAGATCAGAAAGACAAAGAGGTCACTGAAAAAAGTGACAAAATGCAGGACAGCAGTTATCGTGATGCGCTGCTCTCCATGAAAAATAAAAAGAAATAATATCAAAGGCAAATCCGTTTACTCATGGCGGGTTTGCTTTTTTTATGCTGTTTAAATGCATAAAACTTGGTTTTTTATAAAATAAATCCATGGAATATGTTGTATTTCAGAAAGTTCTAGTGTACTATTTGAGTCATACACTTCATAAGTGTTTTTAGGAGGAAAAACAATGAAACCGTTTTGGGGTTTAGTAAAAAAGGATCTGAGACTGTCAAAAATGCGGTTTTTTGCATGTCTCGGTGCAGTCATACTTTTAGCTGCCGGAAGCTTTTTATTGGAACGATTGACTGAAGAACCTTTAGCTGCTTTTGGATGCTGGGTAATGCTTGCCATTTTTCAAGTGTTTTTAGCTCCTTTGCTGATCTACAATAGTCTTCGTGTAGAGGGGAAAAATCAGCTATGGTTATATAATCCAAACGGCGCAGCCGCGCTTTTACTCTCGAAGCTGACTACCGGTCTTGTCTATCAATTTATTTTTCAGTTTTTGATTTCAGTTTATGGAGTCTTTCTTTATCAGTACCTCGACTCAAAAGCGCTCATTGCTGATCAAGTTCCGCTTGCAGGCACTATACTGATCTTTAATCTTTATGGGCTGGTATTTACTGCTTATCTTTCCTGTGCGGTGATCCTGCTGTGGAATGTGTTTCATTCTTTAAAATCGAGTTCTTCCTTCATCAGGCGGTTTCGCTGGTTCATTTGTATGTTACTGGGGATAGGGTGGTTTTATGTAGAGGACCATTTGATCATGCCTTGGCTGACACCGCTGGATAAACTGTATTATTTCACAACGTATGGAGATGTCGGTTTTACATACAAGGGATCCTTAGGGTGGAGCGTGGAATTAAACATCTTCCATCTTCCCTATCCGTCTATTATAGTCATGCTGGTTTTGGCAGCTGTATTTCTTTTTCTGGCTTCCAGGCTCCTGCAGCGAAAAGTTGAGGTGTAGAGAACATGAGACAAGACTTTCAATCCTCTAAACCGATTTATTTGCAAATTGCTGATCAAATCTTTTATAGGCTGGTCAGACAGGAGCTTGTTCCCGGAGACAAGCTGCCGTCTGTCAGAGAAATGGCAATTCAAACAAAAGTAAATCCGAATACGATTCAAAGAACCTACAGTGAAATGGAAAGGCTGGGAATTGTGGAGACAAGAAGAGGGCAAGGGACGTTTATCGCTGACAAAGCTGAACTCGTGGATGAACTGAAAGAGAGGCTTACCCGTGAAGTGTTTGAAAGCTTTATTCATCAAATGGCAGAGCTGGGATTAACAAAAGAAGAAATGCTGGCAGGCATTAAAAAATACACGGGAGGAGGACAGGAATGAATATTGTATTTGACAATGTGTCTAAGAGATACGGCGGCCACACGGCGCTAAACAATATATCATTCACTTTATATCCGGGAAAAATTTACGGATTTTTGGGCTCGAATGGCAGCGGGAAATCGACAACCTTGAAATTAATCGCCGGATTGATGTTTCCTACTACAGGTTCAGTAAAAGCGGGTGAACAGCCTGTAACAAGAGACATGATCAAGCAGACGGCTTATCTAACAGAGTTAGACATGTTTTATCCCGGATTTACGGTGAAAGATATGCTCGATTTTTACGAATCACAGTTCCCTGACTTTCAGATGGAAAAAGCCTATCAGCTGCTTGAGGAAATGCAGCTGAAGCCTGAAAAAAAGATAAAGCAGCTTTCTAAGGGGAATCGAGGCCGTCTTAAAATCGTGCTGGCACTATCAAGAAAAGCTTCCGTCATTCTGCTGGATGAGCCTTTTTCCGGTCTTGATCCAATGGTCAGGGATTCAATCGTAAACAGCCTCGTTTCTTATATTGATTTTGAGCAGCAGATCGTTGTCATTGCGACACACGAAATTGATGAAATTGAAATCCTACTTGACGAGGTCATCGTGCTCGCCGACGGAGAAAAAATGGCACAGCGTGATGTAGAAGAGATTCGCGAGCAGGAAGGTATGTCCGTGCTGCAATGGTTTAAAACGAATATGGAAGTTTACTAGAAAGAGGAGGAATTTGATGAAAACAGTATTGGAATTAAAAAATGTGACAAAAAACATCAGAGGCCGGACGATCATTGATCATCTGAGCTTTACGATTCGCGAAGGCGAAGTATTTGGATTTCTGGGACCAAACGGAGCAGGGAAAACGACGACAATCAGAATGATGGTCGGTTTAATGAAGCTGTCACAAGGTGACGTGCTCATTTGCGGCCAATCAATCACAAAAGATTATGCCAAGGCAATCAAACATATCGGGGCTATTGTAGAGAATCCAGAGCTGTATAAATTCTTAAGCGGATATAAAAATCTCCAGCAATACGCAAGGATGGTAAAGGGTGTCACGAAGGAAAAAATTGATGAAGTGGTAGAACTGGTAGGCCTCAAAGAAAGAATCCATGATAAAGTGAAAACCTACTCTCTGGGAATGAGACAGCGTCTCGGCTTGGCACAATGCCTTCTGCACGATCCGAAAGTGCTGATTTTGGATGAACCGACTAACGGCCTTGATCCGGCGGGAATCAGAGAAATCAGAGACCATTTAAAGAAGCTGACGCGAGAAAGAGGAATGTCTGTCATCGTATCAAGCCATCTGCTGTCAGAAATGGAACTAATGTGTGACCGAATTGCGATTATCCAAAAAGGAAAACTTATCGATATTCAGAATGTAAGAGATGAAATAACTGATGAAAAGGATACATATTTCTTCCATGTGGAGCAGCCGAAAGAAGCTGCTGCGATTCTAAAAGAATATGATTCGGTAATCAAGACAAACGGTTTGGAAATCAAACTGGCTAAAGAGGACGTCCCTGCAGTCATTGAATTGCTGGTCATGCAGCAAATCCGTATTTATGAAGTCAAAGTGATTACAAAATCATTAGAGGACCGTTTCTTAGAAATCACAGGCGAAGCAAAAGAGGAGGTTCAACATGCTTAATTTGATTTATAATGAGTGGATTAAAATTTTCAGCCGTGTCGGGACATGGGTGATGATCGGAATCCTTGCTTTGACAATGATCGGGTGGGCATTTTTAACAAACCACTTTTCAACCGATGTAGCAAATCCGAAGTGGAAAGAAACGCTTCAAGCACAAAATGCTGATTTGAAGAAGGCGATGAAAGAAGATCCTTCCCTAAAAGGACAATATGAAGAAACGATTACAATCAATAACTATCGCATTGAACATAATATCCCGAGTGACACTGGATATACCGTTTGGTCTTATGTAACGGATTCTGCCGGTTTTACAATCCTTACTGGGCTGTTCACGATTATAATTGCAGCTGGCATCGTCGCAAACGAATTTAACTGGGGTACGGTTAAGCTGTTAATGATTCGGCCGCTCAGCCGTTTTCAAATTCTGCTTTCTAAATATATTACCGTTCTTTTATTTGGTCTCTTATTGCTGTTTATTTTATTTATAGGTTCAACTTTGCTGGGACTGGTCTTTTTTGGAACAGGCGGGGACACTGCCGCGAATGTTCATTTAATCTATAAAGATGGTCATGTATTGGAACAAAACATGTTAGGATATTTGGCCAAAACGTATCTCTCAGAATCTGTTGCGGCTTTAATGCTGGCTACGATGGCATTTATGCTGTCCGCAGTATTCAGAAACAGCTCTCTTGCTGTAGGGTTTTCTATCTTTTTATTGGTAACGGGCACGACAGCCACTGCATTTATAGCGATGAAGTTTGACTGGGCGAAGTATATTTTATTTGCCAATGTTGATCTGATGCAGTATGTAGAAGGAACACCGTTAGTGGAAGGGATGACAATCACTTTTTCTATTGTGATGCTGGTGATTTACTTTGTCGTCTTTCTGTTGCTTGCTTTCGGAATCTTTATGAAACGGGATATTGCGAACTAATGAAAAAAGCTGTTTTGCATAAGCAAAACAGCTTTTTCTTTAAAATAAAAACTGCAGGCTTGCACCTGCAGTTCTTATTATCAATTTATGCTTACGCTTCTTTAGTAACGTTAGCAGCTTGTGGTCCACGGTTTCCTTCAACGATTTCGAAAGAAACTGATTGGCCTTCTTCTAAAGTTTTGAAGCCTTCGCCTTGAATAGCAGAGAAATGAACGAATACATCGTCTTGACCTTCTACTTCGATGAATCCGAAACCTTTTTCAGAGTTG
>NZ_NSDH01000023.1:0-222870 GCF_002289525.1 Bacillus sp. 7705b | reverse complement strand
TCTACCAGTAATTTTGAGAAAAAACAACTGTTAAACGAAACTTTTTTCGGAAAATAACATATTATTTTTCATTTTGATATTTATTTGCCGAAATGTATCTGTTTTTTCGATACGTGATCATATGTTTGCAGGACTTTTTACTTTAATTTCTCTTTACGCAAAGGTAGGGTAATAGTAATTGACAACCCTATCTGATATGAGTAAGGTAAAGTTAACCAATGTTACAAATGACAACGTTTATCAACTAAGAGCGTCTGATTTTTATGTCTGATATTGCTTGCATGCTCTAATAAATAGATAGGAGTATGGTGTCACAATGAAAAAGTGGCTTGTATGCAGTTTTGTTCTTATTCTTTTCATGTCATTTACTGCATGCTCACCGTCAGCAGAACATGAAACGATAAAAATTGGAATTGCTGAGTCGGACGAAGCGATATGGAACTATATCGTTAAAAAGGCTGAAGCGGAAGGGCTTGATATTCAGCTGATTCCATTCTCTGATTATGCAGAATCAGATATTGCGCTGGCTAACAAAGAGATTGATGCCAATGCTATTCAATCCATTTCATATTTTCAGTCGTTTTCAAAGAAATACAAACATAAACTGGCACCGCTCGGCACGACATACATAGCGCCTATGGGCATTTATTCAAAACGATATCAGCGAATCAAAGATATTCCGCGCGGTGCTGTTGTTGCTGTCCCGGATGAACCGCTCGATTTTGGGCGAGCCCTTACGCTGCTGCAGGAAGCGGGTTTGCTTACTTTGAAGAACGGATTTAATGGAACCGGTTCAATTGATGTGATAAAAGATAATCCGAAACACTTGAAATTGAAAACCGTACGCCAACAGGATGAATTGAGCGGAGCCGACGTGTTTGTGATGAAAACAGCCGCCGCAAAAAAAGCGGGACTGAACCCGCAGAAGCATACATTAAAGGGCGGCAGACAAACCGGGAAGGAAGATATGAATGTAATTGTTGTCAGAGCTGAGGACAGAGATCGCGAAACACTGCAAACCATCCTTGAACTCTATCAATCAGATGATACAGCGGCATTTATAGAGAAAGAGTATCAAGGGATGCTTGTTCCCGCTTTTTTGCCTTTACATCGTCTTTCAGATTGGAAGAATGAATTCAAAAAATGAATTCATTCTTTTTTTTCAGAAAACCATACTTTGTTTCGGCCGCTTTCTTTCGCTTTATACAGCATTTGATCAGCAAGAACCGGCAAGGTTTCCGGCTTATCTGTGTTTCGGGGGTAATGGGCTACCCCCAGTGAGGCCGTAACGGCAAGTTTTTCCCCGTTTGTTAATACAATCGGTGTATGACTAATCGAGTGCCTGATCCGTTCGGCGATTTGGAATGCTTTCTCGGGCGTGCAATTTGGCAAGAGGACGGCAAATTCCTCGCCGCCGATCCGTGCGGCAGGATCAGTGTTGCGGATATTTTGTTTTAGTCGGGATCCCAGCTCTTTTAGAACCTGATCCCCCTCATGATGGCCGTATTGATCGTTAATGGTTTTAAAGTGATCGATATCCATATAAATAAGCGAAAATTGTAAAGATGGAGTGTGTGCAGCCTGTTGATACAGGTCTTGTGTGATTTCTTCAAACTTTCTGCGGTTATAAATACCTGTCAAAAAGTCAAAGTGCGCCTGGAACTTATACTGTTTAAATAAAAGATGTGCATTTGTTTCATGCTCGATAATATATAGGCTGAGCATGCCGCCGATAATTGAAATCAGCCAAAAGTAAAAGTGAAGCTTAAGTGAATAGATATCAACAAATACATAGAAGAAAAAGGAGATGAAACCATTTGAAATGATTAAAAGTAACAGAACGTGTTTCAGCTGAACTTTTTCTCTCCTTGATGCAATAAGTGACAGCACGGCAGCGATACAAATTGTAATCATGGAATACAGCGCTGATTCATTCAAGCTGATCAGCATGCGGCCTGCTGCGATTATCATCAGGGCTGCCGCCGTAGACACCCAGCCTCCATAAAGAGCGGCGATCATAATAGGGATATTTCTAAAATCTATGATTGAATGGTGATACGTCAAACCAAAATTCATAAGAATAACCCCGAGGAGACCGCAGGCAGTTCCTTTTATTAACTGAAAGGACAGGCGGTCTTTTTTATGTATTAACCTTTCTTTAAACAGGTGGGTGAACAGATAATTAAATGTGATTAAAATGGTCAAATTTACGAACAGTTCTTTCAGCAATATTATCACCCTTATATAAGTTACTAAAGAAAGGGGGGAATGAAAAGAACAAAAACGGTATTCATTGGGTTTTTTTATCCAAATATTGATGTTGAAATAATTCTTACTTGAACTATCGGAATTTGTGTAATATAGTATATAAGAAAAATTTTGAAGGGAGAGTTTGCCTCAATTGGAGACTTTGCTAGTCATTTTGCACGTATTTATTTTACTTTTACTCATTATTGGGCTATTTGCCATGCAGAAGAAACATGTTTCTTTTTCAAAACGTGTGTTTACTGCCCTGGGGCTGGGGATCGTTTTTGGATTTGCGCTTCAGCTGATATACGGTCCGACTTCAAACATTGTGGTTCAAACAGCCGACTGGTTTAATATTGCCGGGGGCGGATATGTCAAATTGCTTCAAATGATTGTCATGCCGCTTGTTTTTATTTCCATTCTAGGAGCTTTTACAAAGATGAAGCTGACAAAAAATCTCGGGAAAATCAGCGGTTTGATTATCGGGATTTTGGTTGCGACTACAGCGGTAGCCGCGGCGGTTGGTATTGCGTCCGCCCTTTCCTTTGATCTTCAGGCGATTCAGGTTGACCAAGGAAATACAGAGCTTTCTCGGGGACAGGAGCTTGAACAGAAATCAGAGGAGATGACAGCGAAAACACTGCCGCAGCAAATGATTGAGCTGCTTCCTGGAAATCCGTTTTTGGATTTTACAGGGGCTAGACCGACATCAACTATCGGAGTCGTTATTTTTGCCGCTTTTCTGGGCATTGCATTTCTAGGTGTGAGACGGAAACAGCCGGAACAGGCTGAAACGTTCAAAAAATTGATTGATGCTGTTTACGCCATTGTCATGCGTGTTGTTACTCTCATCTTGAGACTGACGCCTTACGGTGTGCTGGCCATTATGACAAAAACGATTGCGACAAGTGATATTGACAGCATTTTGAAACTGGGTATGTTTGTCATTGCTTCATATGCCGCGTTAATTGTAATGTTTATCATCCACTTGCTTCTGCTGACGATCAGCGGATTAAATCCGGTTGTTTATTTGAAAAAAGCGCTGCCTGTACTCGTGTTTGCATTTACGTCACGATCAAGCGCAGGCGCTTTGCCGCTGAATATTAAAACACAAAGAAGCTTGGGTGTCCCGGAAGGAATTGCGAATTTCGCCGGCTCGTTCGGGCTATCTATCGGCCAAAATGGCTGTGCAGGCATTTATCCGGCTATGCTGGCGATGATGATTGCCCCGACAATCGGTCAAAATCCGTTTGATCCGGCGTTTATCATCTCAGTTATCGCGGTTGTTGCCATCAGTTCGTTTGGTGTCGCCGGGGTTGGCGGCGGAGCTACATTCGCTGCGCTGCTCGTTTTATCAGCGTTAAATATGCCTGTCGCGCTCGCCGGTTTATTAATCTCTATCGAACCGTTGATTGACATGGGACGTACTGCGCTGAATGTCAGCGGAAGTATGACATCAGGCCTGATTACCAGCAAAGTTACGAAGGAAATAGATTCTGGTGTATTCCAAGATCGATCCAATGTGATCGAAGCGGAAGAAGCCTAGTCATTTTAAAACGTGTAATCCCACGGGGGATTACACGTTTTTTTTAACGGCCGGGTTCTAAGTCTTCCAGCATTTCCATTACAGTGTTGTCATCCATTACATTCATTGCGCTTTGTTCGAAATGGATTGGCTCTGCATATTGCTGCTGTCTATTTCTGGCTGTTGTTGTGTCCGTTTGGCGATTATGCTTAGACTGAGACTGATGCTGTTGAGGGTGGCTTTGCTGCTGGCCTGCATGCTGCTGCTGCCGGCCATTTTGCTGACGATTTTGAGATTGATCTTGATTATTCCCGCCAAACGCCTGTTTCATCATATCTCCAACATTAGAAACATCAAACGACTTATTTTGAGAATTCCGGTTGCTCATTTGACCTGTAATAAACCCGCTGATTTTTTGCCGGATCTGCGGTGATAAAGCAGCAACAAGCACAGTTGAACCGATAACTAAGGCTGTCGGACTGATTCCTTTTCGCTGATTGAACAACGTGATCCCTCCTTTATAAGTGTATTGATATTTTCCCCTCTGATTAGACAAATTAACCGTTTTATTTCCCGGGAAAGCATTTCCGTTATTTTTTCATGCATATTTAGAGCCAATTAGAAAAACCTATAAGTAAAGTGATAAAGGAGGAATTCACATGCTTGGAAAAAAACAAGTCCTTGCGTCCATGCTTCTTATCCCTTTGCTTATGACTGGCTGCAGTATGGCCAATCAGGGTGAGGGCAGACGTGATAATGCAGAGCCTGAAAATGTTAACTACCGCAATCCGGCAAATGATAACGGCACAAGAAATATCAACAATGCAAATGATAGCCGTGACAACGTTGACAATAATATGACGAATAATGGTAATGACAATAACGGTAATGATAACCGTAAGTTGGAAGTTGCTGATGATGCAGCCGATAAAATTACCGATATGAAAGAAGTTAAACACGCGAATGTGATTGTTGCCGGAAATCAAGCGTATGTTGCAGTTGTATTAACAAATGGGAAAAAAGAAGTTGGAAAAGATCTGAAAAAGAAAATTTCCGATAAAGTTAGAGACACTGATAAGAACATGGACAATGTTTATGTTTCTGCAAATCCAGACTTTGTTGATCGGATGCAGGGGTATGGCGAACGGATTCAAAATGGTGATCCGATTGCAGGATTCTTTGATGAATTCAGTCAAACAGTACAACGTGTCTTTCCGCAAGCTGAATAACAGATAAAAAGCCGCATAACTTGTGCGGCTTTTTTCTTTGCAGAAATGACACGCTGTGAACTAAGGCTGCATAGAGTAAAAATAAAAGGTACAAGACGGACCGGCTCAGGGAGGGAGACGTTTGCAGGGTGGCATAGGAAAGCGTGCGGCATCCGCTCTATTCCTGTGCGGAGTCCTTGTGATGCTGGCCGTAAGCTCGGCCATCGTATCAAGCACGATGTATATTCTGTCTTTGCCAGGGCAGACATCTGGGATAACGAAAGAACAAGTGACGAAGCACATGAAGAAAGAGTCATTTAAACAGGCCGATGTTTATTACACTTCTAAGGAAAAATCCTTACTGCCATTAACGAAAGAAACGCTTGAATATGCGGTGAGTATTAATCAGGTCATGCTTGACTATTCGAATCATAAGCCTATTGATATTATTTTTTTTCCTAATGAAAAACAGATGGAGGCTTATTCCGGTTTATTGGATGTTGTCGGCTTTTATTCTGAGCGGGAGCAGCTGATCGGATTATTGCCTGAAGAGAAAAAGCAGCTTTTAGAAGGTGATGATGTAGCGGTTTATCTGTATCAGAGATTATTGATTCATGAGTACACACACCATGCGTTTCATCAGAAATTACGGGAGCTCGAAGCAGGTCCTGATGAGTTCCCCTTATGGTTCCATGAAGGATTAAGCGAGTGGATCGCGAACTATGAATTGCTCATAGATCCGATCACGTTTACTGTCGTGCCGTTTGACCGTTTGCAGACAGATCAGAACTGGCAGGAAGCTCGATCGGAATATGAAACCGATGTTTATTTGCAAAGCTTTTATATGATCAATGAGCTGACGGAAACATACGGGAAAGACATTATTTTGGAGATTATAAATGAAACAGCGAAAAAAGGGGATTTTAAAAAAGGGTTTAAAGCGGCGACGCAGGATAGTCTTGATCAATTTGAAAAAGATTTTACCAGAACGTTTGAAGAAAATGCGGCATTGGATAGTTTCTATCCAATGCCTTTTTTATTTAATGAAGTCCCTGCTGGCCCATACCGCCTTGAGTCGGAGGCATTTGTCCTTGTGCAGGGGCAAATGAATTTCTCAGTTGTTCCATATCCTGCGCGTCAAGCTGCGGAACTTGGTAATAACCATGTTTGTTTTGGTAAAGGAAAATCTCAAAAGCCATTTCGACATACTGCTGAATTTGCGCAGACAGTACACGTCTTACGGCCGGATTTGTCATTTCTAGAGAAGCCATCGTCAGCATAGATGCCTGTGCCTTAACAGCGCAAAGCATTTGGCGGCTGATGATGCTGTCATCAATGTCATTCATGGATTGAACAGGTTTCTTAGGCTGTGCCGGCTGCATACCGTAAACAGTCTGGTTGTCTTCTTTCATCATATAAGTTGCCGTTTTTTGTGAAGGCTCGCTTCCTGTTTTGAAGCACTCTGCCGTTAAGTTATATTGAGATGTAATGAATTGATATTGACGGTCAAGGATGTTTAATAATTCCTGATCCTTACAGAATTGTCTCAGCATCATAAACTGATCAAGCACAGTAAGCGTTCCGGAAAGCACCTCGTGCATATCAAACATTTCATGTCCGCCGTGATTTTGATGTGGTTTGCCTGGTATCCCTTTATTCTGTGATTGCTGCTGAAATTGCTGATCCAAACCGAATTCCTCCTTTTTTTTCAGATCAGCTGTATTTTGTGCTTGTCTGCGGTGTTTTATGCAGCGCCTGACAGGATTTATATACTGATTGTCGAAGTGATTATCAAATAAACGAATGATGCAAGATGTAAGGGAGGAAAACTGATGAGGCGTTTTTTGCATGTTGTTTTGATCATACTTTTCATTTTCTTGAATGTCATGTCCGCTTATGAAGCTGTAAGAGCTGCTGAGCCAGAACCAATATCGGTTGAAAAAGCGATACAGCAAAAAGAGGGGCAAGCTCTTGTCGAAGGATATACAATCGGCCAAGCCGTTTCACCCCAGCATTACAATCTGACAAGCCCTTTTTCAAATGATTATAACGTTGCTATAGCGGACAGCAAAAACGAGACATCACCCGATCACATTCTTCCCGTGCAAATCCCCTCAGCGTTTAGAAGCCAATTCGGACTGCAAACGAACCCGCTGCTTCTTGGGAAAAAGATAGCTGTTCAAGGTGAGCTTGAACATTATTTTAATACGGCAGGTCTTAAGAAGGTTCAGTCAATGGTCTTAAAGGATGACGCTGAATCTCCGCCGGCAGCACAGCCTATTACAATACAGGAAGCGCGCGGCCGAATGAATGAACATGTCACGATTAAAGGCGTTGTTACTGCCGATCAGAGCGCAATCGGAGGCGGAAAGCTGTCGACCTTTATGCAGGATGACACAGGCGGCATCAACATTTATTCGGCAGCACCAGAGAATTTCCCTGAGTTAAAAGAAGGAATGGACATTACGGTGACAGGGAAAATAACGACTTACCAAGGGCTTACTGAAATAGTTCCGGATACATCAGGCATCCGTATTACCCAATCAAATCAGCCTCTCCCTGTCCCTGAATTTTCAACGATCAATGAACTGGTCAATGGCAGCTTGGGTGATCAATATGAAGGGCGTCTTGTAACAGTCAAAGCTTATATTTCTTCCATTCCAAATTCTCAAGCAGGCGGCGGTTACAATGTTACGATGATTGATAATGATCACCACGCAATGACACTGCGTGTTATGAGTGAGACAGGTATCATTGATGAACTGACTGAGGATAAATGGTATGAAATCACTGGCGTGTTGAGCAGATATCAATCCTTTCAGCTTCTTCCGCGAAAATCAGCAGACATGAAGCTGCTTCAAGAGCAGCCTGCCCCGCCGTCTTCAGAAGGCGAATATGAAACTGTGGTTGATCGCGTTGTAGACGGTGACACCATTCATGTCAAAAAACCGATACTTGGCACGGCAAAAATCCGCTTTGTAAATGTAGACACGCCAGAAACATACCACACACCAAAAAATGAAGCGGATGAAAATCAATTAAGATTTGGAAAAAAAGCCTCTGACTATTTAAAAACTGTTTTGTCTCCAGGAGATCACATTACTGTAAAAGTCGGCAGCGAAGCCATGGACAGCTATGGGAGACTTCTTGGACAGGTTGTGACTGAGACAGGGGCAAATGTAAATTTAGAACTCGTGAAAAATGGCTATGCTCCAACATATTTTATTTGGCCCGTTGAAAATGAAGAGGATTATCAGGAATTTCAGGCCGCAGCCGCCAATGCTAAAAAGGAGCAAAAAGGCATTTGGAATGAAGCGGATCCTCTAATGGAAATGCCGTTTGAATTTAGAGCCAGAGAGCAGGGAAAAGGGCTGACAAGGTATGTGGGAGACTCATCAAACAAGACCTATGTTTCGCCAGCAGACTGGAAGCAGGTGGCTGTGGAAAACAGGATCTTCTTTGCTTCAGCAGCTGAAGCAGAGAGTGCCGGTTACAAGAAAAAGCAAACCTCTCTCCAAGAAAATATACCGCTTAGAATTTTAAGCATGAACGATTTACATGGGAAAATCGATCAGCAATACGAGCTTGACCTTGATGGAGACGGCACTCTAGATGGCACATTCGGACGCATGGACTATGCAGCTGCCTATTTGAAAGAAAAAAAAGCGGAAAAGAAAAACACGCTCACTGTGCACGCCGGGGATATGATCGGAGGAAGTTCGCCCGTATCATCTCTTCTTCAAGACGAACCAACTGTCGAGCTGATGGAGGATATCGGATTTGATGTCGGAACTGTGGGCAATCACGAGTTCGATGAAGGTACGGATGAACTCATGAGAATGTTAAAAGGGGGAGATCACCCGAAAGGCACTAGCGGCTATGACGGACAAAACTTTCCCCTTGTGTGCGCCAATTGTAAAATGAAGTCTACCGGAGAACCCTTTTTGCCGGCTTATGACATTATAAACGTAGAGGGCATACCCGTTGCTTTTATTGGGGTTGTCACACAGTCGGCGGCCGGAATGGTCATGCCTGACGGAATAAAGGATATTGAGTTTACCGATGAAATACAAGCGGTAAATGACACTGCCGAAGAGCTGAAGAAAAAAGGCATCAGGGCCATTGCAGTGCTCGCACATATGTCTGCCGAACAAAATGGCAGTACAATAACAGGCGAATCTGCTGACCTTGCAAACAAATCAGATTCTGAGATAGACATCATTTTTGCAGCGCATAACCATAAGGTCGTCAATGGTGAAGTGAACGGCAAGCTGATCGTTCAGGCGTTTGAATACGGAAAAGCGATAGGTGTCGTAGATCTGGAAATCAATAAACAGACAAAAGACATCGTCAAAAAATCGGCTGATATCGAATATGTCGATCAAAGCAAGAAAAAACCTGATGCCAGCGCCTCAGCTATTTTAAGCAAGTATCAGGCCCTTGCTGAACCGATTATCAGCGAAGTAGTCGGTGAGGCGGCTGTTGATATGGAAGGCGGTTATTCTAATGATGGCGACACACCACTTGGGAATTTGATTGCTGATGGCATGAGAGCGGCGATGAAAACGGATTTTGCGCTAATGAATGGCGGCGGGATACGGGAAGGACTGAAGAAAGGCCCAATTACATGGGGAGACCTTTATAACATTCAGCCGTTTGGAAATGTGCTGACGAAGCTTGAGATTAAAGGAAAAGATTTGCGGGAGATCATCAATGCGCAAATCTCACCGATTTTCGGCCCTGACTACAGCATAAGCGGGTTTACGTATACGTGGGATACAGAAACAGGCAAAGCGGTTGATATAAAGATGGCAGACGGAACCGAAATCCAGCCGGATGCCACATACACATTGACCGTTAATCATTTTATGGCGACGGCGACAGGAGCCAAATACCAGCCAATCGGATTGCTTGGAAAACATCCGGTTACAGGGCCTGAGGATTTAGAAGCGACTGTAGAGTATGTAAAAAGCTTTGATAAGCCGATTTCATATACGAAAGAAGGCAGAATAAAACTGGCTGAAGACAGTCAGGCTGAAGACCCAGTCACTGAAGACCCGGCAGACAGTCCGGGAACAGACGATCCGGGCAAGGTAAATCCGACACCTGGGGAAGAACAGCCTGATCTAAGAGAGACCCCGGGCACAGCTCCGGTCCATCAGCTGCCGCCTGCAGTCATTTCGACCTTTGAAGAATTAACAGAGACCAAACAGCCTGCCACTGCCGCCGGCCGTATAAACACACTGCCTTTGCATAAAGAAAGTGAGGAAAGCGGTTCTGATCATGAGCTTCCGGATACGTCAGCAGGATACTACAACTTTATTGTGATCGGCGCAGCGGTCTCACTGTCCGGAACGTATTTATATATCAGAAGGAAAAGGAGTGCCGCTACGACGTGAAAAAATATATTCCTCTTGTGATCATTGTGATCGGTCTTGTGATCACAGGCTACGGGGGCTTCAAACTGATTGATACCAGCATGAAAACAGAGCAGACATTAAAAGAAGCAAAAAAGGCGGCTGAACAGCCGCAGGCCATTGCAGGCACGAAGAAAAACGATAATCAAGCCGAGAAAAAATCATCGTTTAAGCCGAAGACCGGCCAAGCAAGCGGCATACTGGAAATACCGAAAATCAATGCGGAGCTTCCGATCGTGGAAGGGACCGATGCAGATGATTTAGAAAAGGGTGTGGGGCATTACAAGGACAGCTATTATCCAGATGAAAACGGGCAAATTGTACTGTCAGGACATCGGGACACCGTGTTTCGCCGAACAGGAGAGCTTGAAAAAGGTGACCGGCTCAACATCATCCTTTCATATGGTGATTTCACATATGAAATTGAAAAAACAAAAATCGTGGATAAGGATGATACCTCCATTATTACGCTGCAGCACGAAAAGGAAGAGCTCATTCTGACCACCTGCTATCCTTTTTCATACGTCGGGGATGCCCCGAAACGTTATATTATTTACGGAAAACGTATTTCGTAAAAAAAGCCGCAGGACAATCCCTGCGGCTTTTCTTTCATGATAAATACGTATGGCAAAGGCTTTCTATATCAGCGGGAAGAGGTGCTTCGGCAACGACCAGCTCTTCGGTAATCGGATGAACAGCCTGTACCTTTTTGGCATGCAGTGCCTGCCTGTTAAGAAATTGGCTCCCGCCTCCGTAAAGTGTATCCCCAGTAAGCGGATGGCCGATGCTTGCCATATGCACACGGATTTGATGTGTTCTGCCTGTTTCCAGCTCTAATTCAGCAAGCGAGAGCTGTTCTCTCGCATTGATAGCAAGGGTACGGTAATGGGTGACGGCGGCTTGTCCGCCTAGCGAAACCCGCCGTCTTGTCGGGTGTGATCTGTCTCTTCCAATCGGCGAATCGATCTTGCCTTTTTTTGGTTTCAGTTTTCCTTCAACAATTGCGAGATACGTACGCCTCAGCGTTTTTTGCTCTAGCTGCTGGTCTAAGATGGCATGCGCCAGACGGTGCTTGGCGAATACGACAGCGCCTGATGTATCCTGATCAAGACGGTGGACATGGCGCACTTTGATTGTTTCGCCATTCACCTGAAAGTGATATGCGATCAAATTGGCGAGTGTGCCGGTTTGGCCTACTTCATTGGGATGAGTGGAAATACCAGCTGGTTTATTGACGATTAACATGTGGCGGTCTTCAAATAAAATATCAAGCTCTCCATACTCAGGTATGACGGAGGACTCTTCGTTTTCCTGAAGATCAATAAAAAGGCGGTCACCCTTTTTTACGAGTATGTTGTTTTTGACAGGCTCGTGATTGACCTTTATATTGTGATAAGTCATCCATTCTTGGATAACGGGTTTAGAAGCTTTGAGCTCTGTTTTCAGCACAGAAAACAGCCATTGTCCGTCCTGTTTTTCACTGATTATCAGCTCTAGCCCTTTGCCTTTTTCTTTCATGATCAAATGGCTCCTTTTTTGCGCGAAAGGCCGCTGCTTCTCATAGGAAACACTTACCTTAGCTTTCGCGTTTTTTTCTGTGATATTCTTGAGAAAGACTTTGGATATTCGATGGCAAGAAAGGTGATAGACGTGAGAATCGTGAACGCAGCAACTGAAGAACAGGAAAGCTTTATCAAGGAACTGTCAATGGAGCTTTTCCATCATGTATTTCCTCTTTATTTCTCCGAACTGGACATTCAGCGCTTTAAAAAGAAAGGCGTTCTGTCTTTAAATAACCAATATTACCAAGGAACATTAAAAGAAGCTTTTCAAATTATGGCTTGTCTGCAAATGATACATATTATTCTGACAAAGCCTTCACCGCACGATGACTTGAGTGATCAAGCCATTTTTGATAAAAACAGCAAGATGCTGAATGATTGCGGAGTATATTTTCCGTTTGCTTTATCTGATTTTCAACCGAAAACAAACAATGCCTTTTCGGGTCACAGAAGGCTGATATAATCTGCGGCAAGAGCTTTTCCGTTTCGAGAAAAGCTCTTTTTGCATCAGAGAAATCATACCACAAAACCTTTCCTGCAACTCCCTTTTTAATCATCCGGTGTCTGAACATACTAATGATTGAAAGGGGTGCTGACCAATGAGTTCAGTTAAACATTCAATGACAACGCAGGTAGCAACCGTTTCTCCGAATCAAACGATTCAGGAAGCGGCTTCTCTGATGAAACAGCATAACGTCGGGGCGGTTCCCGTGGTAGAGCAAGGTGTTTTAAAAGGAATGCTGACTGACCGTGACATTGCATTGAGAACCACAGCTCAAGGCCGAGATGGCCAGACACCCGTTTCAGAAGTGATGTCAACAGACCTCGTATCAGGAAATCCTAATATGAGTCTGGAAGACGCGTCGCATCTGATGGCCCAGCACCAAATCCGCCGCCTTCCTATTGTAGATCAAAACAATCTAGTCGGGATCGTTGCGCTTGGAGACCTGGCTGTCAATCAGATGTCGAACGAGTCTGCTGGAGAAGCGCTGACAAACATTTCTCATCAAAACTTGCATTAATAAGAAAGAGCTTGCAATGTGCAGGCTCTTTCTTCACATAAACCCTTACTTTTTGAAAGCAGAGACGTTTCGGGGTATAGTGTATACATATGTCTCAATTCGGGCCAAAGGAGTTGTACGCAGTGATAAAAGCGTTAATTTTTGATTTTGATGGGCTTATTCTTGATACAGAAACCCATGAATATGAAGTCCTTCAGGAAATTTTTGAGGAACATGGCTCAGTTCTGCCGTTATCCGTTTGGGGCAAGGTTATCGGAACAGCGGCGGGATTTCGGCCATTTGAATACTTAGAAGAGCAGATAGGCAAAAAGCTGAACCATGAAGAGCTGACAAAACTGAGAAGAGACCGGTTTGCAAAACGCATGGAAACAGAAAAAGCGAGACCTGGTGTTGAAGCGTATCTGAATGCGGCAAAGGATTTAGGTTTAAAAGTAGGACTGGCTTCCAGCTCAGATTATAAATGGGTATCCGGCCATTTAAAGCAACTTGGCCTGTTTGACGAATTCGAAGTGATTCAGACAGCTGATGATGTAGAAGAGGTCAAGCCCAATCCCGAGCTGTATTTGTTAGCGGCAAAGAATCTTGGAGTATCGCCGTCGGAATGTCTCGCATTTGAGGATTCCGTCAATGGTTCGATTGCTGCCAAGCGAGCGGGCATGAAGTGTGTCATCGTTCCAAATCAAGTAACAGGCACCTTGATGTTTGAAGAATATGATCACAGGCTCGAATCAATGGCGGAGATGGAGCTCGCCCTATTGCTTGATCATCTGAACGCACAAAACTAGAAAGGAGCGAGTAGATTGTCTGAGAAATTAGATTTGACCCGTTTTGAAAAGAAAATGGTCATCCGTAATATCGAAGAGAAAGATATTGACAACATTATCGACCTTCAAAAGGACTGCTTTCCAGGCATGGAGCCGTGGAAGCGAGAGCATTTAATCAGCCATCTGGAGCATTTTCCGGAAGGGCAGTTTTGTGCAGAATTCGAAGGTGAAATTATCGGTTCGTGCTCAAGCCTCCTGATTAACTTTGATGAATATGATGACCGCCATACGTGGCAGGACATTACAGATGACGGATACATCACCAATCACAATCCGGATGGCTTAAACATGTACGGGATCGAGGTCATGGTGCATCCTGATTACAGACGGATGAAAATCGGCCATCGTTTGTATGAGGCAAGAAAGGATTTGGCAAGACGTTTAAATCTGAAAAGCATCATCATAGGCGGACGGATACCGAACTATCATAAATATGCTGATGAAATGACTGCGAGAGAGTATGTTGAACAGGTAACACGCCATCAAATTTACGATCCTGTCCTTTCTTTTCAGCTGATGAACGGCTTTACCCTGATGCGGATTAACCCGGATTATCTTCCGGATGATACAGCTTCAATCAAATATGCGACGCTCATGGAATGGAATAATGTCGATTATCTGCCGCAGCAGACAAAGCGTTATTATAAATCGGCCTTCCCTGTGAGAATTTGTGTCATTCAATACGAAATGAAAAAAATCTATTCCTTTGAGGAATTTGCAAATCAAGTAGAGTACTATGTCGATGTCGCATCTGACGCGAGGTCTGATTTTGCAGTGTTCCCGGAAATTTTCACAACCCAGCTGATGTCCTTCCTTGAGGAACGTTCACCAAGCTTGGCGGTACAGAGAATTACCGAGTATACTGAGGATTACATCAGTCTGTTTACAGACTTGGCTGTTAAGTATAATGTCAACATTATCGGCGGATCTCATTTTGTAGAAGAGGAAGGGAAAATTTATAATATCGCCTACCTGTTCAGACGTGATGGAACGATTGAGAAGCAATATAAACTGCATATTACGCCGAATGAACGCAAATGGTGGGGAATCAGCGCGGGCGACCAGGTACGTGTGTTTGATACGGACTGCGGGAAAATTGCGATCCAAATTTGCTATGACATTGAGTTTCCTGAGCTTGCCCGCATTGCGGCCGATAAAGGTGCAAAAATTATTTTTACGCCATTTTGTACGGAAGACCGCCAAGGCTACTTGCGTGTCAGATACTGTTCACAGGCAAGAGCAGTCGAAAATCAAATTTATACCGTCATTTCCGGAACGGTTGGAAACCTGCCGCAAACGGAAAATATGGATATCCAATATGCTCAGTCCGGCATCTTTGCCCCTTCTGATTTTGAATTCGCAAGAGACGGCATCGTTGGGGAAACCAACCCGAATATTGAAATGGTCGTCATTGGCGATGTTGACTTAGAAATTCTCAGAAGACAGCGCCAAAACGGAACAGTGCGTCAGCTCAAAGACAGACGCCGCGATATTTATCATATTCACTATAAAAAATAATGCGAAAGCCCGCCTGAATTGGCGGGCTTTTTTTAAAAAAAGCGGAATTGAAACGCTTCCGTTCTTTCTTTAAAATAGAAATAAATGTGTGTACATCGGAAAAGAAGGTGCCCTATGGAGTTTCTGCTTGTTTTAGTTCCTGTTTTCGGAATCTTCGCAATTGGTTATATCGGACAGAAAACACTCGGTTTTGATATACAGACACTGTCCAAAATGTCCTTATATTTAATGTCTCCTTTTTTGGCTTTTGATACGTTTTATTCAAACAAGCTGACGATGGACTATGTGTATCTGTCTATTTTTGTGCTGGGTCTATGCCTGGTTCTTGTGCTGTTGGTCTCCTTTTTATCCTTTTTTCATAAGTATTCGAACCAAGATCGCTGTGCCATGATTCTCTCATCAGCCTTTATGAATAACGGTAATTACGGCACGCCTGTCGTATTGCTTGTGTTTGGGACGGCGGGGCTGGATACGGCTGTTGTGTTAATGGTGCTGCAGCAGTTAATTATGAGTACTATCGGCATGTATTACGCTGCAAAGGGCGGTTCGGAGGAAGGCGGATGTAAAACGGTGATGACTCGGGTTATCCGTATGCCTGTGGCGTACGGAGCACTTTTAGGCGCAATACTTCAGCTTATGCATATTTCAATCCCTAAAGAGTTAATGACAGGCATTGAACTGGTCGGAAATGCGACGATTCCGACGATCATGATTATTCTTGGCATGCAGCTTGCGCTGATCTCTTTCAGGAATATTGAATATAGAAAAATTTCTTATTCTCTACTGCTGAAGCTTATGGTATCACCGTTAATTGCGCTGGCCTTCACATTGATTTTGCCTGTGGATGACATGACGAAGCAAATCATGATTCTCGTAGCGGCCATGCCGACCGCTGCCAATACGACCTTAATGGCCGTTCAGTTTAATACAAGGCCCGAAGTCGTTTCCAGTGCCACTTTTATCAGCACAATGCTGAGCATAGTCACTTTGCCGGTCCTGCTTTGGATGCTGCATCCTCTTTCTTCTTGATGAAAGAGGATGTTTTAATTACCCGGCGGTTTATTGACTCCTTTGTCGTCTGGCTTTATATTGAAGTCAGGGAAATCATCACCTAGACATCACATAAGAGAAGGTCTGTTTCAATTTATTTATTGAACGCTAATGAAATGGAGATGATGGGGATGGAAAACATTCAGCAAAATCAGGGATTAAAGCAAAAGGATGAGCAATTCGTGTGGCATGCTATGAAGGGAGCGCATCAAGCGGACAGTCTGATTGCCCAAAAGGCGGAAGGAGCCTGGGTGACTGATATAGACGGACGCCGCTATCTTGATGCGATGTCCGGTTTGTGGTGCGTTAATGTTGGTTACGGCAGAAAAGAGCTTGCGGAGGCTGCCTATGAACAATTAAAGGAACTGCCGTATTACCCGTTAACGCAAAGTCACGCACCTGCGATTCACTTGGCGGAGAAGCTGAATGAGTGGCTTGGCGGCGATTATGTGATTTTCTTTTCCAACAGCGGATCGGAAGCAAATGAAACCGCTTTTAAGATCGCTCGCCAGTACCATCTGGAAAACGGCGACCACAGCCGTTATAAATTCATCTCTAGATATAGAGCCTATCACGGCAATACGTTGGGAGCACTCTCTGCAACCGGCCAGGCACAGCGGAAATATAAATATGAACCGTTAAGCCAAGGATTCTTGCACGCCGCCCCGCCTGATGTCTACCGAAATCCTGAAGACGCCGATACGCTAGAGAGCGCAAATGAAATTGACCGCATCATGACATGGGAATTAAGCGAAACGATTGCCGGTGTCATTATGGAGCCCATTATTACTGGCGGAGGCATTTTAATGCCGCCGGACGGATATATGAAGAAAGTGGAGGAAATCTGCCGCCGCCACGGCGCCCTGCTGATTTGTGACGAAGTCATCTGCGGATTTGGGCGGACTGGCGAGCCGTTCGGATTTATGCACTACGGCGTGAAGCCCGATATCATTACAATGGCGAAAGGGATTACAAGCGCGTATCTGCCATTGTCAGCGACCGCAGTTAAACGGGAGATTTTTGAAGCATACCAAGGAGAAGCTCCTTATGACCGTTTCCGCCACGTCAACACATTCGGCGGCAGCCCGGCAGCCTGCGCATTGGCTTTGAAAAACCTGCAAATTATGGAGGATGAACAGCTGATTGAGCGATCCCGCGATCTCGGAGCAAAGCTTTTAGGTGAGCTTCAGTCGTTGAGAGAACACCCTGCAGTAGGAGATGTAAGGGGAAAAGGGCTGCTGGTCGGAATCGAACTTGTCAAAGATAAGCTGACTAAAGAGCCGGCTGGCGCTGACCAAGTGAACCAAGTGGTTGCGGCATGCAAAGAGAAAGGGCTGATCATCGGCAAAAACGGCGATACAGTCGCCGGATATAACAATGTCATTCAGCTCGCGCCGCCATTTTGTCTGACAGAAGAAGACCTTGCATTTATCGTAAAAACGGTGAAGGAAAGCATACTGACGATTTGATACAAAAGTGATTTGTTAAAGGAGCACACTATGAGTTTTCACAACCAGCCTATTTTACCGGCTATTCGCAATATGAAGCAATTTGATGAGTTTTTAAACAGCTCGTTTTCGTACGGCGTGATACTTGATATTCATCTCGGACAATTAAAGGGCGTGATCAGAGAGGCGCAAAAGCACGGGAAGAAGATGATGGTGCATGTCGATTTAATTCAAGGGATCAAACATGATGAATACGGAGCGGAATTTATCTGCCAGGATATCAAGCCAGCGGGGATTATCTCAACAAGATCAAACGTGATTGCAAAAGCGAAGCAAAAGAAAATCTATGCGATCCAGCGTTTGTTTCTGCTTGATACAAGCGCAATGGAAAAAAGCATGGAGTTTGTCGGCAAGCATAAGCCTGACTTCATTGAAGTGCTGCCGGGCATCGTGCCGTCACTTATTCAGGAAATTAAAGAGAAAACAGGTATCCCTATCTTTGCGGGAGGTTTCATCCGCACAGAACAAGATGTAGAACAGGCACTGAAAGCTGGTGCCGTTACTGTCACCACATCTAACACCAAATTATGGAAAAAATATGAAAACTTTTTGACAGAAAGTGATTGACACCGCTTTCATCCACTGATACAATTGCACTAGGTTAATACAATGTGATGGAGAATCCGGAGACCCACAGCAGCTCTTTACGGTAAAAGTTATACATCCGTAAAGCGGTTTGTTGTGGTTTTTTTATTCTCTATCATACTTCTTAATCGCAACCTTAGGAGGAATTATCTATGACAGCATTTTGGGGAGAACTAATCGGTACGATGCTGCTTGTTATTTTTGGCGCAGGTGTTTGTGCAGGAGTCAATTTGAAGAAATCGCTTTCATATCAATCTGGCTGGATTGTTGTTGTATTTGGATGGGGATTAGGTGTGGCAATGGCCGCTTATGCGGTCGGCGGCATCAGCGGCGCCCATCTCAATCCCGCGTTAACGATAGCATTTGCTTTTGTTGGTGATTTTCCGTGGAAAGAGGTTCCGGTTTACATTGCGGCGCAAATGATCGGAGCAATGATCGGTGCGGTGATTGTTTACCTTCATTACCTGCCGCATTGGAAGTCTACCGATGATCCCGCTGCCAAGCTGGGTGTTTTTTCAACCGGACCCAGCATTCCGCATACGTTTGCAAACGTTTTAAGTGAGGTTATTGGGACATTTGTCCTTGTGCTTGGAATTTTGGCGATTGGGGCAAATGAGTTTACAGAGGGACTTAACCCTTTAATCGTCGGTTTTCTCATCGTTGCTATCGGTATTTCTCTTGGAGGAACTACGGGATATGCAATTAATCCCGCCCGCGACTTAGGCCCGCGGATTGCCCATGCACTTCTGCCGATTCCGGGGAAAGGCTCATCAAACTGGAAGTACGCATGGGTTCCTGTTGCCGGCCCGATTTTGGGCGGATCATTCGGCGGTGTATTTTACAGCGCAGCGTTTCAGGGGCAGATTACAAGCAGTTTCTGGATTGTAAGCGTTGTATTGGTTGTGGTATTGTTAGGACTCTATGGCTATACGAAAAAACATGCAGCTAAAACACTATCAAATTCAAAATATATTTAAGCAAAGGGGAGACATCTTATGGAAACTTACATTTTATCCTTAGATCAAGGGACAACAAGTTCAAGAGCGATTCTGTTTAATAAAGAAGGCAAAATCGTTCACTCCGCTCAAAAGGAATTTACACAATACTTCCCGCATCCAGGGTGGGTTGAGCATAATGCAAATGAAATTTGGGGATCTGTCCTTGCTGTTATCGCATCAGTCATTTCTGAATCGGGAATCAGCGCTTCTCAAATTGCCGGAATCGGCATTACCAACCAAAGGGAAACAGCGGTTGTTTGGGATAAGGATACAGGAAAGCCTGTGTATAATGCGATCGTTTGGCAGTCCCGACAGACGTCTGGAATCTGCGAGGAGCTTCGTGAAAAAGGATATAATGATACATTCAGAGAGAAAACAGGCCTTTTGATAGATCCATATTTTTCTGGCACGAAGGTGAAATGGATTTTAGACAATGTGGAAGGCGCAAGAGAAAAAGCGGAAAAAGGCGAGCTGCTGTTTGGAACGATTGATACATGGCTCATTTGGAAAATGTCAGGCGGAAAAGCGCACGTGACGGATTATTCCAACGCCTCAAGAACGCTGATGTTTAATATTTACGATTTGAAATGGGACGATGAGCTGCTTGAGGTTTTAGGCGTTCCGAAATCAATGCTCCCTGAAGTGAAACCGTCCTCTCATGTGTATGCGGAGACAGTTGATTATCACTTCTTCGGAAAAAATATTCCGATTGCTGGAGCGGCAGGCGACCAGCAGTCCGCGCTGTTCGGCCAGGCGTGCTTTGAAGCAGGCATGGGGAAAAACACATACGGCACAGGATGTTTCATGCTGATGAATACAGGGGAAAAAGCAATTAAGTCGGAACACGGGCTGCTGACAACAATCGCCTGGGGCATTGACGGTAAAGTTGAATATGCTTTAGAAGGAAGTATTTTTGTCGCAGGCTCAGCCATCCAATGGCTCAGAGACGGAATGAGAATGTTCCAGGACTCTTCGCTTAGCGAATCATACGCGGAGAAAGTTGATTCAACTGACGGCGTATATGTCGTTCCGGCCTTTGTCGGCTTGGGAACGCCTTACTGGGACAGCGATGTGCGCGGTTCAGTTTTCGGCCTGACAAGAGGCACAACAAAAGAACATTTTATCCGTGCCACGCTGGAGTCATTGGCTTATCAGACGAAAGATGTGCTTGATGCAATGGAAGCGGATTCTAACATTTCATTGAAAACGCTTCGGGTGGATGGCGGCGCTGTTAAAAATAACTTTTTGATGCAGTTTCAAGGGGATATTTTGGATGTGCCTGTGGAACGACCGGAAATCAATGAAACAACTGCGCTTGGCGCGGCATATTTGGCAGGTATCGCTGTGGGGTTCTGGAAGGATCGTTCTGAAATTATTAACCAGTGGAATCTGGATAAGCGTTTTGAACCTAAATTGGAAGAAGAAAAACGAAATGAGCTGTATACAGGCTGGCAAAAAGCCGTTAAAGCAGCTATGGCTTTTAAATAAAATAAGAGTATGTTATAATGGTTACAAGTTAATAAGAACGGTCCTGAGATGAGGAGAGACCACAGCACCAAAGTGTGAACATGCACTTTGGCTGTTGTGGTCTCTTTTTCTATTTACTTACCGTGACAACAAGGAGGAAACGTAATAATGAAAAATCAATTTTCAAGTCTTGAGCGGGATCGCATGCTGACAGACATGACGAAAAAAACATATGATCTATTTATTATCGGAGGAGGAATTACAGGAGCTGGTACAGCTCTTGACGCGGCATCAAGGGGCATGAAGGTCGCACTCAGCGAAATGCAGGATTTCGCGGCTGGAACATCAAGCAGATCAACAAAATTGGTTCATGGCGGATTGCGCTATTTAAAACAATTTGAAGTGAAAATGGTCGCTGAGGTAGGGAAAGAGCGGGCGATTGTCTATGAAAACGGCCCGCACGTTACCACACCGGAATGGATGCTGCTTCCGTTTCATAAAGGCGGCACATTCGGTTCATTCACAACCTCTATCGGTTTAAGAGTTTATGACTTCTTAGCCGGCGTAAAAAAATCAGAACGCAGAAGTATGCTTTCAGCAAAAGAAACGCTGCAAAAAGAGCCTTTGGTGAAAAAAGACGGCTTAAAAGGCGGCGGCTACTATGTTGAATACCGCACTGACGATGCGAGACTGACAATCGAAGTCATGAAGGAAGCGGTCAAATTCGGGGCAGAGCCTGTGAATTATTCCAAAGTAAAAGAACTCCTTTATGAAAAAGGCAAAGCAGTCGGTGTATTAATTGAAGACGTTTTGACGAAAAAAGAATATAAAGTATACGCGAAAAAAATCGTCAATGCGACAGGCCCTTGGGTAGACCAGCTCAGAGAAAAAGACCATTCTAAAAACGGAAAGCACCTTCAGCATACAAAAGGTATTCACCTTGTATTTGACCAATCTGTCTTTCCTTTGAAACAAGCGGTATATTTCGATACACCGGACGGCCGCATGGTGTTTGCTATTCCTCGTGAAGGCAAAACATACGTGGGCACAACCGATACCGTTTACAAAGAGGCCCTGGAGCATCCGCGCATGACAACTGAGGATCGCGATTACGTCATCAATTCAATCAATTACATGTTCCCGGAACTGAATCTTAAAGCGGATGATATCGAATCAAGCTGGGCTGGTCTGCGTCCGCTCATTCATGAAGAAGGAAAGGACCCTTCCGAGATTTCACGCAAAGATGAAATTTGGACGTCAGATTCAGGCTTGATCACTATTGCCGGCGGTAAGCTGACCGGGTACAGAAAAATGGCGGAGCACATTGTCGATCTTGTTCGTGATCGATTAAAAGAGGAAGGCGAAAAGGATTTCGGCCCATGCAAAACGAAAAACATGCCGATTTCAGGCGGGCACGTCGGCGGTTCTAAAAACCTTGCATCCTTCGTGACGGCGAAAACGAAAGAAGGCATTGCGGCCGGCTTATCAGAAAAAGATGCGAAACAGCTGGCTATCAGATACGGCTCCAACGTAGAGCGTGTCTTTAATCGGGTCGAGGCACTGAAAGACGAGGCTGCGAAGCGAAATATCCCGGTTCATATCCTTGCCGAGGCAGAATACAGCATTGAAGAAGAATTGACTGCAACGCCTGCTGACTTCTTTGTCCGCAGAACGGGACGTTTATTTTTTGATATCAATTGGGTAAAAACATATAAAGACGCCGTTATTGATTTTATGAGCGAGCGATTCCAGTGGGATGAGCAGACGCAAAACAAACATACAGAAAACCTTAACAAGCTATTACACGATGCGGTTGTACCGGTCGAACAATAAAAATAACGGGCTGTCTGCAGCCCGTTTTTTCTTTTATGAGCCAGAAAGCGTCAGATCTCAAGATATCAAGTGACAGAGACGCTCTCTTCATATTAAAATAATGGCATATGGCTGATACATAGGAGGACGAATTATGACTTGGAGAAAGAGCTATGAACGCTGGAAACAGACAGAAAATTTAGATCCTGAATTAAAAAAGCTCCTCACTGAATTAGAGGGTAATGATCAGGCTCTTGAAGACTGCTTCTATAAAAACCTTGAATTCGGAACTGGGGGTATGCGCGGAGAAATTGGCGCCGGTACGAATCGGATGAATATTTACACGGTGCGCAAGGCATCAGCGGGATTTGCGGCATACATCTTGCAGCAGGGTGAGGAAGCGAAAAAACGGGGCGTTGTCATTGCGTATGATTCCCGCCATAAATCACCGGAGTTTGCGATGGAAGCGGCAAAAACGCTTGCTACACAAGGCATCCAAACGTACGTATTTGATGAGCTTCGCCCGACGCCGGAGCTGTCATTCGCTGTCAGACAACTGAACGCTTACGGAGGAATTGTTGTGACGGCTAGCCATAACCCGCCTGAATATAATGGGTACAAAGTGTACGGTGATGACGGCGGCCAGCTGCCTCCGCGGGAAGCAGACATCGTCATTGAGCAGGTAAACGCCATCGAAAATGAACTGACAATCACGGTCGACGATGAAGAAGCGTTAAGAGAAAAAGGCTTAATAGAGATCATCGGGGAAGAGATTGATAAGGTCTATACTGAAAAACTGACATCTATTTCCGTTCACCCTGAGTTATCCGGAGAAGTGGATGTGAAAGTGGTTTTCACTCCGCTGCATGGAACCGCAAACAAACCGGTCAGACGCGGGCTCGAAGCCCTTGGCTATCAAAATGTCACGGTCGTGAAGGAACAGGAACGGCCAGATCCGGACTTTTCAACTGTAACATCTCCGAACCCGGAAGAGCATGCTGCATTTGAATACGCTATTAAGCTCGGCGAAGAGCAAAATGCAGATATTCTTATTGCAACAGATCCAGATGCGGACCGCCTTGGCATTGCGGTGAAAAATGATGAAGGCAAATATACAGTGCTGACAGGAAACCAAACCGGCGCGTTGCTGCTTCATTATTTGCTTTCTGAAAAGAAAAAACAAGGAATCCTGCCTGAGAATGGCGTCGTTCTCAAAACAATCGTAACAAGTGAAATCGGCCGCGATGTCGCATCTTCATTCGGACTCGATACGATTGATACACTGACGGGCTTTAAGTTTATCGGGGAAAAGATTAAACAATACGAAGCCTCAGGCCAGTACACTTTCCAATTCGGATATGAAGAAAGCTATGGTTATTTAATCGGAGATTTCGCCCGCGACAAGGATGCCATTCAGGCCGCACTTTTGGCAGTTGAGGTTTGCGCGTTCTATAAGAAACAAGGAACGTCATTATACGAAGCGTTAATGAATATCTTCAAAGAATATGGTTTTTACCGTGAAGGGCTGAAATCACTGACGCTGAAAGGAAAACAGGGAGCGGAGCAGATTGAAGCGATTCTTGCTTCCTTCAGACAAAATCCGCCGCAAACAATGGCCGGTAAACAGGTTGTCTCAGCAGAGGATTACGCTGTAAGCAAACGGATGGTTTTGACGGAAAATAAAGAAGAAGCCATCGACCTGCCAAAATCAAATGTATTGAAATATTTCTTGGAAGACGGATCTTGGTTCTGCCTCCGTCCTTCTGGTACTGAGCCGAAGGTCAAATTTTATTTCGCCGTAAAAGGAACATCCCTACAAGACAGTGAACAGCGTCTTGCCGCACTTTCTGACGATGTCATGAAGACAGTTGACGAAATTGTCGAAGCAACAGCAAAGTAATTCTAAAAAAGCTGGATCACATTGCGTGATCCAGCTTTTTTCTATTTCTCATCCAAAAGTCTGAAAGAAAATCATCCTTCATGTGAAGTAACAATATTCAAAAAACTGGTATAATCTTAGATAATAACCATAGCCGGAGTGAGAGACGTGACCAAACCGAGGGTGGAAAAATTAAGAACGCTGAAAACCATTGCCGAGACTTTGAATCAAGGACACGATGTCAAAGCAACGCTGAATGAAGTTTTAAAAGAATTGCTGAGCTTAACGAATCTTCAGTCTGGATGGATCTTTCTCATTGAAGAGGACGGTTCCTATACGTTAGCAGCAGACGCATACCTGCCGCCTGCTTTAAGCCGCAGGGAAAAAGTGCTGATGTGTGAAGGGGAGTGCTATTGCCTGACGAAATTCAATAACGGCGGACTTAGAAAAGCAGCCAATATTATGAACTGTAAACGCATAGAATCAGCTGAAAAGCTGCATTGTTTTGACACAGAAGGGATTACGCATCATGCAACCGTTCCCTTAGAAGATGGAGACAGACGGTTTGGTTTATTAAATGTGGCGGCGGCTGGAAAGACACTTTTTGATGAGGAGGAGCTTCATTTGCTGGAGGCGGTTGCTTTTCAGATCGGAACGGCGATACAGCGGATGAGACTTGCTGAATACAAACAAAAAAACGCTCTTTTAATGGAGCGGAACCGTCTCGCTCAGGAGCTGCATGATTCAGTCAACCAGATGCTGTTTTCCGTCAGTTTAACAGCAAAAGCGGCAAAGACATTAACACAAGAAGAGACCCTGCAGCAAATGATTGATTTTATTCAAACGTTAACGCAGGACGCGCTGGCTGAAATGAAGTCCTTAATCTGGCAGCTTCGTCCCGGAGGATTGGAAAAAGGGCTGGCTGAAGCCATTAAAAGCTACGGCACTCTGATCGGATTGAATGTCGTCTTTACACAAAAAGGATGTCCGGCCCTTCGTGATGAAGAGGAGCATATGCTGTGGCGTGTCGTGCAAGAAGCCCTCAATAATTGCAAAAAGCATGCCGGGACTGATACAGCGTATGTCAGAATTACTGCTTCTTCGTCCTATGCAGAACTGGATATTATTGATCATGGGGCAGGGTTTCGTTATGAAGCGCACGACGGACTGCCTTCACTTGGCATCAAAGGAATGAAAGAGCGGGCAGAAAAAGCCGGCGCGGAATTTTTCATTGAGTCAGAGCTTGGAGCTGGCACGAAGCTGTCTGTCAGGCTTCCGCTTACCAATCAGAAAGGAAGGACAGTGAGATGAGAATTGTAATAGCGGATGATCACCATGTTGTCCGGAAGGGGCTTCGTTTTTTCTTTGCCACCAAGAACGACATTGAAGTTGTCGGAGAAGCGGCAAGCGGAATTGAGGCTCTCCGTGTCATCGAAGAAACAAAGCCTGATCTCGTTCTGATGGATCTGTCGATGCCGGATATGGATGGAATAGCAGCAACAAAAAAAGCAGTACAGCAATTTCCCGGTGTCCATATCGTCGTGCTGACGAGCTACTCTGATCAGGAGCATGTAATCCCTGCGCTTCAGGCAGGAGCGAAGGCGTATCAGCTAAAGGATACGGAGCCGGAGGAATTGGTGAAAACACTGAGACAGGTTGATTCAGGCGAATATATGCTGTCTTCAGCTATTATGCCCCATGTCCTGACACATATGAAAAAACAGAATGAACCGGAAAAAGAAAAATTTTATCAATTAACCCGGCGGGAAAGAGATGTGCTAAACGAAATTGCTTGCGGAAAAAGCAATAAAGAAATCGCAGCATCGTTGTTTATTTCAGAAAAAACAGTAAAAACCCATGTGTCTAATCTTTTAGCAAAGCTTGAGCTGGCGGACCGTACACAAGCAGCGCTTTTTGCAGTGAAATACAACCTGAATGGAGAGACCACAAAGTGAACATATTAGTGATTAGCGGCTCGCCGAGAACACATGGCAGGACAAGAATTGCGGCAGCCTATATTTCATCTGTGTATCAAACGGATTTGATTGATTTGAGCGAATTTATATTGCCGTTATTTAACGGTGAAGCCGAACAGGCCGAGCTTATGCGGGTACAAGAGCTGAAGCAGCGCGTCAGCAAAGCGGATGCGATTGTATTACTATCTCCTGAATATCACAGCGGCATGAGCGGCGCTTTAAAAAATGCACTGGATTTTTTAAGCAGCGAACAATTTAAATATAAGCCAGTAGCTCTTTTGGCAGCAGCAGGCGGCGGAAAAGGCGGAATCAATGCGCTGAACAATATGAGAACCGTGATGCGGGGCTTATATGCCAATGCTATTCCGAGGCAGCTTGTGCTTGATCCGGTAACGATTGATGTGGAAAACGCAACAGTAACGGAACACATGGCGGCCAGCATAAAAGAGCTGATGGAAGAATTGCACATGTTCGCAAATGCAGGAACCCCCGGCGTCTAAACACCGGGGGTTTTTTTATGTGAGAAGCGCTAATTGATCCTCATATGTCAGCTCAGTGGCATGGTCAATATAGCGGAGAAGAGAATACAGCACCTTTTCTAATACAGCATAATCCTGTTCAAAATGGTATGCATGCAAAAAATGCTCAATTCGTTTTGATAACAAATCATCCTCTGTCCGCACCATTAAAATTAATAAATTATCCCATTGGGAACGATGGGTGTAATACAATGCTTTGTCGTAATCAGCATAATCCATATCAATCGCTTCTCCTTTCCTGTGTGAGAAGTTCAGGATTAGTTTATGCCGCATCAGCTGTTATTGACGGGGCAAAACTTGGCGTCTGCGTCAGAACTGGGGTAGCAATATGAGGGAGACATAAAATGAAAATGTCTGAATGAAGCAAGCGGTTTTGGAAAACCTAAGATGAAAATAATCTGGGTACAGGAGACTGAAAACATGAAATCTCTGCCGTATGCCATTGCGCTTCTGTTTTGCGGTTTCATCATCTTATCGATGGCTGCAAAAGGGCATTCAGAAAACATGAACGAGTCTGTTCAAAAGTGGGAACAGCTCGCTTGGAGTAAAATTCAAGATGAATATAAAGGGGCTTCTTTTTCCGATTACGCTTATATGGGGCGGACCGAGGTGAATGACCAGCAGACAAAGGATGTCTTTCGGGTGACCGTCAAACAGAATGATGAAACATTTTCCGTGCGTGCGGAGGTTTATTTTCACCCTGTGACAAAACATATGATCAGCATCAATGTGTTTCGTCTTTAAAAACAAAACTGTACAGCCGACAAAGGCCATACAGTTTTGTTTTTAGAAATAACGCTTTGCTCCGAGGTAGCGCTGTTTCCAGTATGAGTTGTTCATATTTGAAATGACAACCCCTGAGTCGTTGGCATTAATGAATTCCCCGTTTCCGAGGTAAATTCCGACATGAGAAGGGCCGGCTTTGTATGTCGAAAAGAAGACAAAGTCTCCGACTGCAGGCTGGCTGACAGATTTCATGGTGTTCCAGTAGCCGGCCGCCGTTAATCTGGACACAGATGTCACTTTGTTTAGCGCATAGTAAATGAATCCGCTGCAGTCAAATCCGGCCGGTGTCGTTCCTCCCCAGCGATATGGAACGCCAAGCTGCTCCTTAGCGGCCGCGATCATTTTGTTAATCTTCGCGCTTGTTGAGATCGTGCTGCCTGAAGATCCGGAACTTGAATTTGAAGATGAAGCTTTGCCTGTAATCGTGAGCTTCTGGCCGATTTGTAAGACATCGTTTTTCAAGTTGTTTTTCTCCCGGATCTGCTGGGCTGTCACATTGAACTTTTGAGCGATCACCCATAAGGAATCCCCGCTCTTCACCGTATATGTAGTCGTCGTTGTGCCGGAGCTTGAATTTGACGAAGACGGTGTTGTTGATGTGCCGGAACTTGATTTGCCGGTCAGCTTCAGCACTTGTCCGACGTACAGAACGTCTGATTTCAGATTGTTGCTGTTTCGGATTTGCTGTACAGTCAGGTTATATTTGTTTGCGATCTTCCAAAGTGAGTCTCCGCTTTTTACGGTGTACTTCGTTGTTGCTGATGCTGATTGATTCGATTTGGATGAATTGTCTTTGGATGACGAATTAGAACCCGCTGATTTTGTTTTTAACACTTGATTCACATAAATGGTATCTGATTTTAAATTGTTCAATACCTTCAATTCAGCGATGGACATATTGACTTTGTTCGCGATTTTCCAAAGCGAATCACCTAGCTGCACTTTGTAAGTGCCAGTCGAAGCTGAAGAGCTTGAGCTCGATTTAGATGATTTAGAGCTGCTTGAAGTGCCGGAACTGGAATTTGAAGAAACCTTTCCGGATACTTTTAATTTTTGCCCTGCACGAATCATGTCGCTGCTCAATCCGTTTAACTTTTTCAGTTCCAGTACCGACATCTTAAACTCATTGGCAATCAGCCATAGTGAATCGCCGCTTTTCACTGTGTAAACAGAATTTCCGCTCTTCTTTGCTGTTGAGCCTGAAGAAGATGATGAAGTGCCGGAATTGCTGCCTGGGATGGTAAGCGTCTGGCCGATTGACAGGACGGTAGTCGAAAGATGGTTGGCGGATGTGATGGCCGCTACACTTGTGTTGTAGTTTTGCGCCAGCTTCCATAAGGAATCTCCGCTTTTGACTTTAATCGTTGCTGCTTCAGCGGGTGTAATCGCTAGTGTTGTGCTGACAATCGCGGATGCTGTCAGCCCTGCTGCTAATTTCTTTTTCATCTGAGCTCTCCTTTTTCCCCCAATGATTTTGAATATGCTGTTTCTTTTTTATATCGGCAGATTCAACTCATCGTTTTGCCTTTTTTTAAAATCAGTCATATTATCTTAACAGAAAGCAGGAAAAAGGGCATAAAAAAAGAAGGAATCATCAACTATTCCTTCATTTTCAAAAGCTGCATAATTTCCTCTTTGTTTTTGACAAGGTCTCGCAGCGTATATTTGTTTAAAACGGCAAGATAGGCCATAAGCGCTTCATTAAGCACGTGTTTTAAGCCGCACACTGGAGAAATAATGCAGAGATTTCTATTCGCATCAAAACATTCAACAATATTAAAATCGTCTTCTGTTTTTCTGACGACCTCTCCAATATTAATGTCTTCAGGATCCATGCCTAAACGTATGCCGCCTCCACGTCCGCGTATCGTTTCTACATATCCGAGCTGACCGAGCCTGTATATGACTTTCATGAGATGATTTTTTGAAATAGAATACGTTTCGGCGATCTGTTTTATATTTGAAAGTTCTCCGGGACGTTCTGCAGCAAGAAAAATCAAAACTCGTAATGAATAATCTGTATAATTTGTTAACTTCATATTAAGACCTCGGAATAAGACATTTTCTATATCTTATCATAATCTATTATAAAATGAAAAAAAAGGAATTTCCCTAAAAAAGCGTGCACCCTGCTGGGCACACGCTTTTTTTTAATTCATGTCATTGGAAGGATTTTGTTTTGAACGGTTTTTCGTATCAACCTCGGTGTTTTGAATTTTGCGTTCGAATTTAGAAAGATAACGTGAAGCAAAATCCTTTCCGCCAAGACCGAATGATAAACCGAATGCAAGTGCGAATCCGCCAAGCACGATGATAAATGCGGAATTGACAATTGTGTCAGCGACTCCGAGCTGATCTAGTGCCATAAAGAAAGCCAGTGCGATGATTGTATACTTTGCAATCGCAGCTAAAGATTTGAACTCCTGACCTTTGATCATGCTGGCCAGTACCTTGCGCACCAATTCTCCGGCGTAAAGGCCGATTCCGAGGATAAATACTGCGACAAGGACATTCGGCAGATACGCGATGATGCCTCCTGCGATCTCAACGAGTAAATGCAGCTGAACAATTTGCAGCGCCTCGGCTGTAAACAGCAGGATCACAATGATTTGCGCAATCATACCGACAACTTGGGAGAGTGACAGCTTTGCGGATGCGCCAGGCTCTACGCCCATTTTTCCTAATAAAGAATCAAAGCCTGCACGGCGGAGCAGTCCGGACACCATTGTGTTTACCCATTTTCCGGCCCATATACCGGCTAAAATCAGTACGATGGCGATAATGATATTCGGAAGCATGTTTAAGATGGTATTGAGCATAGAGACGGCTGGCTGAGAAATGCCGGCGACATCAAGACGATCAAGCGCTGAAATGACAACCGGAATTAAAATCAGCACATAAGCAATGGTTCCGATGACAGCTGAAAGGCTTGTATCCTTTAAGTAAATGGATAATCCCATACGAGCAGCGAATCTTTCTGTACCGATGCTTGCTAGGAAATTTGTGATGATGTCACGGACCAGGCGGGCGATGAGCCAGCCGATTAAAACGATCAGCGCCGCAGCGAATAATTTCGGCAGAAAAGCGAGTACGCTTTCCATCATATTTGTAAACGGGCCTGAAATTCCGCTGATATTCAGTGAAGATAAGACTCCCGGCAAGAATATGAGCAGCACGAGGTAAAAGACAATTTGTGAAGCGGCGTTAACTGCCTGGTGAATATCTTTCCCTTCAGATACCAAGTTCCATTTGCGCAGTTTTTCGCTCGTGTTCAGCTTCATCCCGATTTTTTTGACAAGAAAGCTTAACACAGAAGCTGCCGCCCAGCCTAACAGCAGAATCAATCCGGCCTTCAGCACGCTCGGAACAGCTGCTGCAATAGCAGAAAGCATGCTGACAAAAGGCGAAGCCACTGTTGTCAGGTGCAAAATGTTAAAGAATAAAATAAAGACGATAATCAAAGCAATAAAATAAACGACCTTGCTTACGATTTTTTCCGATGAATAGCGTGACGGCTTTTTCTCAGCAAAGATCTTGTCGTCGATTTTTGTTTTTCTGAGCCCTTTGTACACCGCTTTTTCAATGATTTTGGCGATAGCCCATCCGATTAATAAGACAAGCAAAGCAATGATGAGGTTTGGCAATTTACTGAGATAAGAAGAAAACATGTCTGCTGCATTCAATTGGTATCGCTCCTTTTTTTCGTAATATGGTCTGTTTTTACCCACTGACACATTTGGCAAACAGGCCAATGTGCAGGGCGAGTTTTTTTTAGGCAAAAATGTGACTTATCATCTTTTATCAGGCGGGCTCATACATTATAGATAAGTCCAAGTAGGGGGGATTCGGTTGAACGCGGAGGAGAAAAAGGGATTACAGCGGGCAATTGAGGAAATTACCGAAGTTGCAAAAGGATTCGGCCTTGATTTCTATCCGATGAGATATGAAATCTGCCCGGCTGAAATTATTTATACATTCGGCGCGTACGGGATGCCGACAAGATTCAGCCACTGGAGCTTCGGGAAACAGTTTCACAAAATGAAACTGCATTATGACCTTGGATTAAGCAAAATTTATGAGCTTGTCATTAACTCAGACCCATGCTACGCCTTTTTGCTGGACAGCAATTCACTGATTCAAAATAAATTGATTGTCGCCCATGTTCTCGCCCACTGTGACTTTTTCAAAAACAACTGCCGCTTCCAAAACACGAAGCGTGACATGGTGGAAAGCATGGCGGCAACGGCGGAGCGGATTAAGTATTATGAACGGATTCACGGAATAAAGGAAGTGGAGGCCTTTTTAGACGCGATCCTTTCAATCCAGGAGCATATCGATCCTTCTTTGGTGCGTCCGAAGCTCCAGTGGAGTGTGGATGATGAGGAAGAAGAGTTTGAGGAAATGGCTACGCCGTACGATGATCTATGGAATTTAGATGGAAAGAAACCGAGAAAACAACTGAAAAAATCAAAAAAACCTTTCCCGCCGCGGCCCGAGAAAGATATTCTGCTTTTTATTGAAGAGCATTCAAGGGAACTTGAGCCGTGGCAGCGTGATATTTTGACGATGATGAGAGAAGAAATGCTTTATTTTTGGCCTCAGCTGGAAACAAAAATTATGAATGAAGGATGGGCTTCATACTGGCATCAAAGAATTATCCGGGAGCTTGATTTAACCTCTGATGAAGCGATAGAGTTCGCCAAGCTGAATGCCGGGGTTGTCCAGCCGTCAAAAACGGGAATCAACCCTTATTATTTGGGACTGAAGATTTTTGAAGATATTGAGGAACGGTATAACAATCCGACTGAGGAAATGAAGAAAATGGGCGTCAAGCCGAACTCAGGCCGGGAGAAAATGTTTGAGGTCAGAGAGATTGAATCAGATATCTCATTCATCCGCAATTATTTAACAAAAGATTTAGTGATGCGCGAGGATCTTTACCTGTTCCAAAAGCAGGGCAGAGACTACAAAATCGTCGATAAAGAGTGGGAGGCTGTCCGCGATCAGCTTGTGAGCATGCGGGTAAACGGAGGATTTCCGTATTTGACAGTAAACGAAGGCGATTATCTGAAAAATAACGAGCTCTTAATTAAGCATTGGTATGAGGGCATAGAACTGGATTTGAAATACTTGGAGAAAGTACTTCCTTATTTATACCAGCTGTGGGGAAGAAGCGTGCATATCGAATCTGTGCTGGAGGATAAGCAAGTGATGTTTTCGTATGACGGAAAAGGGGTTCACCGCAGGTATTTATAAGAAAAAAGGATGCAGTGTTCTGCATCCTTTTTATTTTCCTGTTTTCAAAATGTTAAATATGATTTTTGCCTGGTCGGTATTGTTGATCAGTCCGCTGAATTTCTCTTTTCCGGGGCCGTACGCGTATACCGGTACTTCTTCACCGGTATGATCGGTACTGGTCCAGCCGCTGTTAGAGCGGGTGTTGAAAATCTTGATGATGGCTTTGTAGGCGCCTTTGCTTTTGTCAGCCTGTGAAGCGGCTTCAATACTTTTCATTTCTTCACGTGTGAAATCCAGATCTGTATAGCGGGCGAGCACATCTTTGACCGGTTTGCCTTCGCTGATTTTTTTGGCCATAAACTCAGGTGTTTTTTTCGCGGCCAAAATCGGCTCCGCATGCCAATTTTTTTCGCCGTTTGCACCGATGGTAAATCCGCCTGTCGTATGATCAGCAGCTGCAATCACAAGCGTATGTTTATCTTTTTTCGCAAATTCAATAGCGGCTTTATAGGCCTGTTCAAAATCCTTAACCTCGCTCATGGCTCCGACAGTATCATTGTCGTGAGCGGCCCAGTCAATTTGGCTGCCTTCAACCATCAAGAAAAATCCTTTTTTATTTTGATTCAGCCGGTCAATTGCTGAAACAGTCATATCTTTCAGGGATGGGGTTTTGCTGTCGCGGTCGAGCGCTTTAGCAAGCCCTCCGTCTGCAAAAAGCCCGAGCACCTGCTGATCTTTATTTTTCTTCAGCGCTTGTTTTGTTGTCACATAGCTGTAGCCCGCTTGTTTAAATTCTTTCGTTACATTTCTGTCCTTGCGGGTAAAGTAGGATTTTCCGCCGCCAAGCAAAACGTCAATTTTTTGTTTGCCTTTTATTTTATCATCCATATAGCTGTTGGCGATTTGGTCCATGTTTTTCCGCGATTCATTGTGGGCGCCGTATGCTGCGGGTGTGGCGTGGTTAATTTCAGACGTTGCGACAAGCCCAGTCGATTTGCCTTGCTGTTTGGCTTCTTCGAGCACAGATTTTACTTTTTTTCCGTTTTTATCGACACCAATTGCATTGTTATATGTCTTAACGCCTGTCGCTAATGCTGTTCCGGCGGCTGCTGAATCTGTAATATTATAGTCAGGGTCATCCGGGTGCGTCATCATCATGCCTGTCAGGTTCCGGTCAAATTCAGTTAACTTTGGGTTGTTCGGTGTTTCACCGTTATTTTTCATGGAACGGTAGGCATTTATGTATGATGCTCCCATGCCGTCCCCAATCATCACAATGACATTTCTGATCTCATCTTTGTTTTGTTTTTTGGCGCTTGCTTTTTCGGTCTGCTGCAGCTCTGCACCGGCGAATATACCGGCTGTAAGCACGGAAACAGCTGCGACTGGCAGCAATTTTGATTTCATTTTTTGAAACAGACTCATTTTTTTGCAGGCCTCCTTTAATTTGTTCTGCTTATTACGATAGGGAATGTTTGTTAAGTGCGGCTGTTGATCCTGTAAACATTAGGTAAATGATTGTGATGAATATAAATTGTCTGTGTCCGTTATCTTGCCTTTCTTTCATCAAAGCATTCATTTTTCCGGAAAAATCTTTACCTCATGGTTTATGCGTGATATGGTTGTTTAAATAAAAAAACTGCAATTGCCCGCAGTTTTTATCGAAACCTATAAGTTCCACATTCTTTCGCTATGTCATAAATCCCCAAAACCATCTTCAATTATTTCCTAAATGTTGATAAACCGCCCAAAAAACATGACAAAAGCACTCGTTTTTTGTCACCTTTGAAATGAAAATGAAATATTTAATACCCTTAAAAACTTTTTTTGAAAACGAATAATTAAGAAATTTGTCACGTGAAGTCAAGACTATTTCTGTTGGGAATCCATCCTTATAATAGAAAACAAGATGATTAATTAAAAAAAGAGATAATAATAGATATACATATTTAGGGAGGAAAACATGAAAAAGCAAATCATTACAGCTACAACAGCAGTAGTTTTAGGATCGACCTTATTTGCAGGAGCGGCATCTGCACAAAGCGTCAAGGTGAAAAAAGGCGACACGTTATGGGATCTTTCAAAAAAATACGGCACCACAATAAGTAAAATTAAATCAGAAAACAAGCTTCATTCCGATATTATTTACGCAGGACAGACTTTATCTATTAACGGTAAATCGGCAGCATCAGGTTCAAAAAGCAGTTCATCTTCTTCTACATACAAAGTAGTGAGCGGCGACAGTCTTTGGAAGATTTCGAAAAAATACGGCATGACGATCAATGAACTGAAAAAACTGAACGGCTTAAAATCAGATCTTCTGCGTATCGGACAAGTTCTGAAAGTGAAGGGCTCAAGCAGTTCAAGCAGCTCCGGCTCATCAAGCGTGTCTACGTCTGCAACTTCTACTTACAAAGTAGTAAGCGGCGACAGTCTATCTAAAATCGCGAAAAAATACGGCACAACGGTTAGCAAAATAAAGAGTCTCAACGGCTTAAAATCAGATTTAATCTATGTCGGACAAGTATTGAAGGTGAAAGGAACAAGTTCAAAACCTGTCACTTCCTCTAAACCTTCATCTAGTTCAAGCAGCAAAGTATCATCTACATCACTTAACGTAAGCAAACTGGTTTCTGATGCAAAAGCGCTAACTGGAACGCCGTACAAATGGGGCGGAACAACAACTTCCGGTTTTGACTGCAGCGGATTCATTTGGTACGTATTAAACAAACAAACAAGTGTGGCAAGAACGAGCACTGCAGGATACTGGAGTTCCATGAAGAGCATTGCCAGCCCGTCTGTCGGTGATTTCGTCTTCTTTACAACATATAAATCCGGCCCTTCTCACATGGGGATTTACATTGGAAACAACAGTTTCGTTCATGCAGGATCTGACGGTGTACAAATCAGCAGCCTGAACAACAGCTACTGGAAGCCTCGCTACCTCGGTGCGAAAAGATTCTAATTTTACGAAGTAACCCGTTCATAGAACGGGTTTTTTTCATTAGACGGAGCATCTTCGTTTTGGTTACATCTAAAAATGAAAATGTGATAAAAAGTCCAAAAACTTTTTTTCCTTCTTATTTTCATAAAGGGCGATCGCATAAGCACCGGCATAAGGCAGCTGCACAGAATGGTAAGGAATTCTGATCATCTGTTTTTCCTCTAATTCGCGCTTTACTGTAGATAAGGGGAGGAATGAAACGCCAAGTCCTTCTTTTATAAACCGTTTCGTTATATGGGTTTGTGTGACTTTCATTGTTCTCACAAATGGAAAAGTCACTCTGACTTGACGGAGTAAGTCGTCCCAGTAGTCAGGATGATTGTGGGTCAAAAGCAGGTATTGCTCAAGCACCTCTTTGGCATCAATTTCTTCGTCTGATGTGAAACGCTGATCAGGAGGCGCAACGAGGACGACAGGGTCCTTATATAAACAGTGGCATGTTAAAGAAGAAGACTGGACTTTTAAACAGCTCAGTCCGATATCCGCCTCGCCGGCTTTAATCAGAGACGAGATTTCTGCCGATTCAAAAATTTTCACTGCAATTTCTGTTTCGGTATTCATTGAAGTGTATCGTTTCATAACAGATGGAAGCACGGTATCGGCAATAAGCGGCGAAACCGCGAGCTGTAAGGTTTGAGAGTAGCCTTGTCTCACTCTGTGGAGCTCTGCCATGCTGTTTTCATAGTCATCAAGCAGCCTCAGTGCGAACGGCAAATAAGCCCTGCCTTCATCGGTTAACTGAATCTGCCTGCCTTTTCGCTCGAACAGCTTGCAGCTGATTTCTTTTTCTAATTGCTTGATATGAACGGTTACAGTGGGCTGAGATAAAAAAAGCGTTTCTGCTGTTTTTCTGAAGTTTTCATATTTCGCTGCGGTCACAAAGGTGTGAAGCCATTTGAAATCCATTTCCATTCTCCCTCTGATTAAGATTTTTAATTAATTCCCTTTAAAATATTCAATATTTTTTAAAAATTATATTTACTATAATAACAGAAAAGGATAGGGGGAATACAAATGGTACATTACGGATTAAAGGGAATTACATGTGTGGACACATCAATCAGCCATATTGACGGCGAAAAAGGTCGGCTTATCTACAGAGGGCATCATGCAAAAGACATCGCGCTGCATCACAGCTTTGAAGAAGCCGCTTACTTGATTTTATTTGGAAAACTGCCGGCATCAGATGAATTACAGACATTTGAAAAAAAGCTGATTGCGGAGCGAAACCTGCCTGACCGCATCGGGCGTTTGATTCAGTCGCTGCCAAACAACATGGACGACATGTCGGTACTGAGAACGGTTGTTTCAGCATTAGGGGAAAATACGTACACGTTTTATCCAAAAATAGAAGAAGCGATTCGGCTGATTGCCATCACGCCGTCCATTATCGCTTACAGAAAACGCTGGGTGCGCGGCGAGCAATCCATTGAGCCATCTTCCCAGTACGGACATGTCGAAAACTATTATTATATGCTCACAGGTGAACAGCCTTCAGAAGCAAAAAAGAAAGCGCTTGAAACATATATGATTCTGGCCATGGAGCACGGCATGAATGCATCAACTTTCTCGGCACGGGTCACTTTGTCTACAGAGAGTGATTTGGTATCGGCCATTACCGCGGCGCTTGGCACGATGAAAGGCCCGCTTCATGGAGGGGCTCCATCTGCTGTGACGAAAATGCTTGAAGACATTGGAGAAAAAGCGAATGCTGCAGCGTATTTGACAGCAAAGCTTGAAAAAGGAGAACGCCTGATGGGATTTGGGCACCGCGTGTATAAGACGAAAGATCCGCGGGCAGAAGCTTTGAGACAGAAAGCTGAAGAGGTTGCAGGCGATGACCGTGATTTGGATCTGGCGCTGCATGTAGAGGCAGAAGCGATTCGTTTGCTGGACATCTACAAACCGGGCCGCAAGCTGTACACAAACGTTGAATTTTATGCAGCTGCTGTCATGAAGGCAATTGATTTTGATGATGAATTGTTTACACCGACGTTTTCAGCAAGCCGAATGGTAGGCTGGTGCGCACACGTGCTGGAACAAGCAGAAAACAACATGATTTTCCGCCCGTCAGCTAAATATACAGGGGCTATTCCTGAAGAAGTACTTTTATAAACATATTTTGCGGTTTATTCGCTGCTGTGATGTGGTAAACGATCAGTATTATCATGTCTAGGAGTGATCAATATGAACCCAATGGACAGACAAACAGAAGGACAAGAACCGCAGCGGCAGGACCGGCAGCCGGGTATTGAGTCCGAAATGAATCCTCTTCCTTTATCAGAGGACCGTGATTATAAAGGAAGCGGAAAACTGAAAGGAAAAGTCGCGATCATTACAGGAGGCGACAGCGGAATCGGGAGAGCGGCAGCAATCGCGTACGCAAAAGAAGGGGCGGACGTCTCCATTCTTTATCTGGACGAACATTCTGACGCGGAGGAAACGCGAAAACAGATTGAACAGGAAAACGTCCGCTGCCTGCTGATCCCGGGTGACGTCGGAGATGAGAAGCATTGTGAACAGGCTGTACAGCAAACCGTAGACCATTTTGGGAAGCTGGATATTTTGGTTAACAACGCAGCTGAACAGCACCCGCAGGACAGTATTCTTGATATTTCAACAGAACAGCTTGAAAAAACCTTCCGCACGAACATTTTTTCAATGTTTCATATGACGAAGAAAGTTTTGCCTCATTTGAAAGAAGGGAGCGCAATCATTAATACGACCTCGATTACCGCTTATGAAGGGGATACCGCATTAATTGACTATTCCAGTACAAAGGGGGCAATTGTCTCCTTTACACGATCAATGAGCAAATCTCTTGCGGACAAAGGCATCAGAGTGAATGCGGTGGCGCCCGGTCCGATTTGGACACCGCTGATTCCGGCGACATTCCCGGAAGAAAAAGTGAAACAGCATGGACTTGATACACCGATGGGCAGACCGGGACAGCCGGTTGAGCATGCGGGGGCGTACGTCTTGCTCGCATCTGACGAATCTTCCTATATGACGGGACAGACGATTCATGTAAATGGCGGCCGTTTTATTTCAACATAATGTACAAAAAACCAGCAGATTTGCTGGTTTTTTGTGCATGAAAATATGTTACCGCAGAAATTTGTCGAATTTTTTAAAAATTTAGTTTTCATTTTCAGATTTTTATATATAATATTGAGTAGGAGAAAGGAATGATTCATCACCAGTACAAATATAGTAGAAAAAAAGAAAAACGGCCATTATCGCTCATGAATTCAGAAAATTCAAATAAAATATAAAGAAATCATCAGCTAGGAGTTGAAGGGGAATGAAAGGAAGCGTATTTAGGAAGAAAAGCATACAAGATTTAATCGCTGCAACAAATGGAGAAAAATCCTTAAAAAGAGAATTAGGGGCGTTTGACTTAACATTGCTTGGGATTGGGGCCATTATTGGTACTGGGATTTTTGTACTGACGGGGACAGGGGCGGTAACTGCCGGACCCGGACTGACCATTTCATTTGTTGTCGCAGCGCTGGCTTGTTTATTCGCTGCATTGTCTTATGCTGAATTTGCTTCAAGTGTGCCTGTCTCAGGTTCCGTGTACACATTTACTTATGCTACAATGGGAGAACTTTTGGCCTTCATTATCGGGTGGGATTTAATTTTAGAGTATATGCTGGCGGTAAGTGCCGTTTCAGTCGGGTGGTCCGGGTATTTTCAATCATTTTTGTCCGGGCTGGGCATTCATCTTCCGGTTGCCTTAACGGCTGCTCCGGGGGCTGTAAAAGGAACATTTACCATTTTTAATCTGCCTGCGTTTGTCATTGTTCTTGCGATTACGTATTTGCTTTATTTAGGTATCAGAGAATCTAAAAGAGTCAACAACATAATGGTCATTTTAAAAGTGCTGGTCGTTCTCTTATTTATTGCGGTGGCAGCTGTTTACGTGAAGCCGGATAACTGGCAGCCGTTTATGCCAATGGGCTTTGGCGGCGTATTCAGCGCAGCGGCGCTCGTTTTCTTTGCTTTTATCGGATTTGACGCTGTATCCTCTGCTGCGGAAGAGACGAAAAACCCTGGGAAGGATCTGCCGAAAGGAATTATTTTCTCATTATTGGCTTGTACGATTTTATATGTTACTGTATCAGCCATCATGACAGGGGTTGTTCCGTTTGCCCAGTTTGCAGGCGTCGATCATCCGGTTTCTCTCGTTCTTCAAAGCGCGGGGCAAAACTGGGTGGCAGGCATTATCGATATCGGCGCGGTTTTGGGAATGACAACGGTTATGCTTGTGATGCTTTATGGACAGACACGCGTTATGTTTGCTATGTCTCGTGACGGCCTGGTTCCGGGCTCGCTTTCTAAGGTTCATCCGAAGCATAAAACACCTTATGTAGCGACTTGGTTTTTCGGCATTATGTCGGCGCTTCTCGGTTCACTTGTTCCGCTTGATGAGCTTGCCAAGCTGGTAAACATCGGAACGCTGTCAGCGTTTGTGCTGATTTCTGTGGCGGTTATCGTATTGAGAAAGAAACAGCCTGATCTCCCGAGAGCTTTTAAATGCCCAGGGGTTCCGGTTATCCCGGGCTTAGCAATTCTTTTCTGCCTGGTCTTAATTTTTAATCTTGGATGGGTAACGATTGTCCGCTTCCTTGTGTGGCTGTTAATTGGCATGGCGATCTATTTCTTATATTCAAGAAAGCATTCAAAATTAAATCAATAACTCTCAAAGAAGAGAGCGGCTTACCCTGGCCGCTCTCTTTTCTATTCTCATCAAATGAATATATAGAAATAAGCATGAAAATAAGAGATAATATAGGCTGGAAAGGAAGTGACATCATTGTCTGAGCAAAAACCAGTCCAATGGGCTTCAAAAATCGGTTTCGTCATGGCTGCCGCTGGATCAGCTATCGGCTTAGGCGCGATTTGGAAGTTCCCTTATGTAGCGGGGACGAATGGAGGAGGCGCCTTTTTCCTTATTTTTGTGCTATTTACCATTCTCTTGGGCTATCCGCTTTTAGTGGGAGAATTTATCTTTGGAAGACGGAACCAAACGAATGCCATTGATGCATATAAAAAAGAAGCGCCGCGAACAGCTTGGTTTCTCACAGGATGGGTCGGCGTAGCGGCTTGTTTCTTAGTTTTATCGTTTTACAGTGTTATCGGAGGATGGATTTTACTATATATAGTGAAAACAGCATCAGGTTCACTGTCAGGACTCACTCAGGAACAGTACGGTGCACTTTTTGGTTCTGTTATTCAAAATCCCGTGCAGACGCTCGCGGCTCAGCTTATCTTTATGGTGCTGACTGTGCTGGTTGTCGCCAGAGGGGTTCAAAAAGGGATTGAACGGGTAAGCGCGGTGATGATGCCGATTTTGTTTATATTGTTTGTCCTGCTTGTTCTTCGGTCGCTCACGCTGGATCATGCGATTGAAGGCGTGAAATTTTTGCTTGTGCCTCATTTCGGCGATTTGACGCCGGAGTCTGTTTTATTTGCGCTGGGACAGGCTTTCTTTACGTTAACACTGGGGGTTTCGGTCATGGTGACTTACAGCTCCTATCTGCCGAAAACGCAAAATATCCCGCGGTCTGCAGCCTCCATTGTCGTCATGAATATCATTGTGACACTTTTGGCAGGCCTGGCTATTTTTCCTGCGGTTTTCTCCTTCGGATTGGAGCCGAATGAAGGTCCGACTTTGCTGTTTACAGTGCTTCCGGCCGTTTTTGAACAGCTTCCGTTCGGCATCCTGTTTTTCATCGGCTTTCTTGTCGCATTTTTATTTGCCGCACTGACCTCTGCCTTTTCAATGGTGGAAATGATTGTAGCCATTATCGGCAAAGGCGATGAAACGAAGAGGAAAAAACTGTCATGGACAAGCGGGTTTTTAATCTTCTTAGTCGGTATCCCATCTTGCTTATCTTATGGCATGCTGAGCGATGTGCGCATATTTGATAAGACGTTTTTTGACGTTGTCGATTTTACTGTCAGCAATGTTCTGCTGCCATTAGGCGCCCTGTTAATTTCTATTTTTATTCCGCTGAAAATATCGAAACAGGAGCTGTGGGCAGAAATGAGACAAGGATCGCATCCCGGAAAAGCATTCTTTTATATATGGTTTTATTTGCTCCGTTTCGTTGTGCCGCTGGCTATTATTATTGTGTTCTTAAATTTAATCGGGATTATATCCTTTTAGAAAAACAGGCTCCGTTGGGGGCCTGTTTTTTTGTTTTTTATGATTTCATCAGCGGCTCCCATGCGGTTTTCAGCTTTTTGATACCGAGCCGGATGTCCTCTTCAGAAAGCCCTCCATAACCGATTAAGACAGAAACAAACGGCGGCTGGCTTTTGTACGATGGAGATACCGGATAGACATTCACTCTGTTTTTGGCAGCGGCTTTTATTGCTTCATCCTCACTGGCTGAAAACATAAGCCGGAGCAGGATGTGAAGCCCCGAGTTTTTTCCGAGAACCTCCACACTGTCTCCCAGTTCAGTTCGTATCGCTTCCAGCAGAACAGCGTGTTTTTTTCGATACAAGGATCTCATCCTGTTCAAATGCTTTTGCCATTCGCCGTTTTCAATGAAATCTGCCAATGCCAATTGATTATGGGAAGAGACGGTCTGTTTCATCAAAAGCGCATTTTTTCTTACGGGTTCAATAAGTGCAGCAGGAAGAATCATATAGCTGATCCGCAAGGAAGGGAGCAATGATTTTGAAAAAGTGCCGAGATAAATGACCCTGCCATTCGGGTCAAGGCCTTGCAGAGATGGAATGGGCTGCCCGCTGTAGCGGAATTCTCCATCATAATCATCCTCAATAATAAATGAGTTTGCCTCTTTTGCCCAAGATAACAGTTCCTGTCTTCGGGCGATCGTCATTATGCTCCCGAGCGGGAATTGATGCGAGGGAGTCGTATAGACAAGATGCGGGCTCTCGTGTGTAAGGATAGCCGGCAGGACTCCTTCTTCATCAGTGCAAATGGGAATCACGTTCATGTGATTGGCCTCAAACATTCGTCTTGAACGGTGAAATCCCGGTTCTTCAAAACCGATTTTTGTTCCCGGCTGATGCGTAAGGCAAAGAATTTGCAGAAGGACAGTAGTGCCTGCTCCGATAATAATCTGGCTGGGGTCACAATTGACACCCCGTGACAGTCTGACAAATCGGGCTATCATTTCTCTGAGTGCAGGTTCTCCTTGAGGATCGCCTGAGGTGTGAAATTGTTCAGAATACAGATCGAGACTTTTCACTATGCTTTTTCGCCAAGCGTTAAAGGGAAAGTGGACCGGGTCGACATTTCCTTGATGAAAGTTAATAACAGGTTCTATTTCTTTATGAGTGACCGATTGAGGAGGCGGTTGATATGATACTGGAGCAGCCGGAAACTCAGGTTCAATTTCTGCCGCAAACCAGCCGATTTTAGGCTTGCTTTTGACATATCCTTCAGCGGTTAATTGCTCGTAGGCGCGTTCTACCGTTGCCGTGCTGACACCGAGCAAGCCGGAGAGCCTGCGTTTTGACGGAAGCCTCATTCCCTTGGTGATTCTGGCATGTGTCATTTCTTGTTTGAAATAGGTGTAAAGCTGTTCATACAGCGGTGTTTTGCTTGTTTTGTCCAGAAACGGCGTGATATCCATTTTATCTCTCCTTTGCACCTGACGTGGTCATTTTTTCAGGTTTTGGCTATTTGGTGAATGCCATAAATCGGATATTATCATTGTAACGAATGGAGAGGGGATTGATAAGATGCTTCATATCAAACAATTAACGACTAGAGAAGAATGGATGGAAGCATATCCGGTAATGCGTGAATTAAGAACAGAGCTGGATGAAAAGACGTATTTACATAGGCTGGAGCGCTGTGTCCAAAAAGAGTCGTATATGCTGTTTGCCTTATATGAGGATAAAGCGATCAGGGCGCTGTGCGGCGCACTGCCAAGGGTCTCGCTTCATAAAGGAGAGTACGTATGGATAGCGGATCTTGTCACAAGCGGGTCTCATAGATCTAAAGGGTACGGCAAACTTCTTTTGGATTATGCGGCAAACTGGGCGAGAGATGCGGGCTATCCTCTTGTCAGTCTTTCATCAGGCCTTCAGCGCAAAGACGCCCACAGATTTTATAAGGATAAAATGGGATTTACGATTGAAAGTTATTTATTCAGAAAACAGCTGTAATAAAAAAGACGCCGTTTCAGGCGTCTTTTCTGCTAAAAGCCAAACTGTAAGTTGGTATCCACTGATACGATGGTATACACACAGATAATCACAAAGAGATTAAGTACAACGCCGAGCAGGCCGGGACCCGTGCGTCCTCTTTTGATGAAAAGCTCGATAACGCCAAACGGAACGGCGGCCATGGCAAACGGCAGCATTTGATAAGAATAAGAGGTCACATTGCTGATAATCGCCAAATTAAGCAAGAGCAAAGACAGAATTGCTGTCCCGACAGATATCCAGCCAAATACATTATGTTCTTTAAAAATTCTTACCAATTCCATAATTCCACCTCGCCGACATTTGCTGATTTTACTGATTTGTTTTTCAGCATGCGCTGGATTTCCTTGGTCGGTCCTGTAACGACTGAGCCGTATACATTAACACCATTTTTCTCTACATAATCCAAGCGGGAGTCCACTTTTAAATCTTTTCGTTTTGAGATGACCTGCGCCCATTTCTCGTGCTTCGATATGTAAGTTAAAGCATCGATAAATTGGTCGCCGTTTGACTTGCCTTTTGTATTAAGCGCAGTCAGGAACTTTGAATCTTTCCCTGGGTAGCCAAGCGGCTCTGCGTAAGGGGTATCCTTTGTATTGTTCTCTGTTTCAACCGCGTTCCACAAAAAGCTTACATCATAGCCGCTGAATTTTTGATACACTTCTTTTGTCGGATATGCCCGGTCATAAGAAAGGTAGACCTCGGAAACAGTCCCTTCAGGCAAAGTTTTTAATGTTTTTTCTGCTTTTGCGGTTGTTTGTTCAGATCCGCTTGATGGGTGTGTAAAGTAATGGCCGGCTTTATGGATTTCTAAGTCATAGTAGTTGACGACCGGCGCTTTCACTCTGTCATAAAACATTTCCACCCGTTCATTCCCCACGGCGGCCGTTTTTGTGCCAATCTGTTTTTGCAGCGGGAATTCTGTATTCATGCCAAACAGCTTCACCTGGCTCTTCAGTCCAGAAGTATCGACAAGAACATTTGGCATAGTCAGGGCTACAGTGACTGCGGCAGTTTCCATAAATTCATTGCCGGTGCTGTGTTTTCCTCCCATTCCGTAATAGAGGTAGCTTCCCAGCGTACATAGCGGCAAAATCATTAATGTCGAAATGACGGCAAGCGCGGAAATACGCAAATAAGACTTCCGTTTGCCGTAGGCCAGAATGGCTTTTTGTTTTTCAGGACTGATGTCGACATCCCAATCATGATCGTCTGGCAGCTCACTATCAATCATTTCCTGATACACTTCGAGCTTCTCAAGTTCCTCTTCAAACGCGGTCATTTCCTGATCGCTCATTTCACCGTTTTTATATTGATCAAAACGCTTTTTAAATTCTTCATTCATCATTAACACCTCTATTATAAAGTGCTTTCAGCCGCTGTCTGGCACGAAACAAAACACTTTTAAAATTCGCCTCTGAAATATTCATAATATGGGATGCTTCTTTGTAATTTAATTCTTTTAAATAATATAGTGTTAACGCCTCCCGATAGTTATCGGGGAGCTCGGACATATAACCAGTCAGCACTTCCTTTATCTCTACCTGATGGGCAGGGCTCTGAACAGCAGTTTGAAAGAGACTTCCAATCAAATCATCAGAAATGGTTACTTCTTTCTTATGCTTTCTGACGTAATCAATGAAGGCGTTCCGCGCCACTTGAAAAAGCCAGGGCTTTACTTTGCTGTGATCATAGGAGTGAATGTGTATGTATGCCCGCATAAAGGTTTCCTGCAGCAAGTCTTCGGCAAGATGCTTGTCTTTTGTCATGGAGAGCAGGAACCTGTAAACATCATTCATGTACATTTGGTAAATTTCATCGATCGTCACTGCCTTTTCTCCCCTCTATGTTATACACGCATAAGAAAGGTTTAAAGTTGCACATTACATGCAAACGGCTTTTTAATACGTAATTAAACACCATTACTCTATAGTACCGAAAATTTGCCCTGAAAGATAGTGGTGAGAAATGTTTAACATTTTTTCCATCAGGGAAACCATAGTGAAAAAGTGAAGGAGTGGCACAATGGAATACACCAGTATCTCAGACACAGGAATAAAAGCCTCCCGAATTGGACTCGGCACATGGGCGATCGGCGGAACCATGTGGGGAGGCACTGATGAAAAAACATCGATCGAAACCATCCGCGCCGCTCTTGATAAGGGGATCACACTGATTGACACCGCGCCGGCGTATGGCTTCGGACAGTCCGAAGAAATTGTCGGGAAGGCGATCAAGCAGCATGGGGCAAGAGATCAGGTTGTTCTTGCCACTAAAACGGCGCTGGATTGGAAAAACAATCAGCTGTTCCGCCATGCTAACAGAGCGAGAATTATACAGGAGGTCGAGGATTCCCTGCAACGTCTTCAGACGGATTATATCGATCTATATCAGGTGCACTGGCCTGATCCGCTTGTCCCGATAGAGGAAACAGCAGAAGTGATGAAGGAATTATATGATGCCGGGAAAATCCGCGCGATCGGCGTCAGTAATTTTTCAGTTGAACAAATGGATACATTTCGGGCTGTTGCTCCGCTTCATACAATCCAGCCTCCTTACAATCTGTTTGAAAGGGAAATTGAAGAGAATGTGCTTCCGTATGCGAAAGACAAACAGATGACAACACTATTGTACGGCAGTTTATGCAGAGGGCTGTTAACAGGAAAAATGACAGAAGATCATTCGTTTGAGGGAGACGATCTCCGAAATCACGATCCGAAATTCCAGAAGCCAAGATTTAAAGAGTATCTTTCTGCTGTCAATCAATTAGATGAGCTGGCGAAGACACGGTATGGAAAATCAGTGATTCATCTGGCCGTCAGATGGATTTTAGACCAGCCGGGAGCTGGGATCGCCCTTTGGGGGGCTAGAAAACCTGAGCAAATAGAGGCGGTATCAGAAATTACCGGCTGGACGCTGAGCAGTGAAGATAAAAAAGACATCAATACCATATTGGAACAGACGATATCAAACCCGGTCGGACCGGAATTTATGGCGCCTCCGACAAGAGAGGGCATATAACAAAAAGCTGAGGATGATTCCTCAGCTTTTTGACGTTAAGAAAAGAGAAATCTTAAAAATTAGTACCAGGTAATAAAAAATGTTGTTATAATAAGTAACAGAAAGAATCATTGATTACGACAAAGGAAGTGCGATATGTATAAGTTTTGTGCAAATGCTTTAAAAGTTATTCTTTCTCTTCGCGGAGGAGTGAAGGTGTATAACAAAGAAAACCTTCCGGCCGATTCAGGTTTTGTCATCGCGTGTACACACTCTGGCTGGGTTGATGTGATCACACTCGGAGTCGGGATTCTTCCTTATCAAATACACTACATGGCGAAAAAAGAGCTTTTTCAAAATAAATGGATCGGTTCGTTTCTGAAGAAAATTCATGCCTTTCCGGTAGATCGGGAAAATCCCGGCCCAAGCAGCATTAAAACGCCGATTAAGCTGCTGAAAGAAGGAGAAATTGTCGGAATCTTCCCAAGCGGAACAAGAACCTCTGAGGATGTGCCTTTAAAAAGAGGCGCAGTGACAATTGCGCAAATGGGGAAAGCGCCCCTTGTTCCGGCCGCTTATAAAGGACCTTCAAGCGGAAAGGCATTGTTCAAAAAAGGAAAAATGAAGCTGATTATCGGTAAACCTTTGCAGCAGGCCGATTTTGCCCATCTTCCGTCTAAGGAAAGGCTGGCGGCTATGACAGAGGCTTTGAATAACAGCATTAAAGAGCTTGAAAAGAAGCTGGAACAACTCTAATTCATCAGTCATTGCATTCACCCATTTCCCGATTGTTTATAATTTCCTGGGCCATTAGCTATACTAAATGAGGTATTGATCATTGGGAAAGGTTACGGATCATGAAAAAAATGATAATAGTCGGGGCTGGAATTTTGGGAGCATCAACAGCATATCAGCTAGCCAAAATGGGTGCAGAGGTTCTTGTTATAGATCGGAAAGATAAGGGCCAGGCCACCCATGCAGCGAAAGGCATTATCTGTCCATGGCTGTCTCCTCGCCGTGATCAGGCTTGGTACCGGCTGGCAAAGGACGGAGCGCGCTTTTATCCTCGGTTCATAGAAGAACTTAGAAAAGAAGGCGAGACGGACATTGGTTATGCTCAAGTCGGTGCTCTCAGTATTCATCACGATAAAGAAATGATAGAAAAGATCGAAAAACGTGTGCGGGAGCGTAAACAAGCTGCCGCGGAAATTGGTGAGATTACCTTTCTTCATGAAAACCAAACAGCTGATTTGTTTCCTCTGCTGGCTGGACGGTACCATTCTGTTCATATAAGCGGAGCCGCCCGCGTGGATGGAGAAGTGCTGCGAGATACATTATTGAGATCTGCTCAAAGAAACGGTGCAGTCATTTTAAAAGGTGATGCTGCGCTTCGACATCATTCGAATCGTGTCACAGGCGTAACTGTCGGTAATGAAATCTATTCTTCTGACGAGGTTATTGTTTGTGCCGGTGTTTGGGCAGACCAATTGTTAGCGCCTTTGGGAATTCACTTCAAAGTAAGTGTGCAAAAAGCGCAAATTGTGTATGTGCAGGTGCCGAATGTAAATCATATCGACAGCTGGCCTGCAGTGATGCCGCCTTCCAAAGAATATCTTTTAGCTTATCATGACAATAGAATAGCCATCGGTGCGACACGTGAAGATGAGATAGGCGGACGTGATGTGCGGATAACGGCTGGCGGGCTGCAGGAACTTCTGAGCAAAGGATTAGAAATGGCTCCCGGCTTAGCGAACAGCACCTTTCAAGAGGCAAGAGTCGGCTTACGCCCCTTTACACCAGGCGATGTGCCGGTGATCGGATCTCTTCCCGGCTGGAATGGGATCATAGTGGCAAACGGTCTTGGATCGTCTGGTTTAACAATGGGCCCCTATATGGGGAAGCAGTTGGCGAAGATGGCCCTCAAAATGGATTTGGATATCAATTTAGATGATTATGATATAAAAAAAGCAGCAGGAGTCCGGTGATCGCCTGCTGCTTTTTTGTGATGTTTATATTTTTGATAATGATAGCTGATCCTCTGGCAGTGCTTTAAGAGAGCCGTCATTATTTAATACAGAACGCCATGTATAACGCGGTTCATAGCCAAGGACCTTTTGGGCTTTATCGATTGCCATCAGCGTTTCATATCCTTTTATATCTCTCTTTAAAGATACATCGGGGAAAAATCGTTTTACTAAGTCTTCACTCGGCTCTTTCATGATGGTATCGGGTGCAGTAATATGGAAGACGTCATTTCCGAGATTGTTTTTTTCGAGTGCTAGAAGGCAAGCATGTGCAGCATCCCTGACATCACAATACGCCCATGCGTTTTTCTTTTGAATATCCTTTTGCTGCTCGTTCCAGTGCATGCCTGGGATTTTTTCGTACTCATCAGGCTCATATATATTCGCAAAGCGGAGAGTGACAATTTGTGTATTGATCAGCTTTGAATACATATCTGAGAGGATTTCGGTCAGCCGTTTTGCCATCGCATAAGATGACTTTACGATCGTTGGATGCTCCTCGTCTACGGGAAGGTAACTGAGCTCGTCCGGCACAAATGGATATCCCAGCACCGTTTCACTTGAAGCCCACACAAGCTTACGGATTTTAAAATCTTTACAGGCTTCCAGGATATTAAAATTAACAAGCATATTATTTTCAAATATCGCCTGTGATGTATTCCTGACATCTGTAGGGATATTCCCAAGGTGAATCACAGCGTCACAGCCCATAATTAGCTGACATACCTGACCGTAATCCCGTAAATCAGCTTGAATAAATTTTTTCGATGCGGATTCTTCTTTTAATACTCTGTCTGATGCTGTCACATCATGGCCGGCCTCTAATATTGTTCTTACAGCCCAGCGTCCGATTTTACCTGCTGCTCCAGTTACGACAACTTTCATGTTTTCGCTCCTTTTCGATAATAATGCAGAGATGTTCGTTTTTCTCGCAGTTGCACCTTTTTAGAGTTCCCGCGGATGACCGATTTATTAGCAGCAGTTTTCAGAAGAGAGGTATGATCACGTCAAAAACGAACCAGAATAAAAAAAGACACCCCAATAAAGGGTGTCTTTTTCAAATTATGCTTCTTTCGACTCTCCAACTTCTATCAGCTCTTCTGCTGCGAGCTTTTTCACTTCAATATAAGCGACGTGGTGGCCGTCAATTTCATTAATAATAAATTCACAGCCTTCTTCGATAATTGAATCGTTCTTTTCAACATCGTATTTCTGAGTAAGGAACCAGCCGCCGATCGTATCGACTTCTTCATTCTCTAAATGAATGCCGAGCAGGTCGTTCACTTGGTCGATCAAGACTTTACCGTCCAGCATGTAATGGCCTTCGCCGATTTTGCGGATTTCGCTGATTTCATCAATATCAAACTCATCGCGGATTTCGCCAACGATTTCTTCAATAATGTCCTCTACCGTCACCAGTCCGGCAGTTCCGCCGTATTCATCTGAAAGGATTGCCATGTGGACTCTTTCTTTTTGCATTTTGACAAGCAAATCATGGATCGGCGCAGATTCAATCACATGAATGATCGGATTCACGAATTGAGAGATGGTGGAATCAACAGAAACCTCGCCGCTGATGCAGGCGGTCAGCACTTCTTTAATATTAATAACCCCGATAATATTATCTTTATCGCCCTCTTCTACTGGGTAGCGGGTATATTTTTCAATTTGAATGATTTCCATCATTTCAGAAATCTTAATATCGTGCGGAAGGCTGACAATCTCGGTCCGCGGGATCATAATTTCTTTCGCGAGCCTGTCGTCAAATTCAAAGATTTTATTCACATATTTAAACTCTGACTGGTTAATTTCACCGCTTTTATAGCTTTCCGACAGAATGATTCTTAGCTCTTCTTCAGAGTGAGCCAATTCGTTTTCTGATACGGTCTCCAGGCCAAAAGCTTTTGTCAATAACCGTGCGGAATTGTTCAAAAGCCAGATGAACGGGAACATGATGCGGTAAAACCAAATCAGCGGTTTCGCAAACAGCATAGACACTGCTTCCGCCTTTTGGATGGCAACTGTCTTAGGTGCAAGTTCTCCGACAACAACGTGCAGGAACGTGATAATGGCATACGCCAAAATAAACGATATGATATGTGAAAGGGAACTTGGTACGTCCAATTGTACGAAAAGCGGATGAACAAGCCTTTCAATCGTTGATTCCCCTAAAACCCCTAATCCAATGGAAGTCAATGTAATTCCAAGCTGACACGCAGATAGATACTCATCAAGATGCGTGGTCACTCTTTTTGCGGCAATTGCTGCTTTATTTCCTTCCGCGATCAGCTGATCAATCCGTGAGCCTCTGATTCTGATAATGGCAAACTCAGATGCTACGAAAAACGCCGTCAGGGCGATTAAAACAGCGACTAAAATCAAATTCACTATGTCCAATTAGAACCTTCACTCTACAATGAGAATGAAGGTAACACCTCCTGTTAGTAAAATGGTTTTAACTTAACAGCAGCATAAATGATTGGAACACGGCGAGCTTTTCGGGTGTAAGTTTGCTTTTTAGCTTGTCACGCTCCTCAGGCTCCAGCCGTTCAAACCGATGCAAGATTCCGGAGATGTTTTGATTCATATAATCAATTTCAGATGCCAGATTTCCAATTTCGTCATGAGCTATGGCTGAAGAGGGAAACTGGTTCTCCAGTCGATCTTTAATATCGGACAGGGCCAATCTCTGCTGCTTGCAATCTACAATAAATATGAGTCGTTTAAGTGCGTTTTCATCGTAGTAACGATAATTTGAACAGGATCTGGCCGGCGTCAGCAGACCAAGATTCGTATAATAATCAACTGTTCGTTTCGTTACTCCGGCAAGTGCCGCTAGTTCACTGATACGATAAGTCTCAGCCCCATCTAAATCCCTCCCAACCATCACGTTATAGTTATGAGAATAGTTTAATATATGAAGGGTGCCTTACACAAGTTTATTGTTTTTTTGAGATGCCGGATATGGAAATTGTGGTATCCGAATTCTGATTGAAGTAACATAGATAGATAGAATGTTCAATTTATATGTGCAGAAGGGACAGATGAGATTGGCTGGTTTATCGCGGGAAATTGAAGAGAACCTTAATAAAGGATCGTGGATTCGAAAGCTGTTCGATGAAGGAGCGAGACTGAAGAAAGAGTTCGGGAATGACCAGGTGTTTGATTTTTCAATCGGCAACCCGGTAGTTGAACCGCCTGAAGCCTTTACGAGAGCATTAATAGAAGAAGCTGAAAAAGGAAACCACGGATACATACAAAATCAGGGCCTTCCTGAAGCTAGAGAAAAAGTCGCGCAATTTCTGGCAGGCCGCTTTGCTGCCGAGTTTTCAGCTGAGCGCGTTGTCATGACAGTAGGTGCGGGCGGCGCATTGAATGTGGCGTTAAAAAGTATATTAAATCCGGGAGAAGAGGTCATGATTCTCGCTCCTTATTTTGCAGAATATAAATTGTATATTGAGAACTATGGCGGGAAGGCTGTCAGCTGCCCGCTGACAGCCCGGTTCGAGATTGACATTGAAGCGGTCAGGCAGGCGATCACCCCGCAGACGAAAGGTCTCATCCTGAATACACCGCATAACCCGACGGGAACCGTACTCAGCCAGAAAAATATAGATGATCTAGGCGCTCTGTTAAAAGAGATCGAAGAGACAAACGGCCAAACCATCTATGTGCTGTTTGATGAACCGTACAGTCAGCTGATTTATGATGAAGAACTGGCAAATCCGTTTCAATCGTATCACCGTGTCATTTTGGCGAGCTCATTCAGTAAAGACCTCGGCATAGCAGGGGAGCGGCTCGGTTATATCGGCTTAGACAGCAGCATGCCGGATGCTGACCTTTTGATAAACGCTTTTGTGTACTGCAATCGAACGCTTGGATTTGTAAATGCGCCTGTCATGATGCAGCGGGCTGTGGCGAGAATGGACGATTTAAGAATAGACGCAAGCGCTTATAAAGAGCGCAGGGATCTCATGGTTGATATTTTAAAGGAAGCCGGTTTTGAATTTGAAATGCCAAAAGGCGGTTTCTTCGTTTTTCCGAAGTCGCCAATTGAAGATGAAGTCGCATTTTGTGTGCATGCAGCGCAAAAGTATAAATTGTTAATTGTACCGAGCAGCGGTTTTGGGATGAAAGGGCACTTCCGTTTATCCTTCAGTGTGCCTCTGGAGCAGATCAAAAAATCACGCGACATCTTTATTGCCTTATTTAAAGATTTTTCATAGGCCGTCTCAGACAAAAAGATAACAGCTATTTGAGGCTGTTATCTTTTTTATTTGTCGTATGCCCCAAGCTTTGCCCCGTTTTTCAATTCCTGATTTAACTCTCCCTCGGATAAACCGCCAAATTCAATCATAACAGCAGAGCCAGCAAAATGAAGGAAAAACCATTTATAACGCACCTTGCCTGCGCTGCGTGATCGACGCATCTTTTAAGCATTCAAATGATCTAACGGTCACCAATTGTCCCATTTTAAACGAGCTTCATCCTATGCACGCCACTAAATCAGTATACGAACGAATGAGCTGTATGAGCTTCAACAAATCAATGCCCGATATTTCAGCGAACAGCGTCTTGCCAATAGTTTTAGCATCTTAACAGGTGCAGAGTCAGAGATTGAAAGGCTATACACGGATATCGAGAACTTGCTGGCCGGATGAATCAATAGTTTGTCCCATGATAAAAGTCTAAAAATTAAAAATCATTTTTGGAATGAGTTGTGTTACAATAAAATATACAATTTATAATCAAACTTTGACTTGGAGGTGGTATGATGGGGCCCTCTGCTTAGGCAACAATACACCGCGTACCTCAATGTTAAGGAAAAATGATTATATCAGGAGGTGACTCCTTATCCTTTAATGAGGGGATAAGGTTAAATGGACGATATTGACAGTCTGATTTTAATTGGTGTGCTCATTGCTTTAACTGCATTTTTCGTCGCAAGTGAGTTTGCGATAGTTAGAGTAAGGAGATCCAAAATTGATCAGCTTATAACAGAAGGAAACAAACGGGCGATACTCGCAAAGCGTGTCATTACAGATTTGGATGAATATTTATCTGCATCCCAGCTGGGCATTACAGTGACATCGATTGGACTCGGCGTGCTGGGGGAGCCGGCATTTGAACGGCTGCTGCACCCATTGTTTGAACCGCTCGGCCTGCCGGAATCGGTTTCTCATGCAGTCTCTTTTGCGGTCGCGTACGGCTTGATTACATTTCTGCATGTTGTTGTAGGTGAACTGGCCCCGAAAACGGTCGCGATTCAAAAGGCTGAACAGCTAACCTTGCTGATAGCGGGTCCGTTGCGACTATTCTATTTGCTCCTGTTTCCGTTTATTTGGACCCTGAATGGATCGGCGCGGCTTTTATGCGGCATGTTTGGATTAAAGCCGGCGTCAGAACATGAGGGTTCTCATTCTGAAGAAGAACTCAGAATGCTGTTGTCTGAGAGTTTAAAAAACGGAGAGATTAATCCGTCTGAATATAAATATGTGAATAAGATTTTTGAATTTGATAACCGCATTGCCAAAGAAATTATGATACCGCGGAAGGAAATGGCCGCTGTATCAACAGATATGACAATGGCCGAGATGCTGGAGGTTATGCTGAAAGAAAAATACACCCGCTGGCCTGTCACAGATGGGGACAAAGACAGTGTAATCGGCTTGGTCAATACGAAGCATTTGTTTTCTGATTTGCTGTTTATGACAGAAGAGGAAAGAATGAAAATGACGATCCATCCGTATGTGCGGCCAGTGATTGAAGTCATTGAAACAATTCCGGTTCATGATCTGCTGATTAAAATGCAGCGTGAACGCATTCATATGGCGATTTTGTCGGATGAATACGGCGGTACCTCGGGCCTTGTTACGACAGAGGACATTCTTGAAGAAATTGTCGGCGAGATCAGAGATGAATTTGATGAAGACGAACAGCCGCTGATCCAAAAGCTTGGTGACCGCCATTATATTATGGATGGAAAGGTTCGCATGGATCAGGTGAACAGCCTTCTTGGCGCATCGATTCAAGAAGACGTGGACACCATCGGCGGACTGATATTGAAAGAAAACATTGATATTGAGGCTGGTGAATCCATTCGCATCGGATCATATACAATAAAGGTGCTGAAAATGGATGGCCGTTTGATTAAGCAAATAGATATAAAAGAAGAAATCAGCAAAACAACCGGGGTTGCGGCCCACCATACGCTGCCGATGCCCGAGCCGGTCATGCTGAACAGTGCAACCTTGAGCGAGAAATAAGCTCAAGGTTTTTTTATGTCAGCAGCGTCCAGCCGCACCAAAACGCCAAGAGAGACCCGCAAAGCGTTAAGCCGATATATAGGATGCTTTCCTTTACACGCTTGGCCAGCAAGAGCTGAACACTTTCAACGCTGAAAGTGGAAAAAGTGGTAAAGGCGCCAAAAAAGCCGGTGCCGATGATGAGTGCTGCAGATGAATTTGTCACGTGAAGCCCTGTAAAAAGACCAAGACCGAGGGCACCCAGTATATTAACGGTCAAAATGCCGACTGGAAAACGAAGGCTTTCGGTTTTAGATGTTATGACATTGCCGAGCCAAAAACGCAGCACAGCACCGAGTCCTCCCGCTGCGAAAATACCAGCTAGTGTCATCATTGCTTCCGCCCCTTTCCTATTTGAAATCGGGCTATTTGCCGTCCTGCCAAAACGCCAAAGAGGGCAAGCACGATTCCGGATATGAATGAGGAAGCCATATACAAAACAGCTAATGACGAATGGGATTGCAACAGCATGACCGTTTCTTTAGAAAATGTTGACATGGTTGTAAAGCCTCCGCAAAAACCGGTGCCTAAAAAAGCCGATAGCAAAGGCCGTTTCGCCCTAATCATAAAAAAGCCGGTCAGAACGCCTAGTAGAAGGCTGCCTGCCGCGTTCTCCAGCCAAGTTGCAGCCGGAAATATGTCATTATTTATGCCGATGTTCAATCCGTATCGGAGACAAGCGCCAAGGGCGCCTCCCATAAAAACTGCACTATATCTATTCATGTTTTCCATCCTTTAATACGTAGTCCGGGTAGTCTGTGACAATACCGTCCACGCCCATGGCCTGCAATTTGGCTGCTGTTTTCTGGTGCCTTACTGTCCATGCAAACACTTTTAATCCGTTTTTATGGGCGGAAGCGATCATGAGACGATTGAGACGTGTGTATTTGATGTTGACATAATTTGCGAAAGATTTGCAGGCTTTCAGCTGATTTCTGGACAGCATGCCAAAATTCGGCCTTGTAATAACGGCTGTCGGAATCGATGGATAAAGTTCGCGGAACCTTTGGATGGAGCGGAACCCAAAGGATTGAACAATATTGTTAATAGAAAAAGAAAATTGTCCTAACAGCTGTCCCACTTCTTCTTCAATCCCGATTTGCGAAGGATGGCCTTTTAGTTCAATTAAAAGTCCGATTTTTTTATGGTAGCGCTTGAGCACGTCCTCCAGAGTCGGGATTTTTTCTCCTTGAAAAGCGGGGCCGTACCAGCTTCCTGCATCGAGTGCCTGCAGCTCCTTCAGCGTAAAATCCTTAACAAAGCCTGAACCGTTTGTTGTCCGGTCCACTCTGTCATCGTGTATAACGACAATCTGCCTGTCTTTTGTTAGCTGGACATCCAGCTCAATCATATCTGCATTCATTTCTGCCGCGAGATCAAATGCAGCAATTGTATTTTCGGGAGCGTAGCCGGATGCTCCGCGGTGGGCAATGGTGTACAAGCTTGTCAGCTCCTCATATGGGCATTTCTGTTATTGTATCAAATCCATATATGCACCGCGATACCAACTTGTGAATTTTTTTCTGTCATATTTGAATAGTCCAAGCTGAAAACAACGTATAACTGAAACAAGAACATTCACCGTATCCGAGCATATTTCGGCAGAAAAATAGTGCTTTCGACATGTTCACAAAATATTCTGTTACTTTATAATAGCAAAAAAGGAGGCGAGATCATGGGAAAAGGGAGAATCAGAGTGGAGGAAAGAATTAAAGCCGAAACAGATGTTGAAATGCAAAAAGCAACTCTCCTTGATCAGACACAAACGAAAAAAAGTAAGTGACTGTCCCTATTGAATCTGGCTGAATGGTTAAAATGAGAAATTGCCCCGGCGCTCCGCCGGGGTTTTGTGTTTTATAAAGACATTTAGAGAAGCATTCTGCCGAATGTTTTAGTATAATAAACATTCGATTGGGATAGAGGGGAGACTGCCATGCTAGATCATCTGCAGCAATATTTCACGCTTGATAAAATCATACAAACCGGCATCAGTTTGGCAATTTTGCTGTTGTTTCTTATACTAAGAAAACTGTTTACAAGATATTTCTTTAATTTGCTTTTTAATATGACAAACAAACCGAAAACCGAAATTTTTAAACAGGTGGTTGTGGCATTCGATAAGCCTGCCAGATGGTTTTTTGTTGCCTTAGGACTGTTTTTAGCGATCCGCTATTCACCGTTTTTAGATGCACAGATGCCGCTGATCAGCAAAATATACCGCTCGCTGATTGTGGCGCTGTTGAGCTGGGGGCTTTGTAATTTGACCGCTACATCATCTTTTATTTTTCATAAAGTGAATCAGCGCTTCGAACTGGATATGGATGATATTCTGGCGCCATTTTTGTCTAAGCTGCTCCGTTTTGTCATTATAGCGCTCAGTGTGAGCGTGATCGCGCAGGAATTTAATTATGACGTCAATGGGTTTGTGGCGGGCCTTGGGCTTGGCGGATTGGCTTTTGCGCTAGCAGCGAAAGACACGATCAGCAACTTCTTTGGCGGAATCATCATTATCACTGAAAAGCCGTTTACGATCGGTGATTGGGTGGAGACGGCGACAGTGACCGGATCAGTGGAGGATATTACCTTCAGAAGCACAAGATTCAGAACAGCGCAGGGTGCGCTTGTAACGGTGCCGAATTCCACGCTGTCGATGGAAGCCATCACGAACTGGACGAGAATGACCAAGCGCCAGATTACGTTTTCCATTCATGTATCCTACGCAACGCCGATTGAGAATTTGGAACGCTGCATTCGTTCGCTCAGAAAGATGCTGCTTGAACATGAAGGCGTCGATAATGATACAATCATGGTCAATTTCGATACGTTTGCTGACAGCTATTACAATTTATTTTTCAACTTCTATACAAAAACAACGGTTTGGGCGGAGAACCTTCATGTCAGAGAGGATATCAACTATAAAATTATTGAAATCCTCGGCGCTGAAGGGGTTGAATTTGCTTATCCCGGACAAATGGTGTATGTCAACCAGAAACACCAGCACGATCCGTTTCAAGTAAATCTCAATAAAGGGGAAAAGGAACGGGCTTAAAAAAGAAAGACTTTGTCTCAAAGAGGCGGGGTCTTTTTCATGGTAAAATAAGAAAAAAGACTGTAAGGCGGTGTTGAATTGGAAGCATTCAGAAACATGCTGAATGAAGCGCAGCGAATTGTCGTGCTGACCGGAGCGGGAATGAGCACAGAATCAGGCATACCCGATTTTCGCTCAGCCGGCGGCATCTGGACTGAGGATGCCTCAAGGATGGAGGCGATGAGCCTTGATTATTTTTTAAGCTATCCGCGTCTGTTTTGGCCTAAGTTCAAAGAATTGTTTCAAATGAAAATGAGCGGGAGCTATGAACCGAATGAAGGGCATTTGCTTTTGGCTGAACTGGAGAAACAAGGGAAGCAGGTGGATATATTCACACAAAACATTGACGGCCTTCATAGAAAAGCCGGAAGCAGACATGTATACGAGTTGCATGGCTCTATCCAAACAGCGAGCTGTCTCTCATGCGGCGCCCGATATGATCTCCCTCATTTGCTGAAGCATGATGTGCCGGAGTGTACAGCGGTCGGAAATGACGGTGAGGTGTGCGGAACGGTATTAAAAACCGATGTCGTTCTGTTTGGCGATGCCGTTTTGCATTTTGACACGCTTTATGAAAAGCTGGATAAAGCCGACCTATTATTGGTGATCGGCACGTCTCTTGAGGTTGCTCCCGCCAGATTTGTGCCTGAGGATGCAAGCCGGATTCCAGGCATAAAAAAAGCCATTATTAACCTGGAGCCGACGTACTGCGACAGTTTGTTTGATTTCGTCATCCATCAAAAAATCGGAGAGTTTGCCCGGAGCTTGGGCATAAAAAAGTGAGGCCGCAGATAAGCGCCTCACTTTTTATTCATGAACCGGAACCATTGTATCCTTTAACACACCGAAGGAATAGCCCTTTTCTTTCAGTTTATGGATTAGCACCGGCAGTGCGTTTACTGTAGCAGGAAGATCGTGCATGAGAATCACATACGGCCGATTAGAATGGCTGTGTTCCATATTGTCAAGCTGCTGCAATACTTCTGCTACGTATTTTGAGTTGCGGTATTTCCAGTCCATGCTGTCAATCGTCCAATCCCAGTACATAAAACCGTCTTTTTCTAGATTGCGAATTTGTGAATCTGTAAGAGACGGCTTGCTGCCGTAGGGCGTTCTGACGAGATCAGTGCGATAGCCTGTAATGCTTTCCAGCGTGTCACGCGCCTGCTGCATTTCTTTTAGCGGTGATGTCGGCGTTTGATAAAACAATTTGTTATTATGCGTGACCCCGTGTAAACCGAGTGCATGCCCTTCATTTCCGGCCCTTTTAACCGCGTGTTTGAATTCGTTCATTCGCGGTGACAGCATAAAAAATGTCGCCTTTACATCGGCGCTTTTCAGTACGTCCAGCAAGCGGTTTGTAGAGGCTGACGGGCCATCATCGAAGGTTAAATAAACCGTTTTGTCTCCCATATTCTGCTCGGTCTGCAAATGTTTTATCAGCAGGCCTGGGGAGTCGTCTTTCAGCTTCAGGCTTTCCTTCTCATCACGAAGCTGGCTGTTTGTTGTGACAGTGATCTCCTTTGCTTTCGAGGAGCTGTTGGAATAACCTAAAATCACCATAAGCAAAAGCAGCACACATAAAACTGCTAAACTTGCAAATTTAAAAGCAAGCGAAACTGCAGAAGGAGAAGCGTCTCCTCTCGTTTGTCGCATATCAATCTCTCCAGTGGCATAAAATCTCTACATACCGCTGTATTGGCAGCTCTGAAGGTGCCATTGTTTACAACCTATGTATTACGAGTCAAGTATACAGGAATAAAATTGGAAAGAACATAGAAAAAATGTCGAAATGTCAGATTTTAAGGAAAAAATAATCTCCTTCCCAGCTATTGAGTTCTTGATCTTTCTGTTTTTCAGCTGGTTTGATATGGTAGAATGAGTGACAATGACAGCTTGATTAGGCATCAGGATAAATACGAAAAAGGGAGGGCTTATATGAAGATTTTAGTCAATGGCCAACTGGTGGAGCGGAACGAGGCATCCGTTGATGTGGAAGATCGCGGTTATCAGTTTGGAGACGGAATCTATGAGGTTATCAGGGTGTATAAAGGGGTATTATTCGGCTTGCGCGAGCATGCGGAGCGTTTATTCAGAAGCGCGGGTGAGATCGGAATTTCACTGCCGTTCAGTTTAGAAGATTTAGAGTGGGACCTGCAAAAGCTTGTGCAGGAAAATGCGGTCAGCGACGGAGCGGTTTACATTCAAACCACAAGAGGGGTTGCTCCGCGAAAACACCAATATGAAGCGGGCCTTGAGCCGCAGACGACGGCCTATACATTTTCTGTTAAAAAGCCGGAACAGGAGCAGACATACGGCGTTTCAGCCATCACGGATGAGGATCTTCGCTGGCTGAGATGCGATATTAAAAGTCTGAATTTACTGTATAATGTGATGGCAAAGCAGAAAGCCTACGAAGCGGGAGCATTTGAAAGCATTTTAATAAGAGACGGAATTGTTACAGAAGGTACATCTTCTAATGTTTATGCTGTTTTAAACGGTACGGTGCGGACGCATCCGGCTAACCGAATGATTCTCAATGGGATTACACGAATGAAGATTTTGGATCTCATCGTAAAGAACGGCATAGAGCTTGATGAAAGGCCCGTTACTGAAGAAGAGCTGAGACAGGCGGAGGAAATCTTTATTTCTTCAACGACGGCAGAGATTGTTCCGGTTGTGACGCTTGATGGAAAATCAGTCGGAAGCGGAGTGCCCGGACCGGTGACAAAACAGCTGCAGGCGGCTTTTCAAGAAAGCATTCAGCAGGCAGCCCGCGTATCATTTTAATGATAAAAAAGAGCCCGCTTTGCAAGCGGCGCTCTTTTTATTTTTTTACAAATCCAACTAAAATCGAGATGATCGGCGATATATAGAGGAAGAACGTAAATGGGATATAGTCAATGACGGGAACACCAAGCGCGGTTGCCATAAAAGCCCCGCTGACGCCCCAAGGGATTAATGGATTAATCAATGTTCCGCCGTCCTCTAATGATCTTGATAAAAACTTCCGCTGAATGTTTTGTTTGTCATATAAGGATTTATATGACTGTCCCGGTATTAATATAGATAAATACTGTTCGCCTGTTGCAAGATTGACACCGATACTGGAGCAGACAGTTGCTGCAATGAGACTGCCCTTTGAACGGATTCCTTTCATCACACCCTCCAATAGTGCGGAGATCAGGCCGATTTTCTCCATTAAACCGCCGAGTGCAAAAGCGATCATAATAAGAGAAACTGAGCCCATCATGGATTGCAGTCCGCCTCTGTTGATGATTTTAGCGGCAGCCTCATTGTCAGTTTCGAACATGGTGCCATTTTGCAGGGCTGACATAAAAGCCTGAATGCTGCTGTCGGGAACAAAGATGGCTGTCAAAATTCCCGAGGAAATAATACCGGCAGTCAGAACGGGAATAACGGACACGCGCTTAATCGCCAGCAAAACAACTAAGAGCGGAGAAAGAAGCGCCCACGGTGTGACGTTTGCTGCATCTTTTATTCCGGCAATAACATGTGCAATATCATCTGTTGAAGCAGCGTCTGCTGAGACTGATAAACCAAGAAAGTAAAAAAGGACAACGGTGATCAGCAAGGCGGGAATAGTTGTGCCCATCATGTGGCGAATGTGTTCAAAGATCGATATTTCGCCTATACCCGCAGCAAAATTTGTTGTATCCGACATCGGTGACATTTTATCACCAAAGCAGGCTCCGCAAATGACTGCCCCCGCCGTCCATTCGAGCGGAACGCCTGCCGCGCTCGCCACGCCGATCAGTGCCACGCCAATTGTGCTTACAGTTGTCAGGCTTGAGCCGACAAGCGTGCTGATGATCATGCAGGAAAACAAAGCAGTCAACAGAAGATGGCTCGGTTCAATAAAGGACAAAGCATAAACTGTAACGGACGGTATGGCGCCGCTGTACATCCAAGCGCCGATTAAGATACCGATCAGTGCCAGAACAATGATCGGCTGTACACCGTTTTTAATCCCGTTTACAATTCCTTTTTCAAGGCTGTTCCAGGAAAAACCGTACCATAAACCGGCTGCTGAAAGCAGGACAACACATAGGAACAGCGGGATATGCGGTTCTGTATGAAGAAAGAATAAGCAGGAGATAATGACTCCTAACATTAATATAAATAAACCGACGGCTAACGGAAACGTCAGCTTTTTTTGAGAATACAAAACAACACCCCATCATTTTCTTTAATGCTTTTGTGCTTTTGGGCACGAAAGCATTATATCAGAAAAAAACGAAAATCCGTGTTTTTTCACAATTATGAATATAAAAAAGCGAGCACGTGGCGTGCTCACTTTACGATCAGAACCGGTATATCTGATTTCGCCGAAAGCTTTTCACTTACACTTCCAAACAAAAGTTTCTTCAGTCTGTTTTGGTCTCTGCTTCCGGTTACAATCAGATCTGCTGAAATCCGGTTGGCATGCTCGATAATTGATTCAGCCGGGTCACCTTCCAATATATCGATATCTCCCTCTGTCTGCTGATCATTCAGCATCATTCTGGCTTCGGCGATGACTTCTTCCGTACGGTCTTCATAAATCATTGGCTCCGGTGGCGCAACATCTGATATCAGCGGGTCAGGAACACTTGTCATGCCTCCGCCAATATAGCTTGCCCCTGCTGCGGGCCTCGGCGGATCGATGATGGTCTGGTTGTCTTTCATATCATGTGAATGGGCGACTGTAATGGCTGCATTTACCGTTTTCGCAAGATCAATGGCTGTCTGAAGCGCTTTCTTACTGTTTTCACTTCCGTCAAACGCAACAATAATACGGTCAGCATGAAACATCATTCTCACCCTTTCAAAAAACGTCGTACAATACAATACCCGACATCATATCTATTTAATCTTTTCTCTGTTCAAGTAATGATTGACAAAAAAAGGTTTTGTTTATATTATGAAAAAAGAGTGAAAAATCAGAATGAATGGAGGGTTTGCTATGCCAAGGAATGATATGTCTTACAGAACAGTTTCATATTGGCGCGGCAAACCCTTATTCTGTTTTTTTGAATTGGGTTAATCCGCGCGCCGAAAAGCGCTCTGTACATCATAATCGATAACAAAAGGCATGGAGCTGACGCTTCATGCCTTTTTTATATACAAAATCTTAAGAAAGACAGGTGTATCGGATGTGAAGACAAATACAGAGGCAAGGATTGGTTATGACAACCTGAACGAAAAGAGCTGCAAGGAAAAAATAGAAGGCGGCTGACGAGATAAAGGAGATGGGGATGGATGTTTTCAGTATTGAAAAAGCTGGGCTGGTTTTTTAAAGCCTACTGGCTGCGCTATACCATTGCGATTGTGCTTTTATTATGTGTAAATGTACTTGAGATGTTTCCGCCTAAATTGTTGGGGAACGCCATCGATGATATGAAATCGGGGGAGTTTACCTCAGGCGGGCTGCTGTTTTATGTCAGCGTATTTTTAGGTTTGACGGCGGTGGTGTATATCATGTCTTATTTTTGGATGCACCAGCTGTTCGGCGGAGCGAATGTGATGGAAAAAATTCTCCGCTCTAAGCTGATGGGCCATTTGCTGAAAATGGCGCCGCCGTTTTATGAAAAATACAGAACAGGAGATTTAATGGCGCGGGGGACAAATGATCTCCAGGCTGTCAGTTTAACGACGGGTTTTGGCATTTTGACATTAGTCGATTCCACAATGTTTATGATGACGATCTTTTTGACGATGGGGTTTTTGATCAGCTGGAAGCTGACGCTTGCAGCCATAATACCGCTTCCCATTATGGCTGTTGCGATCAGCATATACGGAAGTAAAATTCATGAAAGGTTTACAGAGGCACAACATTCTTTCGGAGCGCTGAATGACAGGGTGCTCGAATCGGTCTCGGGTGTGAGAGTGATTCGCGCTTATGTGCAGGAAACGAATGATGAACGCCGTTTTAATGAAATGACGGCCGATGTGTACCGGAAGAATATGAAGGTAGCCTTTATCGATTCTCTGTTTGAGCCGACTGTTAAGCTGCTTGTCGGCGCCAGCTATCTGATTGGGCTGGGGTATGGAGCGTTTCTTGTTTTCCGTAATGAGCTGACGCTTGGCGAGCTTGTTTCCTTTAATGTCTATTTGGGCATGATGATTTGGCCGATGTTTGCGATCGGTGAATTAATTAATGTGATGCAGCGCGGCAACGCGTCCTTAGATCGGGTAAATGAAACCCTTTCTTATGAACCGGACGTGACAGATCCGAAGCGGCCGTCTGATTTAAAAGAGCCTGGAGATATCGTTTTCAGCCATGTGAGCTTTACATACCCAAGCTCAACAAATGTGAATATTCAAGATATTTCTTTTGCCGTGCGAAAAGGGCAGACTGTCGGGATTGCCGGTAAAACAGGGAGCGGTAAAACGACGATCATTAAGCAGCTTTTGCGCCAGTATCCAGCCGGTGAAGGGAGCATCACATGTTCAGGTGTGCCGATTGAGCAGATTCCTCTTGACCGGCTCCGCGGATGGATTGGATATGTGCCGCAGGATCATTTACTGTTTTCCCGGTCTGTAAAAGAAAACATCTTGTACGGAAAGCTTGACGCAAGTGATGCTGAGGTAAAGAAGGCTGTTTCAGAAGCTCATTTTGAAAAAGACTTGCAAATGCTTCCGGCCGGTCTGGAGACAATGGTGGGTGAAAAAGGCGTCGCACTCTCTGGAGGGCAAAAACAAAGAATTTCAATCGCGAGGGCGCTGATGGCGAATCCGGAGATTTTAATCCTGGATGATTCTCTTTCCGCTGTAGATGCAAAAACGGAGGCGGCTATTATCAGCAATATCAGGAAAAACCGCCAAGAGAAAACGACATTTATTCTGACGCATCGTTTATCAGCTGTGGAGCATGCCGATCTCATCCTTGTGATGGACGGCGGCGTGATTTCTGAGAGAGGCACACATCAAGAGCTGATGGCCAATAACGGATGGTATCGGGAACAATACGAAAGGCAGCAGCTGTTCACTGCAGAAGAAGGGGGAGCAGGGGCATGAAGACAGGAAAAACCTTATGGAGATACGCACTCCTATATAAAAAATTGCTGATCACTGCCGTCCTGTTGCTTGCGATTGCAGTCGGGGCAGAGCTGACCGGACCGTTTATCGGCAAAAAAATGATTGACGACCACATCCTCGGGATTGAAAAAACATGGTATGAGGTCTCGGAAAAAGATAAAAATGCAGTTGAATTTGACGGCACCTCCTATGTCAGGGAAGACCGGATGCAGGGAGCGGCTGCTAAAGAGAAAGAAGCGCATATTTATCAAGTGGGAATGGCGTTTTATTTCGTTGATCAGGCTGTCAGCTTTGACGGGAACAGAACGGTTTCTGACGGAAAGCTGACGATCACTAATGGGAATGAAAGCCGGACGTATCCTGCTGAAAAGCTGACAAAGCAGGAGATTTTTCAGTTCTATAAGCCGGAAATGAAGGGGATGACGTTTCTTATTTTTCTGTATGCCGGTTTGCTTGTCTTCTCGGTATTTTTCCAATATGGGCAGCATTATTTATTGCAGATGAGTGCCAACCGCATTATTCAAAAGATGAGACAGGATGTGTTTTCCCGCATTCAGAAACTGCCGATGCGCTATTTTGATAATCTTCCCGCGGGCAAAGTAGTCGCAAGAATTACAAATGATACTGAGGCAATCAGAGATTTATATGTGACAGTGCTGTCAACGTTTGTGACAAGCGGCATATATATGATCGGGATATTTACGGCGTTGTTCCTGCTGGATGTAAAGCTCGCGTTTTTATGCTTGGCGATTGTGCCGATCATCTGGCTGTGGTCGATCATCTACCGGAAATACGCTTCCTATTACAATCATCAAATCCGTTCGATCAATAGTGACATTAATGCAAAAATGAATGAGTCTATTCAAGGCATGCCGATCATCCAAGCTTTTCTCCATCAAAAAGAAACAATGAGAGAGTTTGAGGAATTAAATGAATCTCATTATTACTATCAGAACAGGATGCTGAATTTAAACTCCTTAATGTCACACAATCTTGTGAATGTGATCCGCAACCTTGCGTTTGTCTGTCTGATCTGGCATTTTGGCGGCGCAAGTCTAAACGCGGCAGGAATTGTTTCCATCGGTGTGCTGTACGCGTTTGTGGATTACTTAAACCGCTTATTCCAGCCGATTACAGGTATCGTCAATCAGTTTTCTAAGCTGGAACTGGCGCGGGTGTCCGCCGGGCGTGTTTTTGAACTGCTTGAAGAAAAGGAAACGGAAGAAACGGGTGAACCGGCGAAGGAGCGCGCGCTGGGGCGGGTTGAATTTAGAGACGTATCATTTGCTTATCAAGAAGGACAAAATGTTTTGAAACACATTTCCTTTACAGCACAAAAAGGCGAAACTGTAGCGCTTGTCGGCCATACCGGATCAGGCAAGAGCTCGATTTTGAATATCCTCTTCCGCTTTTATGATGCGCAAAAAGGGGATGTGCTCATCGATGGGAGAAGCATTTACAGCATGTCAAGGCAGGAACTTAGATCCCATATGGGGATTGTGCTGCAGGACCCGTACTTATTTTCAGGAACAATCGGTTCTAACGTCAGTCTGGAGGATGAAAGAATTTCAGAAGAAGACATTATAGAAGCACTGCGGCAAGTTGGGGCTGAGTCGCTTCTTGAAAAGCTTCCGAAAGGCATCAGCGAACCTGTCATTGAAAAAGGCAGCACGCTATCCTCGGGAGAGCGGCAGCTCATTTCCTTTGCAAGAGCTCTGGCGTACGATCCCGCCATTTTGATTTTGGATGAAGCAACGGCGCATATTGATACGGAGACAGAGGCTTTGATCCAGAAGGCACTGGATGTAGTGAAACAAGGGCGCACGACATTTGTCATTGCCCACCGGCTTTCAACCATCAGAAACGCGGATCAAATTTTAGTGCTTGAAAAAGGAGAAATTGTTGAGAAAGGGAATCATGAGGAACTAATGGCATTAAAAGGGCAATATTATCAAATGTATGAGCTGCAAAAAGGACAGAGGCACTCCATTGCATAGCTTTCAAAAACCCAAGACATTCAATGTTTTGGGTTTTTGTGCGCATTAATAAGCCAGTCCTACCCGGCAGCCGATATAGTCCCCTGTAAGAAGCTCGTGATACAGAAAAGCCGCAGTGTCGCCGACAGTGATCTTTTTACCTTCCGCCGGCAAGACGTTGCGCTCTGCACGGTATTCACCTGCTGCTTCTCCGTCGGGGAGATATGTGGGGCAGATCATGGTCCAGTCTAAGGACGAAGCTCTGAGCATTTCATATACCCTTGCATGCTCCTTGGCAGCGCGGGTCAGCTTTCGTTTTGATTCATTTGTTTCAAATCGGTATTTTCCTGGTTCAAATCGTGAATTAAGAATGCCCGCGGTGCCGATCGTTATGAGCCGTTTGATATGCTTTTCCTGCATAATGGCAAGAATATGTGTCATGGCAGCTGACAACGTATCGTCGCCATCTGTACCGAGACAGCTGATGACGATCTCAGCATCCTTCATAACTTCTTTCACATCTTCTCGGCAGCGGGCATTCCCGATAACGATCCGTTCTTTCGGCAGGCCAAGTTTATCATTCGATGATCTGATCAGAGCGTAAATATCGAGTTGTTCATTGGTGCCTGCCAATCTTAAAAAGGCTTGTCCGACACGGCCGGTTGCGCCAAATAAGGCAATTTTTATGAAAAAACCTCCTCGCCCCTCATTATAAAAGGATGTACTCAGTTTGAACAGCGCGGGAAAGAATACCTGTACAAAAAGACAGAGCGATGGGAAACATATTCATTAATCATGGATATACTTACGAACTGCACCAGCTCCCAATTCACAATAGCGATGAATGGCACCTTGATTCCCTCCCTCTTCTCCTAGGATATGTGGTGTAGGAAAAAAGGGTGACAAATATAAAGAAGGCGCGGAAACCGCGCCTTCTGTCAGCCATTTATTGAATTGTTATTGTACGCGTCCGCCCATGTTCTGCTGAGCGAAAGATACTAAACGTTTTGTGATTTCTCCTCCGACAGAACCGTTAGCGCGGGAAGTCGTATCCGCTCCAAGGTTAACGCCGAATTCAGAAGCGATTTCAAGTTTCATTTGGTCGATAGCCTGAGCTGCGCCAGGTACTAGTAATTGATTTGAAGAGTTTTGGTTTGCCATGTGTAAAATCTCCTTTTTTATTTGATATGGTTGGGTTAACTGGAGTTGCACCAGTCTGTGGACCCGTCTCGGGTGTCACTGCCGTCTCGGCGTAACCCAATGCTTTGCCGGCTTGTTACTACGTATTATGTTAGATTTGACTGAAACTCATGCGGGGATTTTAGTGGTAAATCTTGAGAAGGCATAAAAAAAGCTTAGCCGCTCAGGCTAAGCTAATCGTAAATATGAAAAAGCATCAATTCATGTATCTCGTTTTTGAGTGCAGGCTCATCAGCACGGGCGGGAAACAAATCTCCCCATTCAATCTCGCCGCTTTTATGATAGATGCCCTCGTAATGCATGCCTTTATAGTAAAAGGAAATTGTCCATCCGGGCAGTTTTTGTTTTTGAAACAAAGGTTTCCAGCTGAAATGAGAAATCATCAGGGGCCACGCTCCTTGAAATTGATATCAATTGACATGGATACGGACGAATTATATTCATTGTATCATTGTTGCAAAACATCATTGAAGGGGCTTTATGATGAACTTGTCCTTGCGTTGAATAAACTTCAAGCCCGCTTTTACATAAAGCGGGCAAATTAGGATGGCCACAGCGATTCATGGGAGGTAATGGCCATCTTCGAAAGATATGAAGCATATTCAAAGCTTCTTCGTTTTGTCAAAGAATCGACAGATTGCAGACTCGGATGAGAAAAAATACTGCGGCCCGGACGTGAATTCGCTTCAAACATCCATACCTTACCGTTTTGGTCAATGCCAAAATCAAAACCAATCTCGCCGATGAACCCTTCGATATGGTCATGGAGCACTTGGCTGGCGGTCAATGCCGCCGCAGAAAGCTTTTTAATGACATGTATTCGTTCCGCCGGATCATCGTATACTTCGGCCAGCGTTTTCACTTTTCCGCCATTGGATAGGTGTGTTGTAATGCTGTTTTCTCCTGAAATTTTTACTGCGATGGCGGTCACAGTCCATTTCCCTTTACTGTTTTTATTCGTATGAACGCGGAAATCGGCTGGTTTTCCCTGAAATTCAATCAAATTTACCCCTTGCTGAACGAGAAAGACAGCGGGATCATGCTGTTTTTGAAATTCATCCAGAAATGCGGAAGCATCGGGATAGTCGATTGAAGAAAAAGATTTGGCATCATTTGTATGTTTCACAGTCAAACCGGATTTTGTTTTGGCGAGCTGATAAATCCCGGTGCCGAGTGCTCCGTCCGCCGGTTTTATATAAACCTTGCCGAATGAATCACTCAGCTCTTCAATCCGCTCAACAGTAGGATGAAGGATTGATTTCGGTAAGTAAGGAGCCGTTCTCGGGTCTTTTTCCAGCAATTGATGAACATCCCATTTGTTGAAAAATGTTTTATTGAACCATGGGATTTGATATTCATTGATCAGCCGGTTTTTTGTATTCTGCAAGACAATTGAGTTCTCGATTTTTCTATTCGGCAAACGGTCATACACGACGTTCGGCAGCGGGACAATGTGTTTCTCCCAGCCATTTTCCCTGTATAGAAGCGCTTCAATCGTCCCTTCCTGCCAATTGATTTGGTGCGCGCCGAACACGAAGCAATAGCTTCCTGTTTGTTCATGCAAAGTGAGCAGTTTAGAAAAAAAGAGAGAACGGTCCTTAAAAGGGCGCTCAAGTGATGCGGTAAACCCCGCGGTGAAGATGCCGATTAACGGACCAATGTGCACCGAATGATCATGAATGAGAATATCAGCCCGGCTGCGATGCGGTATCAACAGTTCGTGAAACAGATTTTCAGAGAGGAGCACTGTCTGTTCGAGATTTCGTCTGAAAGTAACATGGCATCTGACAACCTTCGTTCCGAATGAGGCAGACAAAAGGCCGTCTTGCTTCATTGCGGAGGGCAGAAACAGAGTATTTTCACTGTTTTTGTCTATGCCGATCAAAAACCGTTTACGATTCACGCGGAAGGACTCCTTTCTGGTTTTGCAGCGAAAATAGATATTTGCACCGCTTAAGAGGACAAGTATATAGATGTTCTTTTTTCTCAGGAGAAACATGAAGTATTGATTTTCTGCCTGGTTTAGAATTGATATCCAGGATCCAGATCCTCCCGTCCTTCGCAAGGCATATATCCAGACCGAGTTCAAATAATGGCCCGTATCGCTCATCAAGATAATACGGAACCGATTGGGTAATCGAGAATACGTCATCCAGTAAGACTACCTGCTGTTTTTTCGGGATATTTTCAAACCATGTATCAAATGTAAGCGTATCCGATCCGCCTGATAAATTGGCCAGCAGCCCGTTTTTGTATCCGCGTCTCACTGCCTTTCCGACGGTATGCCATTCACCGTCCTCATTTTTTTGCATAAACAGCCGGATATCACAAGGGTATTGCTCCTTATCTTGGATATTTAAATAAGGCTGCATCAAATATTGGTGCTGAAGCACTTTTTTGCACCAAGTTTTAAATGAAGCTTGGTTGGAAAAGGATTTTGTCTGTTTATCCTTTCCGATATGGTAGGTGGCGGTTATGTTTTTCTTGCCAAGCTCCAGAAGTATCACGCCTCTGCCGCCAGCACCGAACGCTGGCTTTAAAATACAGGCTTTTTCTTTCAATAAATACGAATGGATTTGTTCAAATCGGCTCACTTTCATGGTTTCTGGAATGTAAGGATTGATCACAGAATGCTCCTGCAAATCTTGAAACACAGTCCATTTATCAGGAAGACCCCGCCCGATAAATTCGGTTTTCGGATATTTTTTGAGCCATTCAACGATCGGTTTTGCTTTTTGTGATTGTGAATCCTTCCCATAAAAGCAGCGGTCATAAATATAATCGGGAATCGCAAGTTCTGTTTCATTCCAATTGCTGCTGGCGGGATGATAAACCAGCGCTTTGACACGCAGGGTGTCGGGCAAAATGTCAAACGGTGTAAAGCGGATCAAACGTATGCCGAATTCGGGCGCTCTTGTGGCCAATTCTGCGGAATAATCCTGCTCGTGCTGGCGGGTTAAGGACATAAAACCGAGTGTTATCATGGTGAGACTCCCCCTTTTATTAAAAAGCTGCCGGCGGGTGTCAGCAGCTTTACGCTTCAAAAAACATCAGGAACACAGCTGTCGGTAGTCTACTTTACAGATTACGATTCAGCATCTTGCCCTATTCCTGTTAAACAAGCTGATTTTATGACCATATGTTTTGTCTCCTTGTTTGCTAAGTGATCACACCAACCTCTATAATACAAATAGGTCATTCTATTTATGAAAAAGTAAAAGCACAGATGGAGGCAGATGAGCAGGAATGGGTATTGCAGGAACCTTTATATTTATGATCGTGATCGGCGCAGTTATCGGCGCGGTGACCAATCATTTAGCAATTCAAATGCTATTTAGGCCGTATAAGGCATATTATTTGTTTGGAAAACGAGTCCCTTTTACTCCGGGATTGATTCCAAGAAGACGTGATGAGCTTGCGAAACAAATGGGGCTGATGGTGGTAAACCATTTATTAACGCCTGAGGGTATTAAAAAGCGGCTTGTTTCAGATTCAGCCAAAAAGCAGGCGCTTCAAGTCGGAGAACAGCTGATTCAAAACTTGTCGCTATCTGAAATGACAGTAAAAGAAGCGCTTGAAAAAGCCGGAGTAAAGCATCCGGGTGAAGCGGCAGACGCCTGGATCAGCCGCTGGACGGATGATAAATTGAATGAACTTTTCCGCCGATATGAGCATCAAACGTTAAAGGAAGCACTGCCATTGGAAGTGCAGGAAAAGCTAGAAGAGAAGATACCGATGATTTCAGGCTATATTTTGGCGCGAAGCATTCATTATTTTGAAAGTGAAGAAGGAAAAATCCGTCTCGGCAATATGATTGATGATTTCTTAAAAGAACGCGGTATGCTTGGAAGCATGGTGCAAATGTTTCTCGGCAATTCAAGCCTTGCTGATCGCGTGCTGCCGGAGCTTCTGAAGTTTTTGCGGAATGAGGAAACGAATAAGCTGCTTTCTGATCTTCTGAAAAACGAATGGGGCAAGCTGAAGGAGTATACATTTAATGAAGCGGACGAAAAATGGAACGCAAAAGTACTAATCTTTAGCCTGAAACAAAGAGTGCTGCAAGCATTTTCAACTGCTCCGTTTTTTGAAAATACGATTGGCTCGCTTACAGCCCGCTATGAAAATGATCTGAACCATCGTATCCTGCCGGCGCTTTTAGACAAATTGCTTGAGGGGATTTCAACCAATCTTGAAAGTGTATTAAAACGAATGCGCCTTGAGGAAATTGTAAAGGAGCAGGTGGATCAGTTCCCGGTACAGCGTCTTGAAGAAATGGTGCTGTCGATTTCGAAAAAAGAATTTAAAATGATAACCTATTTGGGCGGCCTTCTCGGCGGAATCATAGGTGCAATTCAAGCGTTGTTTGTCATCCTTTTTTAAGAAGAAACGGGTTTCGATTAATGAAAGGAGCTCCATAGTCTGTTATAGTGGAGTGGTATGTCAATCGGCAATAATGAAAGGAGCTACTTACAATGGCTGTTAATTTTTATGATGTAGCGTATGATCTGGAAAATGCATTGCGCGGGAGCGAAGAGTTTACCCGTTTAAAAAACCTGTACGATGAAGTAAACGCAGACGAGTCTGCGAAACGAATGTTCGAAAACTTCCGTGATGTGCAGCTGAGACTTCAGCAAAAACAAATGGCTGGAGAAGAAATTACAGAAGACGAAGTGCAGCAGGCTCAAAAAACCGTTGCGCTTGTGCAGCAGCACGAAAAAATCTCTCAGCTGATGGAAGCGGAGCAGCGTATGAGTATGCTGATCGGCGAATTAAACAAAATCATCATGAAGCCTTTAGAAGAGCTTTACGGCAGTGTCGAAGGCTAATCATTCAAAATCCCTTCTGGATAAGAAGGGATTTTTTTATTCGTTCAGCAAACTAGAAAATCCAGCGATTTCTTTACCTCTCCATTGATGATCACTGATAATGTATGAATTCCTTTGTAATGTTTTCTTGTAGATAAATCCTTAAAGGTTTGTGTTTTGGTATATGATTTTGTTTCGTTTTTTCGTATATTCGTTTCTGTTATTTTAAATACCTTTCGATGATGCTGGCCTCTGGCTTTTACGTAATCAATGGCGTACTCAATTCTTACTTTCTGATCCCTGTCTGAATGAATGTGAAAAGTAAACTTGAGGGTTTCGCCAATAGAAATACGGCTGGACTCGCACGTTAATTCTTGCAGTTGAATCGAGTCAGCATCGTGATAGCCAAAAAGCGATAAATCCTGTTTATCGCCTTTTTTTAACAAGGTCCGGTAAGCGTGTTTGATGATCCAGTCTGTATGAGGATGTGTTCCATACCATTGTTCTGCGACTTTTCTCAGCAAGTGAGGATGCGTTTTTGATATATCATTAAGGTTGTTGGCCACACTTTTTCTCACATACAAAGACTCGTCCTGCATCAGCTGCTCGAGGATCGGCAGCACGGGGGAGGGGTCCGATTTCAAAGCGGGTATCGATTTTCCCCATGGGAGGCGGGGCCTGCTTCCTTCACTCGCAAGTCTTCTTACGTGCTCATTTTCATGCTTAGACCATATCAGGAATTGTGCAATCATTTTTTCCTGATTTAAAAGCAAAAAAGGTCTCACAGCAAATTCTGAAGTGGAATATGCCGTAAAGTATTCTAACGCCTTCATTGAATCATCCCAATGCTCTAAGCCGTAATGCTCCACATAATCAGGAAATATGATTCCGCTGAGTCCCTTAAAATGAGGAGCTGCATCCCATAATACCGCAAGCGCTTCACCGTAATGTTTCGGCAGTGTTTCGTATAAAGCAACGGTAATGCGGCGCATGCGTTCTTTTAATGCGAGCCCAGGCCATTCTCCCGTCATTAAGAGTTCCTCGAATTTGTCTTTGTTGAATGCAGGATAGGTTTCTTTTACAGTATCTGTCAATCGAGAGATCAGTTCTTGATTATAAATTTCTTTTAATACAGTCATTGGACCACCGCTTTTTTCATTTAATGTTTATATTGTATACGAATGTACGTTCCTATTCAAGTGGTGAAATCCAATAATTAACATTACACGCTACCTTAGTTACACAGATATTGTTTACTTTTTTTAGTTAAAAAAACCCTTGTCATCTGCAGAGAAAACTGGGATAATAACATTGAAAGCGCCTACACTTACCTATTTCAAATGGATACGGTCGCATATCATGCCGTTATATAGAGGGGATAAGCAACAGAGAGTAAGTGTTCGGAGCGCATCATTGGTCAAATAAGGGGTTCCTGATACATGATTTTTCGTAAGTAAATCGAAATAACGATATTAGGGAGAATGGCTGCTTCGATCGTATCCTATTATGATTGCGTATAAAGTCTGCTGAGTCAGGCTTTTTTTGCTGTACAGAAAAGGTTGTTCTAAACACAGAGACAGGGTCATATCCTATACACAAGTACAGTCATCAAGGAGGGGGACATCTCTGTGTCTAAACAATTGCTTGCCTTAAACATAGATGGAGCGCTGCTTCGGTCGAACGGGAAAATTCATCAGGCAACGAAAGACGCGATTGAATATGTTAAGAAAAAAGGGATTTACGTCACACTTGTCACCAACCGCCATTTTCGCTCAGCTCAGAAAATAGCAAAATCGCTGAAGCTTGATGCAAAGCTGATCACCCACAGCGGCGCCTATATCGCTGAGAAAATAGACGCGCCCTTTTTTGAAAAAAGAATTTCTGACGATCATACTTTTAATATCGTTCAAGTGCTTGAGAGCTATCAATGCAACATCAGGCTTCTTCACGAGAAATATTCGATTGGAAACAAGAAAAAGGTCAATTCAAATTTGCTTGGGAAAGCGCTGATCCACCCGTCAGATCCCATCTTTTACCCGGTTCAGTTTGTTGAATCGTTAAGCGATCTTCTGATGGATGAACCGGTGAGTGCGCCCGTCATCGAAGTATATACAGAACACGATATTCAGCAAGACATTACAGAAACGATTACAAAAGCCTTCCCGGCGGTTGACGTGATTCGCGTAAACGATGAGAAGATGAACATTGTTCCAAAGGGAGTTTCGAAGGAAGCGGGCCTTGCACTTGTTGCTTCGGAACTGGGGCTGGGGATGGAGGATGTAGTCGCTATCGGCCATCAGCAAGACGATCTTCCGATGATTGAGCTTGCCGGACTTGGGGTTGCAATGGGGAACGCTGCACCGGAAATAAAGAGAAAAGCAGATTGGGTCACAAGGTCAAATGACGAGCAAGGCGTCGCATATATGATGAAGGAATATTTCCGTATGCAGCAGCGAAAAGGGTTCCTCGATAAGTTCCACATGAAACGCGTATAAAAAAAGCCGCTCGCGCCCAAACAGGTGCGGCGGCTTTTTTGCCGGATTGATTTTAGCTGTTTATTTCTGTACACTAAAGAAAGTTTTGAATCTGATAAATTAGGTGATGAAGTTGCAAATTAAAATAGAAGGCATACACGATGACCGCCTTCATCGGCCACTGCAAAATATCGCAAATTTGTTTTATGAGGAATGCGGTCTTGTCTACGGCGGAGAGGAGCCGGCGGATCTTGTCATCTCTTTAGCGTGCACGCAAACGGATGAGCATGTGACGGTTTCAGGAGAAGTGAAAGGAACCGGAATTAAGGAACACCATACTAAATCTTTTTCTCCTGATATGAATGAAAAAGAAGCTTTCAAACAAGTAAAAAACACAATTTCTTATGTTTACTTAAATCTACTTCAAGCGCATACGGGCATGACGCAAAAGTGGGGAATTCTCACGGGAATCCGCCCGACGAAGCTGCTTCATAAAAAGCTGCAAAGCGGGATGCCGAAGGAACAGGCGCATGCAGAATTGAAAAAAGACTATTTAATTCATGATGAGAAAATCGAATTGATGCAGCAAATTGTCGACAGGCAGCTGGCGGCAGTTCCTGATTTGTATCAAGTAAAGGACGAAGTCAGTATTTATATCGGCATTCCTTTCTGCCCGACCAAATGTGCGTATTGCACATTCCCTGCATACGCCATCCAAGGACAAGCAGGCAGAGTCGGCTCATTTTTATGGGGGCTGCATTACGAAATGCAGAAAATCGGCGAATGGCTCAAGGAGCATGACGTCAAGGTCACAACCATATATTTTGGCGGCGGGACGCCTACAAGCATTACAGCGGAAGAGATGGATCTTCTGTATGAAGAAATGGTCCGCTCCTTCCCGGATGTGAAAAACATTCGGGAAATTACTGTGGAAGCCGGCCGCCCCGACACGATTACTGAAGAAAAACTTGACGTGTTGAACAAATATGATATTGACAGGATCAGCATTAACCCGCAATCCTATGAAAACGAAACGCTCAAAGCAATCGGCCGTCATCATACGGTGGAAGAGACCATTGAAAAATACCATCTGTCACGCCAGCACGGCATGAATAATATCAATATGGATTTAATTATCGGTTTGCCTGGCGAAGGCGTGAAGGAGTTCAGACACAGCCTCTCAGAAACCGAGAAACTGATGCCGGAATCGCTGACTGTTCATACCCTTTCCTTTAAGCGGGCGTCAGAAATGACAAGAAACAAACATAAATACAAAGTTGCCGGGAGAGAAGAGGTTTCTCAAATGATGGATGATGCGGTAGCTTGGACGAAAGAACATGGATACGTGCCTTATTATTTATACCGCCAGAAAAATATTCTTGGAAATCTGGAAAACGTCGGGTACTCGATTCCGGGCCAGGAAAGCATCTACAACATTATGATTATGGAAGAAGTGCAGACGATTATCGGCATCGGCTGCGGTGCGGCAAGCAAATTTATTGATCCGGATACAGGGAAAATCACACACTTTGCCAATCCGAAAGACCCGAAATCATACAATGACCGATTTGAGCACTACACGGACGAAAAGATCAAATATTTAGAGCAGATTTTTGAGAGAACGACAAAGCAGCACTGATCACAGTGCTGCTTTTTTTTATCCCCGCTGTTTTTTCACAGGCTGAACGTCCGGCTTCCATTTAAACACCTTGTTTAGCTGGCGGTAAATCCATTTTGACTCTTTTGTTAATAATGGCCCCAAAATCGCCAGAATGAGGACATATAATGCGGCGAACGGCTTTAATGTGGCTGACAGGCCGCCGGCTATGCCGAGGTTGGCAACGATAATCGAAAACTCACCCCGTGATACGATCGTAAGACCGATATTGGATGAGGCTTTATGAGAAAGCCCTGCGCGGCGTCCAGCCACCATTCCGGCGATAAAGTTTCCGAATATGGTCAGGATCACAGCTCCCAATGCCAGCCAAACCGCTTCACCAAGTGAAAAAGGGTCTATGCTGAGGCCGAAGCTGAAAAAGAACATCGCGCCGAAAAAGTCGCGAAACGGAACGACAAGGTGCTCAATCCGATCGGAATGCTCTGTTTCCGAAAATACCAAACCGAGCAGCAGCGCGCCGATGGCTTCTGCCACATGAATTGTCTCTGAAAATCCGGCGATGAAAAAGAGCGCTGCAAAAATGACGATAATAAACACTTCGTTCGAGCGAATGTCCAACAGCTTATTCAAAAGCGGCGGGAGCTTTCTGGCCGCGATAAAAAACAGCAGCATATAGCCAAATGCGATCAGAATGGACAAAAGCGCACTCCCGACTGATGTCGCGTCTCCAAGCACAAGGCCGGAAACAACAGACAGATACACGGCAAGGAAGATATCCTCAAACATAATAATGCCGAGAATCAGCTCTGTTTCCGGGTTGGCCGTTCTTTTTAAATCGACCAGCACTTTTGCGACGATCGCGCTTGAAGAAATGGTGATGACGCCTGCCAGCACGAGGACTTCCAGAAAAGAAAACCCGGTGATAAAGCCATAAAGCAGTCCGAGGCTGAAGTTAATCAAAATATAAATTGATCCGCCAATTGCGATGGATTTTCCAGACTTGATCAGCTTTCCGACAGAGAATTCAAGTCCGAGATAGAAAAGGAGGAAAAGCACGCCCATCCGCCCGAAAAACTCAATGATTTCACTGCTTTCTATAAACGTGAGGTCAATGATCCCGACTTTAGGGGCATGAGGGCCAAGCAGCATCCCTAAAATAATGAGAAACGGGATAATTGAAAACTTAATTTTATTTGCGATGACACTGGCAATTGCCACAAGCACAAGCGCAGTTCCGACTTCAAAAACAAGATGATCCATCCGCTGATCACACGCCCTCTCTAGAAAGAAAATCATGAGTCAGTTTTTTCAGATGCTTTCTTTCACCTGAGAGGACAAGGGTATCATCTTCTTCAATCACCGAGTCAGCGCCTGGATTTAAAAACTTTTGCTGGTTGTGTTTAATGATGGCGATGACAGTGACATCATAGTTTTGACGGACATCAAGTTCGCCGAGGGTGCGCCCGATTGACTTCGCGCCTTTTTCCACCTTAAACCATTCAATAATGAGGTCGCTAAACGCCATCTCGATGGATTCCAGCGCCTGCGGCTTATAGACCATGCCGCCTAAAATGGCTGCAATTTGCCTTGCTTCAGAATCATCCAATGAAATATTGGAAAGAAGCTCATCCGGATCCCGATCATCAAATCGATAGATTTCTCTTCTTCCGTCATCATGAATGATAATCGTCATTTTTTCGCGGTTTCTTGTTTCAATTTCAAATTTTTTGCCGATTCCCGGCAGATCGTTTTCTTTTATATTCAATGAAAATCCCTCCGAATGTAGTGTTGGCATAAAAGATAGGGTACAAACAAAACGATATACATTCATATTCGGAGGTAATTAGACTGGTATTTGACAGGGACGGCACAAACCCTTTCCAGCCTGTTGATGTGAGGATCATCAAGCGGCTTGACAGATAACGTTCTGATAGACTGCGCCAATGGATTGTACTCTTTCATAAACTCCGCCAGATGCAGACTGCCCGGTGACGGCGTTTTGGCTGATTGTGATTCTTTCGGATATGAGGACATTGGCACATAGCTGTCAGTGCTTGCATCAAACTGTGAGGGCAGGGCCACGTCAGAAGGGGGAAAGCACACCATAAATAAGCTTAATAGAAAGCTGATCAGCAATTTATCCATGTTACCTTCCCCCTTTCTCATTCTATATCCCTTCCATTTCACTATATAAAACTTTATGTTCCCATTCAAATGATATGCATTTTTCAGTATCTATTGACCTTGAAAAATAAAAAAGGTTTCTTTAAGGACGGCGGGGAATGTATATGAGAAAGAAAAAAAGAAAGCGTATACATGGAGGTGTTTCATATGGATTATATTCAATATGAACTGAAGGGGCCTGTGGCAGAAATTGTGCTGAATCGTCCTGATGCTCATCACGCCTTGAATGAGCAAATGCTTTTCGAGCTGAAGGAGGCGTGTGAAAAGGTTTCTGAAAGCGAGGCGCTCATCGTCCTCCTGAGAGGTACCGGAAAAGGTTTTTCGGCAGGCGGCGATATACGGATGATGACCTCTGAGCATGATCCTGATCAATTTAGGCAGCTGATGGATACGATCGAAGCCATTACTTTAACGTTATACGAAATGAAAAAAGTGACAATTGCCGCTGTCCATGGTGCTGCCGCTGGGCTGGGCTTGAGTTTAGCACTTTGTGCTGACATTGTGCTTGCGGAGAAAAATGCCGTCCTTGCAATGAACTTTATCGGCATCGGCCTTGTTCCTGATGGCGGGGGACATTATTTGCTGAAAAAAAGGATTGGGGAAGCGAAAGCGAAAAAGCTGATTTGGAGCGGGAAAAAGCTATCCGCTGAAGAAGCGGCTGGCATGGGTCTCTTGGATGGAACATTTAACGGAGATCCTGCGGAAGGTGCAAGACCTTATGTTGAAACGCTTTTAGCCTCGCCCCTATTGGCAATGATTGAGACGAAAGCCATTTTTCAAAGCCTCCATATTGATGAATTGAAGAAGGTGCTGGCTCTTGAACGAAGTGCCCAGGAGAGAATGAGGAGGACAAAAGATCACCAGGAAGGAATCCGTGCATTTTTAGAGAAACGGGAGCCGAAGTTTCAAGCATAACAGATCAGCCGGGAAGCTGATCATCTCTGAAACAAAATCAGCTTTCCGGCTGCATTCACTAAACGATGGGTATGACGATGAATCTCTTTTTCCTTTAATAGGGCTTCACCCTGCTTTTTTGCCGTATCTTCGTTTTCTGCGTCAAATCGCTCGTTTATCAGTATTTCTCCCGAAGGATCAAAAGCCGTAAGAAAATACTCCGCCATTATATTTCGCCTCCAACTTCATCATTTATCGTTCTTTCTTCATTTATATTCTAAAAAACAAACCAAAATCCTTTATTATGTTTTAACCAAATATAGTATATAATGGGTCAGGGAAGGAGGAGATTCGGTGCTGACGATTGATCACGTAACGAAGACATTTGGAGATTATAAAGCGGTTGACGGTTTGAATTTGGAAATTCCGGAACAGCAAATGTTTGGCCTCTTAGGCGCAAACGGAGCGGGAAAAACGACGACCTTTCGTATGATTCTCGGCTTATTAAGCATTACGGAGGGTACGATCAGCTGGAAAGGCCGTCCCGTCAACTACAGTATGAGCAACAAAATCGGATATTTGCCGGAAGAGCGCGGACTTTATCCGAAAATGAAGGTAAAGGACCAGCTTGTCTATCTGGCAAGATTAAAAGGCATGGAGAAACGCGAAGCCGTAAAAGAGCTCGGAACATGGCTTGAACGCTTCAATATAACAGAATACGAGAATAAAAAAGTAGAAGAGCTTTCAAAAGGAAACCAGCAGAAAATCCAGTTTATTTCGTCGGTTTTGCATAAGCCTGAGCTGCTGATTCTCGATGAACCATTCAGCGGGCTGGACCCTGTCAATGTCGAGCTGTTGAAGGAGGCTGTTATCTCTTTGAAAAACAGCGGTGTCTCGATTTTATTTTCCAGCCATCGGATGGAGCATGTCGAGGAGCTGTGTGAGCACCTTTGTATTTTGCAAAAAGGGAAGCCTGTTGTGCAAGGCAGACTGAAGGAAATTAAACGTTCATTCGGCAAAAAGAATGTGACCATTCATTCCGATGACGATCTGCATTTTTTACAGGGGCACGAAGGAATTACGCAATGGAAAGAAACGGCCGGCGGCGTAAAGCTGCAAATTGCCAATGAAGACATCTCTCAAGAGATCTTCGCTATGCTCCAAGGAAAAGGATTTATTCGAAAGTTTGAGCTTGAAGAGCCGTCACTCCATGATATTTTTATAGAAAAGGTGGGGGCCGTCTATGAATAAATTTTTGATCATGCTTTCTCATACATACAAAAATAAAATTATGGCAAAGTCTTTTATTATTTCTACTGTCATTACGGTTCTGCTTGTATTGGCTGTCACCAATTTAGAATCGATCATTTCTATGTTTCAAGGAGAAGATACAAAAGAGAAAATTGCTGTTATTGATGAAACAAACGAATTATATCCGATTTTCTCAAAGCAGCTGAAAGCAGTCGATACAGACAGCGATCTTGATGTGAAGCAGTCTAAGCAATCAGAGGAAAAGGTTATAAAGCAAGTCAAAGATGAAACGCTTGATGGGATGCTCATTATCAAAAGAGATGAAAAAGGGACGATCTCAGGGACGTACAAAGCGTTAACGATTTCGGATGAAAGCACGTACCAAACACTGCAGCAGGCGTTAACACAAACAAAGACCGCTGTTGGAACAGAGGAGCTCGGCGTTTCGCAGGAAACCATCAGCAGCCTCTATGCGCCTGTCACTGTCGGGCAGGAGGCGCTGAAAGAGGGTGCAAAGTCTGAGGAAGAGCTGGGGCAGGCGATGGGGCTTGTTTACATTATGCTGTTTGTCATATATTTCTCCGTTATTATGTATGCCAGTATGATTGCGATGGAGGTTGCGACTGAAAAATCTTCGCGTGTCATGGAAATCCTCATCTCAAGCATGCCGCCGATCCAGCAAATGTTTGCAAAGCTGTTAGGCATCGGGCTTGTCGGAATAACACAGCTTGCTGTCATTATTTCTGCCGGATATCTATCGCTGAAGCTGAACAAAACGAGCGAAACGGCTTCATCTGTCGGCGGTTTTCTTAATCTGACCGACGTTCCCGTTTCTACCGTGATATATGCTGTTATTTTCTTTTTGCTCGGTTACTTTTTATATGCGACACTGGCCGCGTTTCTTGGCAGCGTCGTCAGCAGAATAGAGGACGTGCAGCAAACGATCACACCGATGACGCTTTTGGTGGTTGCCGGTTTTATGATTGCCATGTTCGGACTAAACGCTCCGGACGCAGGATTTATTACGGTCACATCGTTTATCCCGTTCTTTACGCCGATGATTATGTTCTTGCGCGTCGGCATGCTTGATATTCCGTTTTGGCAGGCGGCTGCCGGCATCGGGATAACATTGCTCACCATTATCATACTTGCCGTCATTGGCGCCAGAATTTATAAAGGCGGCGTCTTGATTTACGGCAACTCAAGCGCGTTTAAAGCAATCAAACAAGCGCTGCGTTTGTCAAAAAGCTGATTGGAAAACAGCCTGGGGATGCTCAGGCTGTTTTTGATTGTATTCGTTTTGGCAGAACGTGCATTCGTAAGAAATCGGTGCTAAAATAAGGGTACTTCATCCTGGAAAGGAGCAGAATGTTGACTGATCTAACCTTTATTCATGCGTCAGATCTTCATCTCGACAGCCCGTTTTACGGGATATCGCATCTGCCGGAACCCATTTTTGCCCGGATCAAAGAAAGCACGTTTTCAAGCGTGAGACATATCATAGACGCTGCAATCACAGAGAACGTTGATTTCGTTTTGCTGGCGGGGGATTTGTTTGATGAGGCCAATCGAAGTTTAAAGGCGCAGCTCTTTTTGAAAAAACAGTTCGATAGACTTAGAGAGTACGGGATTTCAGTCTATGTGATTTTTGGGAACCATGATCATCTCGGCGGAGAATGGACGCCGATTGAATGGCCGGCGAATGTTCACATGTTTACATCCCCAGTCCCTGAAGAAAAATCGTTTTATAAGGATGGCAGGCGCGCAGCAAGCATTTACGGTTTCAGCTATCAGACCAGAGCCGTGACGGAAAACCAAGCCGCCCGCTACCGGAGATCAACTGACGCGCCCTTTCATATCGGGATGCTCCACGGCACGTTATCAGGATCTGAAGGACACGATCCATATTGCCCGTTTACTCAGGATGATCTTGTGAAAAGCGGGATGGATTATTGGGCGCTTGGCCATATTCACAAACGCCAGGTTGTTTCTGCCGGGAATCCGGCCGTGATATATCCGGGAAATCCTCAAGCGCGCCATATGAAGGAAACAGGAGATAAAGGCTTTTATCTTGTCCGTGTGGAGCGCGGAGATATTTCCTATGAATTTAAGAAAGCGCATGACGTCCTGTGGGAGAAAGCAGAAGTTGATGTGTCAGCGATAGAGAATATGACCGCGCTCTTTCAAATTGTCGAGGACACGTTTTCAAAGCTGCGGAAAAAAGGGACTCCTGCTTGTGTGAAGCTCGTATTACAGGGGATCGCGCCAGAATGGTTATCGGATGCGCCGAGAGGTTCACTGGATGAGCTCCTTGAAGCCTTTCAGGAGCAAGAGGTAGACGAGGAGAATTTTATATGGCCGCTCTCATTAGAAGATGAGACGGAAAATGAAGCAGAGCTTAAGAGCCTTGATCCTTTTTTCGGCGGTTTATTGGAAGACATTGAACAGACTGATCTTGCAGGCGTGCTGGAAGGACTTGAGCGGCATCCTGTATATAGAAGACACGCAGACCGGTTTAGTCAAGAGGAGATAAAGGAAATAAAAGAGCAGGCACAGGTTTTATTGAAAAGACAGCTTAAGGTGCTTGAGTCATGAGGCGATGAAAGCTATGCGAATCATATCAATACATATCTACCAATACGGAAAATTTTCAAATCGAACCTTTCACTTTTCCGCCTCGCCTGTCCAATTAATCTACGGACTAAATGAGGCAGGAAAAACGACGATGATGTCATTTATCGAAAGCATGCTGTTTGGTTTTCCGAAATCGAAAAAATATGAACCGAAATCAGGCGGTGTGTATGGCGGTGTTCTTGAGGCTGAACACCCTGAATACGGCGTGATGAAGATTGAACGGACGAAAGGAACCGCTGAGAAGGTAAGGGTGTACACAGAAACCGGAGAGGTAAAGCAGGAAGATTTTCTGAAGCAGCTGTTCCAGGGTACGGACAGGGCGCTGTACAAAGCCATTTATTCGTTTGACGTATTCGGATTGCAGGAAATTCACGCCTTTAATCGGGACAAGATTGGAGAATTCCTGCTGTTTTCCAGCCTGTTTGGCGCTGAAGCTGTATCAAAGCTTGATTCAAGACTGATGAAGGAAAGCGAAAGGCTCTTTAAACCAAACGGCCGAAACCCTCATTTGAATCAGGAGCTGGAAACGCTGAAGCAGCTGGCAGCAAAGCTGAAGCAGGCTGAAGCGGAGGAGGCGGGCTATCATCAGCTACTTGAGGAGAAAAGAACGCTTGAATCCCGTCTTGCTGCTGCTGAAACAGAGCTGAATGAGACTGCGGAACATATTCGAAACATCGACAGAGCCATTGAACTGAAGCCGGTGCTAATCGAAAAAACTGCGCTGGAACAGGCGATTGAACAATATCCGGAGCATGCGGGGCAATTCCCTGCTGACGGGATACATCGTTTAGAAAAGTATGAATCCCATCTTCATCCGAAATCCGCACAGCTGGAGGCGCTTCGGGTAAAGCTTGCAGAGTTGGACAAACAGCTGCAAAAGCTTAACCCGAATGAGGATATATTGGCGAATGAAGCGCTTATCCTAGAGCTATCATCAGCGTATCATATGTACCAATCCTACGGGGAACAGCTTGCCGCCATCCAGGCTCAGCTGCGTCAGTCCTCTTCACAGGCAGCGGCTGGGCTGGAGCAGCTGAATAAAACAGATGAAAATGAACTGCTGAATATGAACACGTCTTATGACTATGAATGGCAGCTCCAGCAGGCGGTGCGGCATTACGTACAGGCAAGAGACAGAAAAAGACAGCTTGATGAAGCGTTTGAAGCGGCGCGGCGCGAGCTGGAAGACGCTGAAAGGGCAATTCGTGACGTATCTACCGCCATACTTGAAAACAGCCAAAGAAAAGAAAAAGAAGCCGCTCTTAAAGCATATGATGAAGCACAGGGACAGCATCAAGAGCAGATGAAACTGAGGGAACAGCTGAAGTTCTTCGAAAGGCAGCAGGCGAAACAAAAGAAGATCGTGATTGCAGCAGGCATTCTCTTCATGGTTCTCTTTCTGCTGCTGGGGCAATGGATTCCAGCCATATGCGTCGGCGCTGCACTCATGCTGTATGTCTTTACAACTGGCAGAAAGCCGCTGTCTTCTGAAGAAGTAAGGGAGAGGGAAGAGCCAGAAATGGATATTTCTCCGCGAGAAGCCGAAGCGATTAGAGAAGCGTTATGGGAGGATGACCGCAATAAACAGCACCTCACATCGTTGCAGGCAGAGCTCCAGCAGAAAGAGGCAGCTTACGAAAGGATCATCCAGCAATTCGAACAGTGGGAGGCCGATATGGCTCCCTCCTTCAGTCAAGCTGAGCAATTCATGAATGAACTCGGATTTAAGGAAGACCCTTCCTTCTTACTGGATGCTTACAATGTAATGAAGGATGTAAAAAAAGTAGTGAAGAAAAAACATGAGCTGACGATCGAAGCCGGGAGATTACAAAAGCATCGGCGGACATTTGAGGAACGCGTCAGAATGCTGCATTCTGACAAAAACGATTCTCAAACCCCCGTGGCTGATGTCCTTCACGCACTGCGGAAAAATGCGGAACGCGAAAAAGAGATCGAGAAGCAAAAAAGAGAAATTGAAACAGATATCCAATTTCACGAAGAGCAGGTGCTGGAGCTGGAGCAAGAAATACGGTATTTCCAAGCGCAGATCGAACAATTATTCACTGAGGCGGGAGCAAAAGACAGAAATGAGTTTTTCGCCATAGCCGACATCAGCAAGAAATTGAAGGATACTGAAATAAGGCTGTATAACGTTAATGCACAGCTTCAAGGTGTCAGCTCAGCAGAACTTCATCTGGCGGACTCCGGCACTCTTTCTGAATTGGAACAAAAACGACTGCAGGAACATGAAAAAAAAGAACGGCTCGATGAGGAGCTGAAACAGCTGCGCGCCCAAATCGCATTGCTTTTGGTCAAACAGGAACAGTTAGAGGCTTCGGGATTGGTCTCAGATCTCAAATTGCAAACTGAAATGCAAAAAGAGCGTGTGAAAGAAGCTGCAAAAAAATGGGCATCGATTCAAATGGTCAGACATGTGATCAGAAACAAAATGGAGCGGCATAAAAAAGTCGGATTGCCGCGTCTTTTGGAGACAGCTGAAGAATTCTTCCGCCCGCTGACTGACGGCAGCTATCAATCGATTTATTTTTCCGAAACAGATGATTCCATCATGGTTATGAACAGCGCTGGAACGGTATTTCAGGCGGAAGAGCTGTCTCAGGGCACGTGTGAACAGCTGTATACAGCAATTCGTTTCGCTCTGGCCGTTACTCGTCAGGATGGGGCAATGCTGCCATTCCAGCTCGACGACAGCTTTGTACATTTCGATCAGAAACGTCTGAACCGCGTGCTGGAAATGCTTGCTGTTTTATCAGGAGGAGAACGGCAGATTTTCTATTTTACATGCCATGAACATGTAAAAAATGCGTTTCAAAGTGATCAAATCATCCATTTAGTATCATAAATGAGGTTATATAGCTGAAAATCGGTATGTGATATACTGATATTATGTAAGATATGGAGGGAGCTTTAATAGTATGGCTAAAGGGATTATGCTACATGAGGTTGGCGAACAGGTTGACCAATATCTATTGATTAAATCCTTAACAAAAGGGATTGCAAGCAATGGAAAACCGTTTTTAACTCTGATGCTTCAAGACCAGTCAGGTGATATTGAAGCCAAGCTGTGGGATGCCAAGCAAAGTGATGAAGTAACCTATGCGCCGCAGACGATCGTTAAGGTTGTGGGGGATGTCCACCATTACCGCGGACGCACCCAGCTGAAGCTGAGAAATATCAGACCGGTAAGCGAGAATGAAAACGTCAATATTGATGATTTTTTGGAAACTGCGCCGATTCCGAAAAATGAAATGCTGGATACCATCACTCAATATATATTTGAAATGAAAAATCCAAATATCCAGCGGATAACAAGATATTTGGTCAAAAAGCACGAAGCAGAATTTATGGATTATCCGGCGGCTACGAAAAATCATCACGAGTTTGTCTCAGGTTTAGCGTATCACGTCGTCTCTATGCTGAATCTGGCAAAAGCAATTGCTGATTTATATCCGTCTCTTGACCGTGATCTTCTTTATGCAGGAGTTATCCTTCACGATCTCGGAAAAGTGAAAGAGCTGTCCGGGCCCGTTTCCACTTCCTATACAGTAGAAGGCAATCTGCTCGGCCATATTTCCATTATGGTCACAGAGCTGTCAAAAGCGGCTGAGGAGCTTCAAATCGATTCTGAAGAGGTGTTGATTCTTCAGCACTTGATCCTGAGCCATCACGGCAAAGCAGAATGGGGCAGCCCAAAACCGCCGATGGTAAAAGAAGCGGAAATTTTGCACTATATTGATAATCTGGATGCGAAAATGAATATGATGGACAGAGCGCTGGAGCGCGTGAAGCCGGGTGAGTACACTGAACGTGTATTTGCACTTGAAAACCGTTCCTTTTATAAACCGACTTTTCATCAATAATCAAAAAGGACTGATGCTGACATGTTCAGCTCAGTCCTTTTTTACATGCTTTTCCCGCTCATAACCTGTCTCATTCCTGCATAAGGTTAAAAATAAAGAATCTATGCAAAAGGGGGAGAAGCCCGTGTTGTTTTTTCCATGGTGGGTATATCTTTGTATTGTGGGTATCATTTTCAGTGCATATAAGCTGGTGTCAGCAGCCAAAGAGGAAGATAAGTTAGACCAGTCTTTTATTGAAAAAGAAGGTCAGATTTATATTGAAAGGATGGAAAAAGAAAAAGAACGCCGCACGTCCCAGCAGCGTGAGGAAGAAAACCAAAATCATTCCATCGCATAAAAAAAGCTGCGCAGCTCCGGTGAGCCTGCACAGCTTTTTTTTTATTATTTAGAACTGCTTGAAGGACTGCTAGTAGAAGCAGAAGTGTTAAATGTATCCTTCAAATCTTTATCCTTCACATCGATGTCAGCTTTTTTCATTACTTTTTGAACGGCTGCCTGCACAGCTGTGTTGTCATTAAGTTTTTGGTCGAGAACATCAGATTTCAGCTCTTTTTTCATATCTTCATATTTTCCGCGTTCTTCAGTCTTTTTGATGATATGGTAGCCAAATTGTGTTTTCACAGGGTCGCTGACTTCGTTTGTTTTCAACTTGAATGCAGCTTTTCTGAATGTGGAATCCAGTTGTTCGTTATCTTTTGAAATCCAACCAAGTTCGCCACCGTTTGTAGCTGAGCCTGTGTCTGTAGAGTATTCCTTCGCAAGGGCATCAAATTTCTCGCCTTTTTTCAGCTTTTTCTCTACTTCCTCAGCTGTCTTTTTGTCAGCGACAAGGATGTGGCTTGCGCGAATTTGGCCTTTTAAGTTTTCCCAGTATTCTTTAATTTCGTCATCTGTAACTTTGATGTTATCTTTAGCTGCTTTTTGTGTAAGCAATTCATATTTAACTTGTTCTTTGAGGTAATCTTTTCCGTATTGATCTTCTAACGCAGTATATTGATCACCGAGCTGTGTTTTGTATTCTTTCATCTTGTTGTCAATTTCTTTATCTGATACTTTGTATTTCTTGTCCAAAACTTTTTCTTGCACCAGCTGAGTCAGGACGCTCGCTCCAGCTTGTTTTTTCATGTTTGTGTAAAGTTCGCCTTTTGTTACATCGCCTGCGTCTGTTTTTGCGATGACTTCTTTGTCGCCGCTGCTGCAAGCACTGAGAGCGAGGATGCTTGTAGCAGTGATAGCTGCTATTGCGATTTTCTTCATTGTTTCAAACACTCCTAATCATTCCAAATTGAATTGCCTATGCGTATCATAACATATTGTGGCTTTCTGTAAAAAGATTTTAAATAAAGGGCATTCGTCTAGTCAAACTTTCGCTGATGACATACAAATATATTGATCAAGAAAAGGAGGTATGTAACATGAGCGGAGGATATTCAAACGGTTTCGCTTTGCTTGTTGTACTGTTCATTTTGCTTATCATTGTAGGTGCAGCTTACATCTACTAAGCAGCAAAAGGGATCGCTTGTTGAATAAGCGATCCTTTACTTTCACAAGCGCCTAATCGTTTCATCAATTAACTGCATAAGATGTAATTGGAAAATAAAGCTTTTTACAGGAGGTGCTTTTTAAGATGGGTGAAGTATTTGCAGGCGGTTTCGCTTTATTGGTCGTCTTATTTATCTTGTTGATTATCATCGGCGCTTCTTGGCTTTACTAATCAATGCAAAAAAGCATAGCTGCCGGTTCTAGCGAGACCGGCAGCTATGCTTTCTTTACTTCCTTCATATTTAAACAGTAAAGGATATCTCCACAAATGAAGAGATCAGTAAAATTAATATACATACATTGATAAATCGAAATACCTTATCCTGGCGCTCTTCAGGAATCTCTCTGACAAGGCATAATGTATTGGTGAGCCTGTTTATAAAGTAAACAATAAACAAGGCAGTCACGATAAAATAGAATAAAATGATGGGAGATTCCCCCTCTCTCTGAACTGCTCCCATATTACATTACCAAATATTTATCAAAAAAGATAGAATGTAAACTGAAAAATCGGCACAGCGCCAAGCGTCCGCTACTTTTCGACCAAAATATCCAAGCCGTCTGCTTCCTGATCGATAAAGCATGCTTTCGGTGCTTGCATCAGCTTCAGAGCCAGCAAAAAGTCAGGCAGACAGTAGCCTGCATGAATGCCTGAAATCATGCAGAAGTAATGGGCGTGATTCGGAAACGCCAGCGCGGCGTAAAATAATACAGGTGTTATCAGCATAAAAGGGCTTAACAGTGAAATCAGCATCGTCGTTTTCGGTATTCGTTTCCACGTTCGCATACGCCATATATAAATCTTTTTTTCTATTTTTCTTTTTTTGCAGATGATCGGCAGGACATGGATGACTTTATGTACAAATAAAATAACGACGAGCAAAACGCCGAACAGCGGTACATATTCATCGCTCAAGCTTGTTTTAGGCCGCAACAGCTCAAATGCTAAGAAGTTAGATATAAAAACCATAATCATGAAACACACAGCAATCAATATTATGCGAACGGCACCATAATCTTTCATCAGATTTATGGTTTTCCAGCAATTCATCAAAGTCATCCTTCCGTACATCTTGAATAGAATCTCAAAATAATTTACTCCTCCCAAGAAAAAAAATCAATGCTTTTTTAAGAAAAAATATCTTTCAATAGGTATTTTTTTGAAAGGAGCAAACAATCTATGAAATATGGGGTTAGAACTTTCTTCTCAGTGAATTATCAGCTAAAATAAGATTAAAGATAGAAAGAAGTGGTGTGGATGGATTCGATGGATCATCGCATTGAGCGATTGGAATATTACATACAATTATTAGTGAAAACAGTGGATATGGATAGGTACCCTTTCTATGCGCTGCTGATTGATAAAGGGCTGAGCAGAGAAGAAGGGGAAGAGGTTGTGCGCATATGCGGTGAATTGTCGGAGGAGCTGGCAGCACAAAAAGCGCAAGGATTTGTAACCTTTGATAAGCTCCTTGCGCTTTTTGCCGGACAGCTGAACGAAAAATTAGATGTTCATGAAACGATTTTTGCCCTGTATGAGCAGGGGCTTTATAAAGAACTGATGGAAGTTTTTATAGACATTATCAGACACTTTGATTAACTGTTTACAGGTTGAAGTTCTTCGGCTGATTCATCCGCAGCAGTGTCCGTTGCTTTTTTCTTCAGTTTTCCGTTTACGCTTTCAAAGTCGTTGTCGATATTTGTGAGTGATGTTTCAAAGATTTCCATAAAATCATCGCCGTATATATGGCGGATCATACACATCATTTCTGCCACTTCAGGGAACTTTCCGAATAAATGATACAGAGGCTGTGACCCTTTAAAAACCGCGTTGCGCGTCGGATCAAATTCTTCAAGCAAGCTCCAGAATACCTCAGTTCCTTCCTCAGTCAGCTGAACATATGTGTTTCGTTTATCGTTCAGCCGTTTTGAAAACCTTAAATACCCGCGTTCCTCAAGCTTTTTTGAAAAGTTAAATGCCGTTGAAACATGCATGACTCCGAACTTTGCAATTTCAGAAATGGAAGCTCCATTCAGCTGATAAGCAATCCATAAAATATGGTGCTCATTAATATTCAGGTCATACGGTTTGAGCCATTGCTGCCAATCCTTCTCAATCGATTTCCAAAGAGCTTTGCTAAGCTGAGCCATTTTCTGGGTGAAGACCAGAGCCTCTTTCACATCATAAGGCGGTTCCACTTGATTCATTACGTCACCTGCTTCTCTTTATCTTTTTCTCTATTATGCCAATAAAATAAAGATTAATAAAGATGAAAATGTAAGAATTTTTTAATAAATTCTTGAGCCGTTGCTAGGAAAGGCTTTTGCGAATAAAAAAAGTGCAGGTCATGTTATGACCCGCACTTTTTTCCTTTGAATAGGATATTAGTTTTGTAAGGTTTTCTCCAGCTGTTTGATTTTTTCTTCAATATCGGCGATTTCTTTTTGAAGATCCTGCTGATGAGGTTTGATCTCTTCCTGCCATTTTTTAATTGAGGTTTGCAGTTCACCGCTCACGTCTTTAATGACATCTGCACTTTCTTTTGCCGCTTTCACTAGCTGGTCCTTTAAAGTTAAGCCGTCTGATTTTAAGCGCTTGATCGTTTCTTCAAAAGAATCGCAATTGGTTTTGATTTTTTCACGCAGCTGTTTACCTGAAGAAGGTGCTGATAGAAGAACTGCAGCACCTCCGATGATGCCGCCCACGAATAGTCCTGTTAATAGAGAACGTCCGTCCGCCATTAAAATCACCCCGTTTTTTTCTTGAAATATGATACGTGCAGCTTTTTCAATTTTGTTCGAAGAATGAACTTCTATACATAGCTTGCTTTATTTTAGCATATTTTTTAAGTGAAAAGGAGGGAGAAGGTTGTCTGTCTTTATGATTGTGTTATCCTGCATCACCCTTGCCTTTGCAACAGGCGCCATTTACTATATCAGACTTCTCAGCCAGGCTGCTTCTTATCCGCCGAAGAAAGTCATCCGGCAGAAAGCGCTTGTTTGTTCAACCGGAACCGCCTTTACACTATGTCTTATCTTTTTCACAAAACTCCTCGCTTAAAACATGCTGACATGCTGCGGGCTCTTTTTTTAAAAAAACCTCTCCCGGAAGCGGAAGAGGTTTTGTGTCACATTTATTTTGCAGCTTCCATAAAACTTGAGCGTCTTAAAATGGTTTGCACAATCGGATACATTATGATCATGGCAATTGTATTCAATACAGCTGCCGGAAGAACGACTGCGGCAAATAATGCGGCGAAACCGCCAGGCAAACCGACGATAAATAAAGCTGACGTTAAAAATACAGTTCCTGATAAGATGGTGCCGATGACTGTCAGCACTGCGGCTGCAGCTGTTTTCTGGCTCTTTCTGACCAGAAGGAACAGGAAGAAAAACAGAAACGCTGATACAGGTTTGTCAATGATATTCGGAATCTGTCCGGCCGGAAATGCGGTTGTAAGAGCTGAAATGATCCCGGTCACAATCCCGATAACGAGTACATTTTGCACCCGCGGGAACAGAAGGATGCCCATAAACATCATGATCAGCATCATATCTGGTTTCATCCCGCCTAAAAAGGGCGGAATAATGGAATGGAGCGCTGCGCCGATTGCGGCAAACAGAGCCATAATGACTAACTCTTTTGTTTTCATAACTATGCTCTCCTCTGCTAAGCTTTTTGCCCTCCAATAATATGCTCATCATTTATTGCGAAGGCTTAAAGAATTTGTTATGCAAACAGTATACCAAACGAATGGTTTGCACAGCCAGACTTTTTACTCATTTTCCTGCTGGAATTTCTTCATGAACGCAGCTAATTTTTCACAGTCTTCCAGTGACACCGCATTATAAATGGAAGCACGGCAGCCTCCTACTGAACGGTGTCCGCCAAGGCCTACCATTTTTGTTTCTTTTGCCTCCTGAACGAACTTTTTCGTTAAACCGTCATCACGGAGCGTAAAGGTAACGTTCATGCATGAACGGCTGTCCTTTCTGGCATGGCCTTTATAGAAGCCATTGCTTTCGTCAATGCAGCTGTAAAGAACCTGTGCTTTTTGTTCGTTGCGCTGTTCAGCGGCTTCAACTCCGCCGTTTTTCTTCAGCCACTCAAGGACGAGGCTCAGCATATAAATGGCAAATGTAGGCGGAGTGTTGTAAAGAGAATCCGCTTTGACATGTGTTGAATATTTAAGGATTTTCGGAACGTTGGCATTTTCATTTTGCAGCCATGATTTTTTCATTACGACAACGGTAACACCTGAAGGACCAAGGTTTTTTTGGGCACCGCCGTAAATGACGTCAAATTTGGATACATCGATTTTTCGGCTTAAAATATCGCTGGACATGTCAGCGACAAGCGGAATTGGAGAATTCGGGAATTCCTGCCACTGTGTGCCGAAAATCGTATTGTTAGATGTAATATGTAAATATGCGCCGTCTTTTACATCTGTAAGGTCAACCTTGGGAATGTAGCTGTAATTGTCTGATTCGCTTGTCGCCGTCACAGATGTGTTTCCGAACAGTTTCGCTTCAGCGAGCGCTTTTTCAGACCAAGCGCCTGTCATCACAAAATGAGCGGTTTTTTCAGGTGTTAAAAAGTTCATCGGAAGCATTGAGAATTGAAGGCTTGCCCCGCCTTGAAGAAACAGAATGTCATAGTCTTCCGGGATGCCCATCAGTTCAATCAGCAAGCTTTTCGCTTTTTGATGCACCGCTTCATATTCTTTGCTGCGGTGGGAAAGCTCCATAACGGACATGCCGGATTCATTAAAATCAATAAACTCTTTCTGTGCTGTTTGCAGAACTTCTAATGGCAGCGCTGCAGGACCTGCGTTAAAATTCGTTGTACGTTCCATCATGATCTCTCCCTGTTTTCCACGTTAATGTAATAAATAATACAATTATCCTATCACAAAAATTCAGTTTTTTTGATAAAAAATTAGAATTATCAAAAGAAAATGACGAATATTTGCGAATTGTTCACAAATAAAAAAACCTCATCTTTATGATGAGGCCAGGCGTTTGGCAATGGATGAAGAAATGTCTTGGAGATCTTCCGGTTTGTAATCATCTGCATGTGTTTTCCACACTGCTCCGAATCCGTCTCCTTTTCCGTAGCGCGGGATAATATGCATATGGTAATGGAAAACAGATTGTCCTGCTTTTTCGCCGTTGTTGTTTAACGTATTTAAGCCGATCGGTTCAAATTCATCCCTGATGGCGCGGGCAATTTTCGGAACGGCGTGAAAATATTGTTTCGCTAATTCGTCTGTAAATTCGTAAACATTTTCAATATGGGTTTTCGGGATAACGAGGGTGTGGCCTTTCGTCACTTGGCTGATATCGAGAAATGCCAGCACATGTTCATCTTCATAAACCTTTGCTGACGGGATTTCGCCGGCGATAATTTTACAAAAGATACAATTCTCTGCACTATGCATGAGGGTTCCTCCTTATGAAATTGTTTTTTTATGTATAAACTCATCGTACCACAGAAATGAAGAAAATAGAAAACAGGATGAACGGCGGAGCGTTCACCCTGAATGCAGAGGAATCAGCTTTATGAAGAAAATGTGATATGCCTTTGGTAAGCACCTCATTTGTCAATAAAATGAAGACTTGTTTAATGCCTAACGATTCCTGCGATAAACACCTCATTTGATAGTCAGCTTCAGAAATGAAGATTCATCAATTCAGTGAATGCAAAAAGGTTTGAGCATAGGACATGTTATTTTCTATCCAACTGTGCCTAAGACGTCTTTGACAAACACCTCATTTTTCAGTTGATATGCTTTTTCCTCTACAACGATTATATTGTCCAGAAACCTGTCTCTTTATTACAGCAAAATCATCATTTGTTAAAAGGGAATTGTTTCAAATCAGGCTTTGTTTTTGGTACTATGAAGAAAAACAATATAAGGGGAGAAACTATGTCTCTGCTATCGGTAAAAGACTTAACCGGCGGTTATACGAGAAATCCGGTTTTGAAAAACGTGTCATTCACCCTTGAGCCGAACCAAATTGTCGGTTTAATCGGTTTAAACGGTGCAGGTAAAAGTACAACAATCAGACATATCATCGGGCTGATGGACCCGCATAAAGGATCTATTGAGTTAAACGGGAAAACCTTTGCTGAGGATCGGGAAGGCTATCGGTCCCAATTCACTTATATTCCTGAGACACCCGTCTTATATGAAGAACTGACGCTGATGGAACACCTTGAATTGACGGCGATGGCATACGGCCTTTCAAAAGAAACCATGGAAAAAAGATTGCCGCCGCTGTTAAAGGAATTTCGAATGGAAAAAAGGCTGAAATGGTTCCCGGCGCATTTTTCTAAAGGAATGAAGCAGAAGGTCATGATCATGTGTGCGTTTTTGGCAGAGCCTGCGCTCTACATCATTGATGAGCCGTTTCTGGGACTTGATCCGCTGGCAATCAATGCTCTTCTTGAGCGGATGAATGAAGCGAAGAAAAGTGGGGCGAGCGTGCTGATGTCAACGCACATCCTGGCAACGGCGGAGCGCTATTGTGATTCGTTTATCATTTTACATAACGGCGAAGTGCGGGCGCGCGGCACGCTGTCCGAGCTCAGAGAGCAGTTTGGAATGAAGGGCGCGGCGCTGGATGATTTATATCTAGAGCTCACAAAGGAAGACGCTGGCCATGAATAACATGCTGGATATTTGGCAGTCACGGCTGCAGGAGCATATTAAAGAAACAAGAATGTATATGAAATATATGCTCAACGATCACCTCGTTATCGTTTTGATCTTTTTTATCGCAGGTGCGGCGAGCTGGTACAGCAAATGGGTACGGGACATTCCCGCTCACTTTCCGTCCTTTTGGGTGATGGCCGTTCTGTTTTCACTCGTTCTGACAGGATCTTATGTGCGGACGCTTTTAAAGGAGGCTGACCTTGTCTTCTTATTGCCGCTTGAGGCTAAGATGGAGCCGTATTTGAGACAGGCGTTTGTTTACAGCTATGTGTCCCAGCTGTTTCCGCTGATTGCACTGAGCCTTGTAGCGATGCCGCTTTATTTCGCTGTCACGCCGGGGGCATCGCTCGTGTCGTACGCGGCGGTATTTGTACAGCTTCTGCTGCTGAAAGCGTGGAATCAGGCCTTGGAATGGCGTATGACGTTTCAAAATGACCGAAGCATGAAACAGATGGATCTTGTCATTCGTTTTGCCGCTAATACACTCGTTCTGTATTTTGTTTTTCAGTCTGTTTATGTGTATGCGCTTGTGATCTATATCATTATGGCGGCTCTTTATCTTTATGTGTCTTCCGCTGCAAAAGGAAAAACATTTAAATGGGAAAGCCATATTGAATACGAATTGAGACGCAAGCAGCGTTTTTACCGGATTGCCAACCTATTTACGGATGTGCCGCATTTAAAGAAACAAGCGAAACGGAGAGCGTATCTCGACTTTTTGCTGCGGTTTGTGCCGTTTGAACAGCGTAAAACGTTCGCCTATATGTTTGCCCGCGCGTTTTTGCGTTCAAGTGATTATCTGGGCATTCAAGTCAGATTAACCGTTATTTTCGCGCTGATTATTATGTATGCGTCTGCAAGCCCGATGATCGCAGGGATTTTGACTGTGTTTACCGTCTTTATCACAGGCATTCAGCTTCTGCCGCTGTTTGGCCACTTTGACCATCTGGCGCTTCAAGATCTATATCCTGTCAAAAAGGAAGCGAAGCTGAAAAGCTATTTTTCTCTATTAAAAACTGCGCTTAGCGTGCAGGCTCTGCTCATGGCAGCGGCCTCTGCATATGCTGCGGGCGCTGCAGGTTTTCTGTACGCGCTGATCGGCTCAGCCGTCTTGATCTTTGTCGTTCTGCCGTCTTACATGACCGCCAGATTAAAAAAACACGGAAAGCTGTGAGCTGAAAAAAGGGGTAGGTCAAATGAGCGAGAATCTGCTGATGCAGGAAGCTCTTCAATGGAAAATGCATTTTTTGCGAAAGGATTCCATGTTTGAACGCTTCTCAAAGCGTGTGCAAACAAAGGTGAATGAACGAATACCTGAAAAAATTCATGCAGCGGTAACTGAAAGCGTGAAAAAAATGGTGGAAGCAACGATGACAGGATCTAATATCATCACTTATAAGAAGGATACAAGCACGCTTTCACTCAGTGAAAAAAACGAGCTTGCGAAAAAAACGATTGCTTCTTATCAGAAAGTGGCGGCTGCTGAAGGAGTCGGCACCGGGGCGGGCGGCATCTTTTTAGGTATTGCCGATTTCCCGCTCCTGCTTTCCATTAAGATGAAATGTTTATTCACTTTGTCCTCGATATACGGCTTTGATGTGAAGAATGCAGAAGAAAGGATGTTTTTGCTTCTTGTATTTCAGCTTGCTTTTTCAAGTGATGACTGCCGCAAATCACTTTTTTCTGTCATTGAAAACTGGGAGACGGAGAAAAAGGATATTGACTGGAGAGTGTTTCAGCAGGAGTATCGCGATTATATTGATGTCGTCAAGCTTTTTCAGCTTTTACCAGGGGTAGGGGCCGCAGTCGGCGGAATTGCCAATTATAAACTGCTTGCTCAGCTTGGAGATACAGCAAGACACGTTTTTCATCTGAGAATATTAAAGGAAACAGCCGGAGAGTAAAACTCCGGCTGTTTTTTTAAGATAAATGGTAAGTGATTGCAGCGCCCGCAAGCACTTTTGCAGCAGTCAGCATCGCTTTTTCATTGATATCAAATTTTGGATGGTGGTGGGAAAAGATACGTTCAGGCTGTTCAGGAGCGGCGCCGGTAAAGAAAAAGGTTCCTTTGACATGCTGTAAGTAATAAGAAAAATCTTCGCCGCCCATTTGCGGTTCACCTTGAAGAACCTGATGAACGCCGTCTGTGGCTTTTGCGACGTTTACCAGATGGTCGGTCTCCGCAGGGTGATTGACTACCGCCGGGTAGCCGCGTTCATAGTTGTAGTCATAGGAAGCGCCGTGCATGCTGCACACACCTTTTACAACAGCTTCGATTTCTTTTTCCAGAATGTCGCGGACATTTTCATTAAACGAACGAGCTGTGCCAATGAGAGTTGCATGGTCTGCAATCACATTAAACGGGTTATCAGCCATGAAAGAGCCTGTCGATATGACAGCGGAGTGAATCGGATTGACTTTGCGGCTGACAATATGCTGCAGCGAGGAAACGATTTGCGAGCCGATCAGGACGGCGTCTTTTGTATCATGGGGGTGAGCGCCATGGCCGCCCTTTCCGTGAATGCTGATTGTAAATCTGTCAGCTGCGGCCATTACGGCACCGGAGCGGCAGAGAATGGTACCGATCGGCTCAGTCGCCCAAAGATGGGTGCCGAATATGACGTCTGCGTTTTCAAGACAGCCGTCCTCAATCATCGGTTTTGCACCCCCTGGCGCGTACTCCTCAGCGTGCTGATGGATCATAATAAACGTTCCTTTCAGATCATGCCTGTTCTGATAAAGCACCTTTCCGACGGCAAGCAGAGCCGCTGTATGGCCGTCATGGCCGCATGCATGCATGACACCGGGCACTTTGGAGGCGTAAGGAACATCTTTTTCATCCTGGATGGGAAGGGCGTCAAAATCGGCCCGCAATGCGACAGCAGGACCGGGCTCGCTGCCTTCAATATAAGCCAAAACTCCATTGCCGCCGACTTTGGTGCGGATCGGGACTCCTAACGATTCGTAATAGGAAGCAATAAAAGCGGCCGTTTTTTCTTCCTGATTGGACAGTTCAGGGTACATATGGAAATGGCGCCTGATTTCCACCATTTCATCGAAACAGCTGTCGAGCTGTTTGTTTATCTCTTTTTGCAGCGTCTTTATGGACAAAGCCGCTTCCCCCTTTTCTAAGCTTTTCCATGATTGTATAGAAAAAGTCTGAATATTTCAACTGGTCGGGTTTCAAAGCATGATCATCGCTGCAATGGTTGTCACCGAAAGTCCGATCACAACGGGGAGGAAGTTCTTTCTGGCAAGCTCAAATGGATCGACCTTGCAAATGGCTGCAGCGGGAATGAGCGCCCATGGAATAAGCGTACCGCCGCCCACCCAGATGGCTGATATTTGCCCGAGTGCGGTCAGGACAGCTGGATCAGCATGGAGAGCGGATGAAAATAGCTTGGCGATGGTGCCGGCGAGGGAAATGCCTGAAAAACCTGAACCGTCGAGTCCGGTTACGGCTCCAGCGGCAGTCAAGGCTGCGGCGGCAAGCTCCTTAGACATAGGCATGGCGTGGGATAAGGCGATGCCGAGATCATTGACAATGCCGTGTGAATGTTTAGGGAGTTCAGTACCCAAGATGCTCTCATAGCCTGAATCACCAAGATAAAAGAAAGCGGCAATTGGAATGACGGGACCGAAAACCTTAAAGCCGAATTGAAACCCCTCGATAAAATATCCAGTGATTTTTTCAAGCCCTTTCTGTTTATACACAAGGAAATGAACGATCAGCAGGATGCAAATGGCCGATCCGCCAATTAACGCGGTTGCATCATTTCCTTGAAGGTTGAATATGACCATGCACGCGATATCAGCGGCAAATACAAGAGGAATCAAAAGAGCCAGCATTGACCGAAGACGTTTCGGCAAATACATTGAAGTGTCATGTTCTTCTGACATCGGGGAAAAAGAAGCGGGCCGCAATTGTTTTTTGCGTTCACGCTGAATCATAAAGAAAGCCGCAGTTGTTGTGGTCACGCCCATAATCAAAACGAGCGGAATGCTTGCTGAGATGACATCACCGACAGGGATGCTTGCTGCATCAGCTGTCAGTTTTGGCGCTGCCTGAATGACAAAGTCTCCTGAAAGGGCAAAGCCGTGCCCGAATAAATTCATTGCCATGGCGGCAGCGATAGGCGGCAGGCCGGCACGGGCGGCTGCCGGAAGCAGAACGGCGCCGATTAAAGCGACACCCGGCGAAGGCCAGAAGAATAGAGAAATGGCAAACATCAGTCCGCCAATCAGCCAGTATGCAATTACTGGACCTTTAACAAGACGGACAAAGGGAGAAATCATCGCTTCATTTATCCCTGTTTTCGTTAACACATCACTCATAGACACGATAAAACAAATGATGAAAATCGTAGGAAGCAGCTCAGATGCCGCATAGATGAAGCTGTGGAATAAACTGCTGACCGAAGCTGAAAGCGAATGGCTGGCCCATAACGAAATGATGAAAATCCCAAATAACGAAATAAAGGTTGTATCTTTTCGCAGCAGCATAAAAAGAATGATCGCTCCAATAAAAAACACATAAAGAACATGAACAGACATAATCCCGATTTCCATCATTGATCACTCCTTCCGCTTCCTACAGATTATTCATAGGCGGGCGGAAGGTGCCGGGACAGATAGCATCTGACCGCAGATATTACTTCAGATAGACATGAATATGTTTTAGCTGCTCGATCAACTCGTGCTTCAATACTTTTTTAGCCTGCTGCTGATGCTGCGGGTAGCATTCGGGTGAAAAAATAACGGCACCGACAGCAAGCCAGTTTTTTCGGTAGGCGATTATGCTTTCCGAAGGCTCTAAATATGAACCGTCCTCACGCGTCATTTCAAAATCGTCAAATCCGAATTGGAAGCCGCAGCACGAGCAGATTTCATAGGAGTGATTCCCTTGGTCATCATATGCCGGTTCTGTCAGCCCTTTAAACCCGCAGACTGGGCAAATATACTTCATCTAGCTTCCCTCCCTTTCGCCATAAAAAAAGCTGCCGGACATTCCGGCAGCTATTCGACAGCAACATATGTGGTGACATACGAAGGCCGGGAGAAAATGGACGTTGTGTCAACTCCGGCAGACGTGCCGCGTTTTTTGTGGGCTTCTTTGTATGAGCCTGACTGCTGCCAGTCTTGGAAGGATCTTTCTGTTTCCCACAAGGTGAGAATGACGTACGTGTCGCTGTCAAGCGGACGCAGGACACGAATGGCTTCAAAACCGGGCTCGTTTTCGACTTTTCCCGCTCTGTTTTTAAATCTGTTTTCAAACAGCGGCCGTCCTTCCTGTGTGACGGCTATATTGTTCAATACTGCGAAACCGGGATGCTTCATGTCCCCGACTTGGTCAATGACTTCATAGGAATGGGGGGCCTGAAAAACCGTTTCTCCGTTTGTTTCGTGAATTAAAATCGCATTTTCCTGTCCCTGCATCAAAAGCATATTTTCCGAGGAATGTTTTTGCACGATGTTTTTCAAAAAATCGGCTGTCCCATATGTAATATAAACCTTCATATCAGCCACCTCCTGCTTGCTAGTATATCAAAACAATGGTATAAGTTTCTATTGGCGACTGCTTCAAACATAAATCCAAACAATTTTTCCCATACTACCTTTAGAAAGGCGAGGTGAGTTCATGTTTAAGATAAAGAAAAAGAAACTTTTCATTCCCATCATTATTTTAGTGTTAACTGCTTTTCTCGCTTTAATAGGATATATTTCAATCATTTTTCTCGGTCATTATGTCATAGATGAAAAGAAGCTGATCCTTCACGCATCTTCAAAAATTGTTGACCAAAACGGGGATGAGGTCGCAAGTCTGTATACAGAAAATCGTGAACCGGTCTCTATCAATGAAATTCCGAAAGGGGTCAGAGAAGCGTTTATCTCAGTGGAAGATAAGAGATTTTATGAACACCACGGTATCGATGTGAAATCTGTCGGAAGAGCGGTGTACCGCGATATATTAGCAGGAGGAAAAGTAGAAGGCGCGAGCACGATCACCCAGCAGCTTGCCAAAAATATTTTTCTGACACATGACAAAACGTTTTTAAGAAAAACGAAAGAAGTGATCATAGCGATCAACCTTGAACGGGATTACAGCAAGGACAAGCTGCTGGAAATGTATCTGAACCAGCTATACTTCGGACACGGGGTTTATGGAATTCAAGCTGCATCCCATTATTATTTTAATAAGGAAGTTAAAGATTTAACCGTGTCAGAAGGCGCGGTCTTGGCTGCTATTCCGAAGGCGCCTTCTACGTATTCTCCTGTTTTGCATCCTGATAAAAGCAAGGAGCGGCGTGATACGATTCTCGGCATGATGAATGACCAAGGCTATATCAGTGCGAAAGAGGCTGTCAGCGCGCAGGGGAGGACGCTCGGGCTGAACGTGAAAAAACAGTCGGAAACACCTTGGTTTGACAGCTATATTGACCTTGTGATCCAAGAAGCGGAGGACAAGTATTCCATTTCCGGAGAGCAGCTGCTTCAAGGAGGGTACACGATTAAGGTGCCGCTTGATTCAAAACTGCAAAAAACGGCATATCAAGTCATGAAGGAAGGCAGCTATTATCCCGGAACAGATCAAGATGCTGAAGGAAGCGCAGTCTTTATCAACAATAAAACAGGCGGTGTGGAAGCGGCGATCGGCGGAAGAGATTACACGGCTAAAGGATATAATCGTGTGACAGCTGTGCGCCAGCCGGGGTCAACGTTTAAGCCGCTGGCCGTATACGGACCGGCGATGCAGGAAAAGAAATTTAAGCCGTACTCTCTGTTAAAGGATGAATTACAATCCTACGGAGATTACACACCGAAAAACTATGACGGCCGTTATGAAGGGGAAGTCACGATGTCTGATGCCATCACTTACAGCAAAAACGCGCCGGCAGTGTGGACGCTGAATGAGATCGGTGTGGAAACGGGGAAATCTTATTTGAAGGCAAACGGCATTGATATACCGGATGAAGGGCTTGCTCTGGCTCTCGGCGGTTTGGAAAAAGGCGTGTCACCCCTCCAGCTTGCAGGCGCTTTTCATACGTTTGCCGCGAATGGAACATACACCGAGCCGTACTTTATTTCAAACATAACAGATGAAGACGGGGAAACAATAGCCGATCATAAAGAAGAAGGAAAACGAGTATTCAGCAAACAGACGTCTTGGAACATGACGAGAATGCTTCAGCAGGTGGTTAAGAAGGGAACAGCAACGTCCGGCACCTATCAAGGCGATCTTGCCGGGAAAACCGGTTCTACTTCATATACAGGCGTTTCCGGCGCAACAAAGGATGCCTGGTTTGCAGGTTATACGCCGAACATAACGGGAGCTGTCTGGATGGGCTATGACAAAACAGATCAAAACCATTACTTAAAAGGCGGAAGCGCATATCCGACCAGAATGTTTAAGGATATTTTGACACAGGCTGGCGAAACGGGTTCTGCGTTTGCGAAGCCTAAAAAAGTAAAAGAACTTGAAAGCCCAATTGAGCTTGAGCCTGTCAAAACGCTGACGGCTGACTATACATTTAGGGCAGCGGGGCTGTTTACGATTGAATTAAAATGGGATGCGCAAGAGGATGATCGGGCAGTGTACAGAATTTATGTAAATAAGGACGGCAAGGAAACGCTTCTTGATTCTGTTGAAGGAAAGGGAAGCTATGAGATCCCATATGCCAATTTGTTTTCGGGCGCTTCCTATAAAGTGGTGCCTTATAATACACAGACAAAAAAAGAAGGAGAAGGAACCGATTACGTTCAGCCGAAACTGTTTTCCTCTTAATGGAATTCGGCGATTTTTTGAACTTTGAGCCGCATTTCTATACCATTTGCCCAAAACGAGGTATAGTGTAATGGTCAAGGAACACGAACGTATGGTTGCAGTATGAAAGGTGGAAATCAGATGAGGAAACGAGAAACGTTTAACGAGACGTTTTTAAAAGCTGCGCGGGGAGAAAAAGCGGATCACACGCCTGTTTGGTACATGAGACAAGCCGGGCGCTCACAGCCGGAGTACCGTAAGCTGAAGGAAAAATACGGATTGTTCGAAATTACACATCAGCCCGAATTGTGTGCGTACGTCACAAGACTTCCGGTCGAGCAATACGGAGTCGATGCTGCAATCCTTTATAAAGATATTATGACGCCGCTTCCGTCGATCGGTGTAGATGTTGAAATTAAAAATGGAATCGGACCGGTGATTGATCAGCCGATTCGTTCACTGCAGGACATTGAGAAGCTCGGCAAGCTTGAGCCGGAACAGGACGTGCCGTACGTGCTCGAAACGATCAAACTGCTTGTCAATGAACAGCTTGACGTCCCGCTAATCGGTTTCTCTGGTGCGCCTTTTACGCTTGCCAGCTATATGATCGAAGGCGGGCCTTCGAAAAACTACAATAAAACAAAAGCCTTTATGTACAGCATGCCGGATGCCTGGAACCTGCTGATGACAAAGCTTGCCGACATGATTATCGTGTACGTAAAAGCGCAAATTAAGGCGGGCGCAAAAGCCATTCAAATCTTTGATTCATGGGTTGGCGCGCTGAATCAAGCGGATTACAGAACGTACATCAAACCGGTAATGAATCGGATTTTTTCTGAGCTGGCATCGGAAAATGTGCCGCTTATCATGTTTGGTGTAGGTGCCAGCCATTTAGCAACGGATTGGCATGACCTGCCTCTCGATGTTGTGGGGCTCGATTGGAGACTCGGCATTGATGAAGCCAGATCAAAAGGCATCACCAAAACGGTGCAAGGCAACCTGGACCCGTCCATTTTGCTTGCTCCTTGGGAAGTGATCGAGAAGAGAACGAAAGAGATTCTTGATCAAGGCTTAAAATCGGACAGCTTCATTTTTAACCTCGGGCACGGTGTATTTCCTGATGTCAGTCCGGAAGTGCTGAAAAAGCTGACTGCATTTGTACATGAATATTCTCAATCAAAGAAAATAGGCCAATACTCCTGAGCATATTTTTTGGTATCAGGATAAAAGCCTGTCAAAATTGTTTTGTGATAGATCATCTAAAGAGGGTGTAAACAGTGGGTAAAAAGAAAATGGGGCTTCTCATTATGGCGTACGGCACGCCTTACAAAGAAGAAGATATAGAGCGTTATTATACACATATCAGAAGAGGCAGAAAGCCTGAGCCTGAAATGCTTCAGGATCTGAAAGACAGATATGAAGCAATCGGGGGCATTTCGCCGCTTGCCAAAATCACAGAAGAACAGGCTTATAAGCTTGAACAGCACTTAAACGAGATTCAGGATGAGATTACGTTTAAAGCGTATATCGGGCTGAAGCATATCGAGCCGTTTATTGAAGACGCTGTGGCAGAGATGCATAAGGACGGCATTACAGAGGCGGTCAGCCTTGTATTGGCACCGCACTTCTCCACATTCAGCGTGCAGTCTTACAACAAACGTGCGAAAGAAGAGGCTGAAAAACTCGGCGGCTTAACAATTACGTCTGTCGAAAGCTGGTACGATGAACCGAAGTTTGTGAAATATTGGGTTGACCAAGTGAAGGACACGTACGCGTCAATGCCGAAGGAAGAAAGAGAAAACGCGATGCTCATCGTTTCTGCGCACAGCCTTCCGGAAAAAATTAAAGAGTACGGAGATCCGTACCCGGATCAGCTTCATGAATCCGCGAAGCTGATCGCTGAAGGCGCAGGCGTATCTGAATACGCTGTCGGCTGGCAAAGTGAAGGCAATACGCCTGATCCGTGGCTCGGACCTGACGTGCAAGATCTGACACGTGATTTATTTGAACAAAAAGGCTATCAAGCATTTGTATATGTGCCTGTCGGATTTGTCGCGGACCATCTAGAAGTGCTTTATGACAATGACTATGAATGCAAAGTGGTGACTGACGATATCGGCGCCAGCTATTACCGGCCGGAAATGCCAAACGCTAAGCCGGCATTTATTGATGCTTTAGCAACAGTCGTTTTGAAAAAATTAGGACGTTAAAGAAGGCGATGAACATGAGTGACGGCAAAAAACATGTAGTCATCATCGGCGGCGGCATTACCGGTTTAGCCGCCGCCTTCTACATGGAAAAAGAAATCAGAGACAAAAATTTGCCGCTTGAGCTGACGCTTATTGAGGCAAGTCCGAGAGTAGGCGGAAAAATCCAGACAGTCAAGAAGGACGGCTATATCATCGAAAGAGGGCCTGATTCATTCCTGGAACGGAAAAAAAGCGCTCCGCAGCTTGTCAAAGACTTAGGTCTTGACCATCTGCTTGTGAACAATGCGACCGGACAATCTTACGTGCTTGTCAACCGCACTTTGCATCCGATGCCGAAGGGGGCTGTAATGGGAATACCGACAAAAATCGCGCCGTTCGTGTCAACGGGGCTGTTTTCTCTGTCAGGGAAGGCGCGAGCTGCAATGGATTTCATCCTGCCCGCAAGTAAATCAAAAGAGGATCAGTCACTGGGAGAATTTTTCCGCAGACGTGTCGGGGATGAAGTTGTCGAGAATTTAATCGAGCCGCTTTTATCAGGCATCTATGCAGGTGATATCGACAAACTCAGCCTGATGTCAACATTCCCGCAATTCTATCAGACGGAACAAAAGCACAGAAGCCTGATCCTTGGGATGAAAAAAACAAGACCTCAAGGCTCCGGCCAGCAGCTGACAGCCAAAAAACAAGGGCAGTTTCAGACGCTGACAACAGGCCTGCAGACGCTTGTCGAAGAGATCGAAAATCAACTAAAGCTGACAAAGGTATACAAAGGCACAAAGGTTACCAAGATTAGCCGAGAGGGCACGGGCTACTCGCTTGATCTTGATAACGGTGTATCACTTGATGCCGAATCTGTGATTGTAACAGCACCGCATAAAGCTGCCGCGGGAATGCTTTCCGATTTGCCGGCTGTTGCAAATCTGAAAAACATGCATTCCACATCTGTGGCGAATGTCGCCTTGGGTTTCCCGGAAGGCGCCGTCCAAATGGAACATGAGGGCACGGGCTTTGTCATCTCAAGAAACAGTGATTTCGCGATCACAGCTTGTACGTGGACAAACAAAAAATGGCCGCACGCAGCGCCGGAAGGCAAAACACTGCTTCGGGCATATGTCGGAAAAGCCGGAGACGAATCCATCGTCGACCTCTCAGATAACGACATTATCAACATTGTGCTGGAAGACCTAAAGAAAGTAATGAAAATCAACGGTGAGCCGGAAATGACATGTGTCACGCGCTGGCATGAAAGCATGCCTCAGTACCATGTCGGCCATAAACGCAGTATCAATGAGCTCCGTGAAGCGCTGGCTTCCTCATATCCTGGTGTGTACATGACGGGCGCATCCTTCGAGGGTGTTGGAATCCCGGACTGTATCGATCAAGGAAAAGCAGCTGTGTTAGACGCGCTGAAATATTTATTCGACTAAAAACCTCCGTACCTCGTACGGAGGTTTTTTGTGCCTAGATGATGGCAATATTGTGTAAAAAATGTTTGAATTGTTCAGCGTGGTATGATACATTTGCATATGTACTTATTGACTAAAATGTTCAAATGGTCAGTTTTGAGGTGATATACAATGTCAATAGATCGAAAAAAGCTCATTTTGGAGGCTGCCACAAAGTCTTTCACACAGTTTGGCTATAAAGCGACGACAATGGATTTGGTGGCGAAGCTTGCGAACGTGGGAAAAGGAACCATCTATACGTTTTTCAAAAATAAAGAAGAGCTGTTTGACGATATTTTCTCTACGTTATTAAAAGAAATGAAGCAAAAAGCTGACGAAGCGATGGAGCCTGATCTCCCGTTCCATGAAAATGTTCACAGAGCGCTGTTTGCCATTCTTGAATTCAGGAAAACACATCAGCTGACGATTAAAATTTTTCAAGAAAATGCTGAGATTGGTACAATGGCAGTTCAGGACGTGATTCAGAAAATGGAGCGTTCCATTCTTTCTTATATTAAAAATAAGATAGAAGAGGGTGTCGAAAACGGAGATATCAAGCCGTGTGATCCTGAGCTGACGGCTTTTGTCATGTTGAAGCTTTATATCGCGCTCATTTTTGATTGGGAAAAACAGCATCCCCCGCTTGATAAAGAAACGATTGCGGAACTGCTTGAGTTGTATGTTGTCAAAGGATTGTCAGCCAACTAGATAATCCTTTCTCTTTACAAGAAAATGACCATTTTTCATGATGAGTCAGTTTTAGAATGGAGGCATCAGGATGAACACAATACGAAGTCAATGGAAAGACATCGTAACGAGTAAAAAATTATTGATTCCCATCATCGCCATTTTGTTTGTCCCGCTTATTTACAGCGGTGTTTTCTTAAAGGCCTATTGGGACCCGTACGGCACAGTTGACCAGCTGCCTGTCGTTGTCGTCAACCAGGATAAAGGAACGACATATGAGGGAGAAAAGCTACAAATCGGTGATGATCTGGTAAAAGAATTAAAGGATAATAAAAGCTTTGACTGGCATTTTTCCACTGATCTCGACCAATCGTTAAAGGACTTATTAAATCAAAAATACTATTTAGTAGTCGAGATTCCAGAAGACTTTTCTAAAAACGCCAGCACTGTAATGGACAAAAATCCGAAAAAACTGGATTTGAAATACCATACGAATGCCGGTTCAAACTATGTAGGAGCAACGATTGGCGAAAAAGCGATTGATAAACTGAAAGCTTCTGTTTCTAAAGAAGTGACCGAGCAATATACGAAAGTGATTTTTGATAACTTTAAAGATATTGCCAAAGGTCTCAGCGACGCGAGCAGCGGAGCGAAAAAAATTGATGACGGCACTAAGGACGCAAAAAACGGAAGCGCCAAGCTGAAAGAAAATCTGGAGAAGCTGACAGAAAGCACTGCGACAATCAGCGACAAAACGGCGCAGCTTGCAGAAGGAGCAGCTAAAGTAACAAGCGGCATTCAATCGCTTGACAGCTCGCTCGGCAAATTCCAGGACAGCAGCAATACCATTTATGAAAATTCAGGAAAAATTGCCGCGGGATCAAGTGAGCTGACAGGAAGGCTGAATGAACTTCTAGCCGGCCAGCAGACATTGCAGCAGGGATTTCCAAAGATTACAAACGGGCTGGATCAGCTTAATACAAAGGCCGCAGAGGCTTCTCAGAAAGTAAAAAAAGCAGAGAAGGTCATAAACGCAGTCGATTTGACACAGCTTGAAACAGCTGTCAGCAACCTTGAAAAATCTGAAACTGCCATGAATGAATTTAAAAAGCAGCTGACAGAGTTTGAAAACAGCTTGAAAAACCGTGATCAGGCATTTAAAAATGTGATCAATTCAAGCGAGTTCTTAACAGCGGAACAAAAAAGCCAGCTGATCAATTCTGTTGAGAAGAAGCTTCCGCAAGTAGATGCGCCTGATTTTGATCAAATCATTAGCCGGCTCCCTTCAGTGGATCAGCTTCCTGACATTTCAACGATTAAAGCTTCTCTGGAAGATGTAAAAGAGCAGGCGGCACAGCTGAAAGCAATGCCGGAAGCTACATCTAAGCTTTATAACGGTGCAAAAGCGACGCAAGATGCAATTGACAAATTAACTGAAGGAACCGAGAAGATATACAACGGTTCACAGCAGATCACAGATAGCCAAAATAAACTGACAGCCGGTATTGGAGAATACAATAAACAGTTTGCAAAAGCAAAAGCGGGCTCAGAACAATTGGTGACAGGCGGCAGCCAAGTGTCGGGCGGCTTACTGAAACTGTTAGACGGTTCTAAACAAGTTCAAAATGGATCATCAAAACTCGCTGAGGGATCTGAATCGCTTGATACAGGTTTAGGCAAGCTATTGGACGGCACAGGACAGCTGTCTAATAAGCTGAATGATGCGGCTGATCAAACAGGGGATATCAGCGCTGATGATAAAACATACGGTATGTTTGCGGATCCGGTCAAAACTAATGACGACGCGATTCATTCCGTCCCTAACTACGGAACAGGGCTGACGCCTTATATCCTATCAATGGGCTTGTATGTCGGCGGCATTATGCTGACGGTCGTATTCCCGCTGAAAGAAGCATCAGGCCGTCCGAGAAACGGATTTGAGTGGTTCTTCAGTAAATTTAACGTCATGATGCTGGTAGGAATCATTCAATCACTTATTGTGGCGACAGTTCTTCTTCTGGGAATTGGTCTCGAGGTTGAGAGCACGTGGAGGTTTTACGTGTTTACGATCATTACGAGTCTCGCTTTCCTTGCGATGATTCAATTTTTGGCCACGACGATGGGCAATCCGGGCCGGTTTATTGCAGTCATTATTTTAGTGCTGCAGCTCGGGGCCAGCGGAGGAACCTTCCCATTAGAATTGCTTCCGAATTTCTATCAGGTGATCCATGGCGCGCTGCCGATGACCTACAGCATAAACGGGTTCAGAGCGGTGATTTCAAACGGAGATTTCGGCTACATGTGGCAGATGGCCGGTGTCTTAATCGGCATTGCTCTAGTCATGATCGCGCTGAGCATTACCTACTTTACGATCTTAAGCCGGAAGGAAGACACTTCAGAAGAACAGCCGGCTTCCTAATGAAAAAGACCTTGTTTCTCAGGAAACAAGGTCTTTTTTGATTTAACATCCCCATTTAATCAGAAGTCCGGTATACGTTAATCCTCCGCCGAATCCGAAAAGCATCAGGGTTTGGTCTTTTTTCAGCTTCCCGGCTTTCACTGCCAGATCAAGGGCCAAAACAATAGAGACTGAGGATGTATTTCCGTAGTATTCGACACTGGTGAGTGTTTGTTCAATCGGAAACGGTGTTTTTTCACAAATCGATTCGATCATGCGCAAGTTGGCGCTGTGGGGAACAAACCAATCAAGATCATCACGGCTGAGCCCTGCTTTGTGTAAAAGATGTTCAAATTCACGGGGAATGGTTCTTGCGGCCCACTTATACACTTCGCGTCCGTTTTGGACCATTTTCCCGGAATCCGCAAGCGGCATGCCGTTGAGTTCGCTCCGCAGTCCGGCCCTATACAAAATATCTGCACCTTTTCCATATGTTCCTTGGACGGAGGTGAGGAATCCCGGTGCCTCTTCAGTTCGTTCAACCAATAGTGCGCCCGCAGCATCGCCGAACAGAACGCATGTCGTTCGATCTGTATAATCAGTCACTTTTGACAATGTTTCTCCGGCGATGACGAGAATTTTTTGATGAAGCCCGGATGTAATCAATCCGTTTGCCAAATGGAGACCGTATGTCAGTCCTGCGCATGTCGCATTGATATCTAACGCGCCGGTGTTCTCCCAGCCGAAATATTCCTGCACCCGGCAAGCCGTACTCGGAAAGGCATAATCTGCTGTTGTTGTGGCGACGAGAATCATATCCACATCTTCAAGTGTTCCTTCGTAACGGCTCTTGAGATCTTTGACTGCTTCAATGCATAAGTCTGAAGTGAACTGCTGCTCATCGGCAATCCGTCGTTCTCTCATTCCTGTGCGCTGAACAATCCATTCATCAGATGTATCTACGATTTTTTCCAGGTCCGCATTGGTTAAACGCCGGCTCGGCGCATAGGTGCCGATTGCTGTAATGTTTGCTTTTGACATAATAACACAACTCCTTTTATTATCAGATTATAACACTAGATATTAGTATCTGGTACTAAAAAGAGGATTTTTGATAAAAAAAGAGAAACTGTCAGTAGAAAACCAGAAAAGGAGGAAAAAAATGGTCAGTCAAGGAGCGATAGCCTCTATGATTATTTCCGGGGTTATTGCGTTTTTGTTGCCGATCGGATTGATGATATGGTTTAGGCGAAAGTATCATGCTCCGATTAAGGTGTTTTTTATTGGCGCTCTTACGTTTTTTGTCTTTGCTCAGCTGTTGGAGGGCGGCGTTCATGTTTATGTGCTGCAAATGAATGAAACGACGAAAGAAGTGATGAAGCATCCAGTCTGGTATGCCATTTACGGATGCTTGATGGCCGGGATTTTTGAGGAGTGCGGAAGGTATATCATGATGCGTTTCTTTATGAAGCGCCGTCTTTCTTGGGCGGACGGTCTGGCCTTCGGAGCGGGCCACGGCGGTCTGGAGGCGATACTAATAACCGGCTTGTCCAGCATTACGCTTATCGTGTACGCTTTTGCGATCAATAGCGGCACTTTTGAACAGCTTTTGATTAATCAAGATGTGAAGCAGGCACTTATGCCGATTCAGGCGCAGCTGCTGAATACACCTTCGTATGAATGGCTGCTCGGCGGAATTGAAAGAATCAGCGCCATCTCTGTTCAAATCGGTCTGTCACTATTTGTGCTGTATGCGGTTAAAAGCCGCCGGCCGCTGTTTTTGCTGTATTCGATTCTCTTACACGGGCTGTTTAATGTACCGGCGGTTTTATACCAAAAAGGAGTGATAGAACATGCGGCGGCTGTTGAACTCATCGTTGCTGGGATAGCCGCGGCATCAGTGGTTTGGATTGTAAAGGCAAAAAGGCTGTTTCAATAAAAAATCCAAGCAGCAGTAACAGCCCGCTTGGAAAAATGAAATATTCGTTTAGGCATGGGGTATCAGAATATTTCTGACTCAGTCCTTAGCAATGACAGCAAGAGTGGCAGCGTTTTTTGCAAGAGCAATGTCTTTTCTTTTTCTTCTTTTTCTCGCAAGGGTCATGGCATTCTTTCTCTTTCTTGCAATGGTCGTGGAAATCCTTATCGAACCACTCGTCAAAGAACCAAAAATCATCAAACCAAAAATTACAATGATGTTTCCGTTCATGTGAATGACGACAGCACATAGATATCCCTCCTCTTCCCATGCTCTCTACAGCATATGCTAGATTGATAGGAAAAGATTGGACGGGTTCAGCGGGAAAAGAGTATATTTTAAATAGAAAATAAAAGGAGGAATGTCCTATGACGTCCGTTCGTAAAACAATGGAGCTGATTAAAGAACTCGTTTCTATTCCAAGTCCGACAGGGAATACATATGAGGTGATCAAATACGTTGAAAACCTTTTAAAAGAATGGAAGGTCGAAACGGTTCTGAACCATAAGGGCGGTTTGATCGCCACGCTTCCGGGCCGCGATACATCCCGTCACCGAATGCTGACGGCGCACGTTGATACCTTGGGCGCGATGGTGAAAGAAATTAAAGCAGACGGCCGGCTGAAAATCGATTTGATCGGCGGTTTCCGCTATAACTCGATCGAAGGGGAGTATTGCCAAATTGAAACGGCTTCAGGGAAAACGTATACGGGCACCATTTTAATGCATCAAACGTCTGTGCACGTGTACAAAGACGCGGGAAAAGCGGAGCGCAATGAAGAGAATATGGAAATCCGCCTGGATGAGCCTGTGCACTGCCGTAAGGATACGGAAGAGCTTGGCATTGGCGTCGGAGATTTTGTTTCGTTTGATCCCCGTGTTGAGATCACATCAAGCGGATTCATTAAATCACGCCATTTAGATGACAAAGCAAGTGTGGCCTTGTTGCTTCGCTTAATCCATCAAATTCAAACAGAAGAAATTGAACTGCCGTATACGACTCATTTTCTGATTTCTAATAATGAAGAAATCGGATACGGCGGGAACTCTAATATTCCTGCTGAAACTGTTGAATACTTGGCGGTGGATATGGGGGCTATCGGCGACGGTCAGGCGACAGACGAATATTCGGTTTCGATTTGTGTGAAGGATTCGAGCGGTCCGTATCATTATCAGCTGAGAAAGCATTTGGTCGATTTAGCTGAAAAGCACCATATTGACTATAAGCTTGATATTTACCCGTATTACGGGTCGGACGCCTCAGCAGCGATCAAATCCGGGCATGATATTGTGCACGGCCTGATCGGGCCGGGAATTGACGCTTCGCACGCTTTTGAGCGCACGCATAAGTCTTCTCTCCGCCATACAGCGAAGCTCCTGTATTATTATGTGCAATCACCGATGGTATAAGAGGGAGAAAACAAATGAAAATCTATGAACTGAAAAGCACTTTCGGCTGGGAAGGCGATGAAGCTCTTGGAGAACAGCTGATCCAGCAAATCCTTGCTGGAGAAAAAACGGCCACCTGCGCGCCGAAATCATTATATTCAAAAGATGAACTGAGTGATGTATATCAAACAGCGGGACAGCTTGTAACCGTTTATGATAAACATGATCATCCGAGATGCAATATAAAAGTGACAGATGTGTTTGAAACGACCTTTGGAGCGCCTGATATGAGGTTAGTCAAAGGAGAGGGCAACGGAGACCGAATTGATGAATTTCAAGAGGACCATCGAAGAGCATGGGCCGAGCTGATCAAAAATGGCGAAATGGAACTGAATGAGGACACTGTTTTGATTACAGAGCTGTTTGAGCTTGTCCAAGATTAAAAAAAGCCTGCGGGGCGTTGAGAATCCCGCAGGCTTTTGGATTAACCGGAAATGGTTGCGTTTTGATCTGCTTTAGATTGGGTCATGACAGCTTCTGCTTTTGCAGGATTAAACATGCCTTCCCATTTAGACATGACAACGGCAGCAAGTGCGTTACCAGTCAGGTTTACAACTGTACGTGCCATGTCCATAATGCGGTCTACACCGGCAATAAAGGCAAGTCCTTCTGCCGGAACACCGATCGTGCCCAGTGTTGCAAGCAAGACGACAAAAGAAGTTCCCGGAACGGCAGCCATTCCTTTAGATGTCACCATCAAAACTAATACAAGCGTAATTTGGTGCCAAATTGTTAAATCAATGCCGTATACTTGTGCAAGAAACAGCGCTGCAATAGATTGATAGAGAACGGAGCCGTCTAAGTTAAACGTATATCCAATCGGGATAACGAAAGACACAATACCTTTCGGACAGCCGATTTTCTCCATTTTTTCCATGATGCGCGGAAGAACGGTTTCAGAGCTGGACGTACTGAACGCCAATAAAATTTCGTCCTTCATGTAAGCCAGGAATTTGAAGATGCTGATACCGGCAATTTTTCCGACAATCCCAAAAATGACGATTAAGAAGAAAGCAAGTGCGACATATACCAATCCGACAAGCTTTCCGAGAGATAGAAGAGAACCGAGTCCGAATTTAGAGACAGTAACTCCGATTAGAGCAAAAACCCCGAATGGCGCTACTTTCATCACAAGGTTTACCACATGGAACATCGAATGGGAAACGCCTTCAAAAAAGGCTAACACTGGCTTGCCTCTTTCACCGATCGCGGAAATTCCCAATGCAAATAGTACGGTAAAGAAGATGATGGCAAGAAGATCCCCTTCGACCAAGGATTGGAAGAAGTTTGTCGGCACAATGTGCAGGAATGTCTCTGCCACTGATTTATTGCTTTGTTCTTTTTCTGTTTCAACATATTGACTGATGTCTGTTTTTTGAGCTTCGTGTATATTAACTCCTGTACCCGGGTGGAAGATGTTTGCAAGGGCTAGTCCGAGAATGATGGCAAAGGTCGTAATGATCTCAAAGTACAGAATTGTTCTGAAGCCTAATTTACCAACTTGCTTTCCATTTCCAGCTCCGGCTACACCGATGATTAAACTGGAGACAACAATAGGAATCACTATCATTTTGATTAAGCGTAAAAAGAGATCCCCGATTGGCTGCAGATAAGTAGGCAGTGCTGGGTTGCCGTACCAAATAACGCCAGCAATAACACCTAGAATAAGTCCAACGAATATTTGCGTGGCTAATCCAAACCTAATTCTTTTCATAGATTACCTCCCAAAAAACAAAGTATCAACATATATCATGAATAGACATATATTTAATCTCACTATTAGATCAAATTATAATAGATAAGAAATAGGTTCGTCTATAGTAAATTATATTTTGAAAATATAGAATATTCAAAAATATAAAGTGAATCACCATAATTATCTAAAAACAGGTGAGCTTTGACCCAACCTGACTATTATTTCAATATAAAGAGAAGTTAGAAGAATGAAGAAAATCTCACACTGTATGCGTGAGATTTTCGCCCCTTTACATATCGCTTACTTTTATACAGTCGTTGCAAATATTACCATAACACTCATGCTGCTCATCAATCTTTTTTCCGCATTCCGCGCACTTTTTCGAAGGCAGGTTTCTAAAAAATTCAGTAATTTTCCCTAGCATAACCAATCCCTCTTTCCCCTTTGTAATGTTTTCATTGTAATATAACAGAAAGTGAAATTCAACATCTGTTTTGATACAATGTTTAAAACATGCTTTTTTTTAGAAAAATGGGTATATTGAAGGAGGATCAATTTTCTTTGAAAAGAAGGAGGACATTATGAAAGTTACAGTTATCGGATGCTACGGCGGTTTTCCGGCCGCAAATGAAGCGACGTCGGGTTACTTGTTTCAATCGGGGGATTTTTCATTGTTAGTGGACTGCGGAAGTGCCGTGTTATCTAAGCTGTTTGGATATGTCCCGGCGGAAAAGCTGGACGCGGTGGTTCTATCTCATTATCACCATGACCATATTGCCGACATCGGGCCGCTGCAATTTGCGAAGCAAGTCGGATCATTCCTCGGCAAAGGAGAGCACTCGCTTCCGATTTACGGACATGATGCTGATATAGAACAGTTTCAAAAGCTTACATATAAAACGCATACGAAAGGGATTGCCTATCAGCCTGATCAGCAGCTGACTGTCGGTCCGTTTACGATCACCTTTTTAAAAACGGTTCACCCGGTGACTTGTTATGCGATGCGGATTACTGACGGCAGCCATACTGTTGTGTATACTGCTGATTCCAGCTATCAGGATTCATTTATTCCGTTTTCGGAAAACGCTGATTTATTGATCTCAGAATGTAATTTTTATGCTGATCAAGACGGGACAAGCGCAGGCCATATGAACAGCTTGGAAGCAGGGCGAATTGCAGAAGAAGCGGGAGCGGGCGAGCTGCTGCTGACCCATCTGCCTCATTTCGGCGTGCATGACAATCTTCGCAAAGAAGCCAAGACCGTTTTTAACGGGAAAGTGAACATTGCGAAATCTGGTTTTGTGTGGGAAGGATAAAGGAGGAGCACCATGTTATTTATTGACAATCAAAATATCAATGATCCGCGGATCAATCTTGCTATCGAGGAGTATTGCCTTAAATATTTAGACCCTGAACAGCCGTATTTGCTTTTTTACGTGAATCAGCCGTCTATCATCATCGGAAAAAACCAAAATACAATAGAAGAAATCAATACAAAGTATGTAGAGGAAAACGGAATTATCGTCGTCCGCCGTTTATCTGGCGGCGGGGCTGTGTATCATGATTTAGGGAATTTAAATTTCAGCTTTATCACGAAGGATGACGGTGAAAGCTTTCATAACTTCAAAAAATTCACTGAGCCGGTGATTCAAGCGCTACATCAGCTCGGAGTTGAAGCGGAATTAAGCGGCCGGAATGATATTGTGGTAGATGGCCGCAAAATATCAGGTAACGCCCAATTTGCCACAAGAGGCCGCATCTTCAGCCATGGCACCCTCATGTTTGATTCAGCCATTGATCATGTTGTGTCCGCTTTAAAAGTCAAAAAGGATAAAATTGAATCAAAGGGCATCAAATCAATCAGAAGCCGCGTGGCAAACATCAGTGAGTTTCTTGATGATAAAATGACGACCGAAGAATTCCGCAGTCATTTGCTCAGACATATTTTCAATACAAATCACATTGAAGATGTGCCGGAGTATAAGCTGACTGAAAAAGATTGGGAAGTCATTCGCAAAATCTCGGAAGAACGCTATCAAAATTGGGATTGGAACTACGGCCGCTCACCTAAATTTAACCTGAACCATTCAAAGCGTTATCCGGTAGGGTCCATTGATTTGCGTTTGGAAGTAAAAAAAGGGAAAATTGAAGACTGCAAAATTTTCGGCGATTTCTTCGGTGTGGGCGATGTGTCGGAAATCGAAAACCTGCTGATTGGAAAGCAATATGAGCGCAGTGTGATCGCTGATGCGCTGGCTGATGTGAATCTGAAGCATTATTTTGGGAACATTACGAAAGAAGATTTTCTTGATCTGATTTATTAATGTCAAACACATTGTTTGAAAGGAAATTTGTGTTTTGGAATAATGGAGGCAGGAGGGATTCACATGAAAGTGTTTTTAATCGGAGCGAACGGACAAATCGGACAAAGACTTGTTTCTTTATTCAAAGAGAATGCTGATCATTCCGTCAGAGCGATGGTCAGAAAAGAAGAACAGAAAGCATCTTTGGAAGCGGCCGGCGCGGAAGCTGTGCTAGCAAATCTAGAAGGAAGCCCGGAAGAAATCGCAGCCGCGGCAAAAGGCTGTGACGCGATTATTTTTACGGCGGGTTCCGGCGGGAGCACAGGCTATGATAAAACGCTGCTGGTGGATCTTGACGGAGCGGCAAAAGCAATAGAGGCTGCGGAAATCGCGGGAATCAAACGTTTTATTATGGTCAGCGCCCTGCAGGCCCACCGCCGTGAAAATTGGAATGAGGCACTTAAACCTTATTACGTGGCCAAGCATTATGCTGATAAAATTTTGGAATCCAGCGGCTTAGCCTATACGATTATACGTCCGGGAGGCCTTCGCAATGAACCGGGAACAGGAACGGTTTCCGCAGCCGCAGATCTAGAGCGGGGTGATATATCACGTGATGACGTTGCGGCAGCAGTCATTGCCTCTTTAGATGAAACCAACACGGAAAATCGGGCTTTTGATCTCACTGAAGGAGATACACCGATTGCCGAAGCTTTGAAGAATCTATAACACTACTGACACTCGGGGCTTTTTGCTCTTGAGTGTTTTTTTGTGTTTCTCTATAATGAAAAGGAAAGCTTATCTTCAATAATGAATGACTACTCATTCACTTTAAGGGGTGGGAGAATGAATCTGGTTTCAAAATTAGAAGAGACAGCATCTGAGAAGCCGGACAGCATCGCATGCAGGTTTAGGGATCAAGTGATTACTTACAAGGATCTGAATGACAATATTCAGCGTTTTGCGGACGGCCTTCAAAAAGCGGGTATGGAAAAAGGGGATCACCTTGCTTTGCTGCTTGGCAATTCGCCTGATTTTGTCATCGCATTTTTCGGCGCATTAAAGGCCGGTATTGTGGTGGTGCCGATCAATCCGACGTACACGCCGACAGAAATCGGCTATATGCTGACAAACGGCGATGTCAAAGCAATCGTAGGAGTAGATCAGCTTTTGCCGATTTATGAAAGCATGCACGAATCTTTGCCAAAGGTCGAACTCGTCATTTTATGCCGGACGGGAGAAACTGAGCTGGAAGCTTCAGATCCCGAAGTCAGAATGAAAATGACAACGTTTACAAAAATGTTGCGTCCGACACCCGGTGCTGCACGCCATCCAGAGGTTGTGCCTGATGATACTGCGGTAATTTTATATACGTCAGGAACAACGGGAAGACCGAAAGGCGCGATGCTGACCCACCAGAATTTGTTCAGCAATGCAAACGATGTCGCCGGGTATTTGGGAATGGATGAGAAAGACAATGTGGTTTGCGCTCTTCCGATGTTTCATGTTTTTTGCTTAACTGTCTGCATGAACGCTCCGCTGATGAGCGGCGCATGCGTGCTGATTGAACCGCAGTTCAGCCCCGCATCTGTTTTTAAGCTTGTAAAGCAGCGGCAGGCAACGATTTTTGCCGGCGTGCCTACGATGTATAACTATTTATTCCAGCATGAAGAAGGCAAGGCAGATGATTTTTCTTCTATTCGCCTGTGCATCTCGGGTGGTGCGGCCATGCCGGTCGCGCTGCTTACGGCATTTGAAGAGAAATTCGGCGTCACCATTTTGGAGGGCTACGGGCTTTCGGAAGCATCGCCTGTCACATGCTTTAACCCGTTTGACAGAGGGAGAAAACCAGGCTCCATCGGGACAAGTATTTTGCATGTCGAAAACAAGGTCGTCGATCCGCTCGGCCGAGAGGTCCCTGATCACCAGGTGGGCGAATTGATCGTAAAAGGGCCCAATGTGATGAAGGGCTATTATAATATGCCGATGGAAACGGAGCACGCTTTAAAGGACGGATGGCTTTATACGGGAGACCTGGCAAGGCGGGATGAGGACGGTTATTTTTACATTGTTGACCGGAAAAAAGACATGATTATTGTAGGCGGCTACAATGTGTATCCGCGTGAAGTGGAAGAGGTCCTGTACAGCCACCCGGACGTAAAGGAGGCTGTTGTCATCGGCGTGCCTGATGCTGAAAGCGGCGAAGCGGTAAAGGGATATGTCGTACCGAAACGGTCTGGTGTCACAGAAGAAGAAATGATGGCGCATTGTGAAAAGCATCTGGCAAAATACAAACGGCCTGCCGAGATCATCTTTCTTGATGAGATTCCGAAAAATGCGACAGGCAAAATGCTCAGACGGGCGCTCAAAGATATGCTGCCTCATTAATGTGAAAAAAGCGAAGCCAGTGGGCTTCGCTTTTTTCATTGTTAATCCTTTGCTTCTTTTTTAATGATAATTTGCAGCGCTTTGGTATCGTTTCGCGTTAATTTGTAATACGTGCCGTCTTTCAAAAAAATGGCCTGCTGGCTGTCGTCAATCCATAATCTGAATGAGTCAAATCTGTCTTTATGAAATTTAATCGTGCCTTCGTAATCAGGAGCTGATGTTTTTTCGGTTTTCAGCTGCTTTCCCTGATTCATAATGTCCAGCATATCTTTGACGTGCTGTCTTTTTTCGATTTCAATCTTTTCCCGCCCGTTTGAAGACAGGGTGATCAATTCCGCATCAACCGATTGATATACATCGCCTGACCGGCTGTAAAGGTAGAAAAATGCAATAAACACAAGACCGATAACCACGATGGCTGCTACTATTTTTTTCATCTGCATCACTCCAAACATTTGCTAGTTTCTCCAGCAAAGGGCGATTCCATGCGAAAAAGTCCGAACTCACAGCTTGGTTCTAAGAAATTGAATTTATGATTACAATAGAAGTAATGGGTCTAGATGTGAGGAGTGAGGCGTTATGCGCAAGTGGATTGCGGGTGCAGGGCTTGCATATGTGCTGTATGGGCTTTTTTTCTATTGGTATTTCTTTATGTCCGGCGATTCCGCTGTGCCGGAGGCCGTGAAAGGAACACAGGCTGACCCGGCTTCTTTCATGAAGCCGTCTCAATTGGCTGTCGCCGAACAGTATTCTGATGTGAAGAACTTTTTATTTTTTATCAGTATTCCTCTTGATTGGTTTCTGTTTTTTGTATTGCTGACCAGCGGTGTTTCAAAGAAAATCAAGCAATGGATGGAAGCGGCTGTGCGTTTTCGTTTTTTGCAGATCATCGGTTTCGTGTTTGTGCTTTCGCTGATCACGGCTCTGGTGACGCTGCCTTTGGATTGGATAGGCTATCAGGTATCACTTGATTACAATATTTCGACGCAGACAGCCTCCAGCTGGGCTAAAGATCAAGTCATTGATTTTTGGATCAGTTTTCCGATCTTTACACTTTGCGTGCTGGTGTTTTATTGGCTGATCAAAAAGCATGAAAAAAAATGGTGGTTTTACGCCTGGCTGTTAACAGTGCCGTTTTCGCTGTTTCTGTTTTTTATTCAGCCGGTGATTATTGATCCTTTATACAATGATTTTTATCCGCTGAAAAACAAAGAGCTGGAAAGCAAAATTTTAGCACTGGCCGAAGAAGCCAATATTCCGGCTGATCATGTGTATGAAGTGAATATGTCAGAGAAAACAAACGCGCTTAATGCCTATGTGACAGGAATTGGGGCCAATAAGCGGATTGTTCTATGGGATACGACGCTGAATAAACTCGACGATTCAGAAATTCTCTTTATTATGGGGCACGAAATGGGCCATTATGTCATGAAGCACGTGTATATCGGATTGGCTGGCTATTTAATTGTGTCGCTAGCGGGATTTTATGTGGTTGATAAGCTTTACAAGCGGGGGGTACGGCTTGCACGCAATCTGTTTCATGTAGAGGGCCGGCGTGATCTTGCGGCATTGCCGCTGTTATTGCTTATCGTGTCTGTTTTGAGCTTTGCTGTTACGCCTTTTTCTAATGCTGTTTCCCGCTATCAGGAGAATAAGGCTGACCAATATGGGATTGAGCTGACAGGGGACAGCGAAGCCGCAGTCAGAACGTTTCAAGATTTGGCTGTTACGGGGCTGAGCCAGGTTGATCCGCCTTTTCTCGTGAAACTTTTCAGAGGGAGCCATCCTTCGATCATGGAGCGGATTCAACATGCGGAAACCGAAGAAAATACCTCAGAACACCCGGCCTCAGAACAGGGGGACGACCAATAAAAAAAGAAGCAGGTATGGAGTGGCCTGCTTCTCTTTTATCTTATTGTGCAGCTGCTTGAACGTTGATTAACCCTTTTCCATAGTAGAAAGAGCTGCCAAGGTTTGTCGCAGTGCTTTCTAAACGATCACGGACTTGCGCATTTGACCAAGTCGGATGTTTAGAAAGGATTAAAGCTGCTGCTCCGGCAACGTGAGGTGTCGCCATTGAGGTTCCGTTGTAAGAGCCATATGTGCCGCCAGGAAGTGTGCTTTGGATCGACACGCCTGGAGCCATAACGTCAAGCTCAGAACCTGCGCTTGAGAAAGAAGCTCTTTGGTTGCTGCTGTTTACTGCGCCTACTGCAATAGTAGAAGGATATTTTGCAGGGTAGCCGACTGTGCTTGTGCTTCCTGAACTTCCTTCGTTTCCGGCTGCGGCAACAACGACGATACCGCTTGCAACCGCTTTATCGACTACTGTTTTCAACGCTGTAGACCCAGTAGGTCCGCCAAGACTCATGTTGATGACATCCATGTTGTTAGAAATCGCCCATTCAATACCGTTAATAATCCAGCTGTATTGGCCGCTTCCTGTAGAATCAAGCACTTTTACTGCATATAATGATGCGCTAGGCGCTACGCCCAGAACACCAATTGTGTTATTAAGAGCGGCAACAGTACCGGCTACATGCGTGCCGTGAGAACTGCCGTCTTGGTATGGGTTTGTTTCAGAAGGCACGAAGCTTGCTCCGCCTCGAACGTTTAAGTCAGGATGAGAAGAGTCAATTCCGCTGTCGATGACAGCTACTTTTACATTAGAGCCTGTGTAGCCTTGAGAGTGAAGAGCCGGCGCTTTAATTTGAGAAATGCCGTAAGGAACAGATTGCGCATATTCATGTGCAACATGATCTTCTTCCACATAAGCAACACTCGGATCTTTTTTCAGTTCTTTTACAGCTTTTTCATCCAATGTTGCTGTGGCTGCATTTACATACTTAAATTGCTTTTGAACTTTCCCGCCTTTTTCAGAAATAACATCTTTTTTCTTGGCGGTGCTCATAGCTCCCATTGTCTGTTTAAACCCGACAATGTACTTCTTTTCTTCACTGTTTTTTCCGGCAGCCTGTGCAGACATGTTGCTGAATGCCATCGTGAAGATTAGCGTGAACGCAAACAACAAGCTGATCCACAATTTTTTGCTTCTCACTCTTTACCCTCTCCTTTACAATTTCAGAGCAGCCTATTAATAGACTATTCTGTGAATTTATTGTAATAGATTGGATACTATTTTAGTAGACCCATTTTTTTGAGATTGTTTTATTTCTATTTAGGTATATCATCTCTCGTTATTTCTATAGAGACTCGAAATAACTGCATTCATACAGAAAAGAACGAAAATAGACATGAGTAAATAATCATTATGTTGAAATTTCATGTTTTTTCAGGTTAAATCCTCCCGCGACCAGAAAAAACCCTGTCGAATAAATCAGTTCCATTGACCTGCATGTTTTTCTATGAGATCAATGGATATTATCGTGATATTTTTTCCATGCATGCTGAAAAAAGTATTCTGATCAATTTGGTTTACAGAAAATTCTATTAAATATAAAATGTAATTCTTAACAGCATATAGAGAGAAGGAAACGAGATGAACATTCGTCAAGCTTTACCAGCAGATGCGGCAGCTATAGCACCGCTGTTTAATCAGTATCGGGAATTTTATAAGCAGGCGTCGGATCTGGAAGGAGCGGAGGCTTTTTTGAAAGCACGCCTGGAAAAGGAAGAGTCTGTTATTTTTATCGCAGAAGAAAATGGGGAATTCATTGGTTTTACACAGCTTTATCCAGCCTTTTCTTCCGTGGCTATGAAAAGAATTTACATATTAAATGATTTATTCGTCGATTCTTCTGTACGAAAAAAGGGAGTTGGCCGGCGGCTGCTTTCCGCTGCAAAGGATTATGCCGCGGAAAACGGAGCGAAATGTTTAAAGCTGCAGACGGAACATCACAACCAGGCGGCAAGAAGTTTATATGAGCAAAACGGCTATGAAGAGGAAATCGCATTTGTGCATTACAGCCTTAATGTGCCGGAGAAGTGAAAATAGAGGTCTCATGATTTGGTTTTTTGGCCGATGTTCGGTTACGATAAAGATGAAAAGGAGTGTGCCGAATGTCAACGTTATTTCAAGCATTGCTGGCAGAAAAAAATGCAGATGATGTTTCAGTCAATATCAAAACCATATCAACAGAGGATTTGCCGAAAGACGGCGTGCTGATTAAAACAGCATATTCAGGCATCAACTACAAAGACGGCTTGGCCGGAAAAGCGGGCGGCAATATTGTCAGAGAATATCCGCTTATTTTAGGCATTGATGCTGCAGGTACGGTTGTCTCTTCAAATGATCCGCGTTTTGCCGAAGGGGATGAAGTCATTGCGACAAGCTATGAGCTTGGTGTCTCACGTCATGGCGGATTAAGCGAATATGTTTCAGTGCCTGGCGACTGGCTGGTGCCTTTGCCAAAGAACCTTTCGCTGCAGGAAGCGATGGCGTACGGAACGGCGGGGTTTACAGCGGCGTTATCTGTGCATCGTCTTGAACAGAACGGACTCTCTCCTGAAAAAGGGAGCGTGCTTGTCACCGGAGCAACCGGCGGTGTCGGCGGAATTGCAATAACGATGCTCAGCAAACGCGGCTACAACGTGGTCGCAAGCACAGGAAACCGGGAGGCGGCTGACTATTTGAAGCAGCTCGGTGCTAATGAAGTAATCAGCAGGGAAGATGTCTATGATGGTAAACGTAAGGCGCTGTCCAAGCAGCAATGGCAAGGAGCCGTTGATCCTGTCGGCGGGAAGCAGCTTGCCTCGCTTTTAAGCAAAATCCAATATGGCGGATCTGTCGCGGTGAGCGGTTTAACGGGCGGGGGAGAGGTTCCTGCAACGGTGTATCCGTTTATTCTTCGCGGAGTCAGCCTGCTGGGGATAGACTCAGTCTATTGTCCAATGGATCTTAGAGCGGCGGTTTGGGAGCGCATGGCATCCGATCTTAAGCCTGAACAGCTTCTGACAATCATAGACAAGGAAGTCTCATTAACAGAAGCACCTGATGCGCTAAAAGATATTTTGCAAAATCACATTCAAGGAAGGGTCCTTGTAAAACTGTAAATGAGAAGTTTCGGCTTGCAGAAAAAACGATGCTTTTTCTGCAAGCTTTTTGGTTTGATTTTAGAATATGCAAGTGCATCTCATAGCAACAGAGAAACGTTCCTTCGATGTGAAACTTTCTATACTGATTTTCAATAATAATAGTGATAATGATTATCATTCCGTGTTATACTATCTTTTGGACATCTTAATTGAGAAACTACATACAGGAGAGACTGGAATGTTATGAAAAAAACACTGATTATTCTTACAGTTTTACTTCTTTCTGTTTTGACTGCGGCTTGTTCTTCTTCAGCCGGCCATCAAAACAGTGAAGAAAATAAAGCAGCGGTAACACATGATTTAGGGAAAACGAACGTGCCTGAGCATCCGAAGCGGGTCGTTGTGCTTGAGCTTGGCTTTATCGACACTTTGCTTGATCTCGGCATTACACCTGTTGGAGTGGCGGATGACAATAAAGCAAAGCAGCTGATCAACAAGGATGTACTGAAAAAAATTGACGGCTACACCTCTGTCGGCACACGGTCACAGCCAAGCATGGAAAAAATCGCTTCGCTAAAACCGGATTTGATTATTGCAGACACGACCCGTCATAAGAAGATATATGATCAGCTGAAAAACATCGCGCCGACGATCGCGCTTAATAATTTAAATGCTGATTATCAGGATACAATTGACGCTTCTCTTACCATTGCCAAAGCAGTCGGCAAAGAGAAGGAAATGGAGAAAAAGCTGACAGCGCATGAAGAAAAAGTGAATGAAACAAAGAGAAAGATCAGTGCGAACAGCCAATCTGTGCTTTTGATTGGAAATACAAATGATACGATTATGGCCAGAGATGAAAATTTCTTCACATCGAGACTTTTAACACAAGTCGGCTATCAATATGCGATCAGCACGTCCGATAACAAAAAAACCGGTAATGGCGGCGACTCTGTGAACATGAAAATGACACTTGAGCAGCTGCTGAAAACAGACCCGGATGTAATCATACTGATGACAGGAAAAACAGACGACATTGACGCGGACGGCAAACGCCCGATCGAAAAAAATGTTCTGTGGAAGAAGCTGAAAGCAGTGAAAAACGGACATGTGTACCATGTTGATCGTCAGGTATGGTCTCTGCGCCGCAGTGTGGACGGAGCGAATGCGATTTTAGATGAGCTTCAAAATGATATGACAGCAGAAAATAAATAAAAAAAGACAGGCAAACGCCTGTCTTTTCTTATTGAATAAAACCGGATAAGTGGCTATTGATGTTATAATCTTTAATTTTCCATTTTTCTTCTGCAAATTCAATGTTACTGAGGCAGGCATTGACAAGGCGCGTATTTTGAAGCTCGGCATCACCGCCGGAAATCTCTGTCAGCAGTGCGTGAATCGCTGCGCCGTGCGCGACAATCAGTACCTTTTGATTTGGATATGCGTGGTTTACTTTCACCAATCCGCCCATCAGCCTGTCCGTGAGCTCTTTTAGCGTTTCCATGTTTGGATAGTTCTTGTCCGGATAGCGCTTTGTCCGTTCTTCAAGCGGCATGCCCTCCGCGTCCCCGTAATCACGCTCCTTAAAGTCATCCATCTCAACGATAGGAAGATTGAGGTATTCATTAATAATGTCCGCGGTCCTTCTGGCTCTTTTCAGCGGGCTGGTGACAATGATATCCCAAGAGAAATCTTTTAAGTATTCTCCGGTTTCTTTTGCTTGGCGTTCGCCTGTCGCGTTCAGCGGGATATCTGTTTTCCCTTGGCATTTTTGCTGCAGGTTCCAATCGGTTTCTCCGTGTCTTACTAAGCAAACGGCTGTCATAAAATTCCCCTTCCTGACTTTGATCTTATCGCTATTATACTAAATCAGAGGCATGCATCCTATGAAAAAGCCTATGCCAAAACCTCAAATAATAAAGCCAAGCCGATTCCGCCGCCGCTTCCGATGGCGGCGACAGCATATTGACAGCCTGTCCGTCTCTGCGCTTCATAAAACAATCTGGTGACCAGTGCCGCCCCGGAAGCGCCGTAAGGATGGCCGAGAGCTAACGCGCCGCCCCGCACATTGATCTTCGTATAGGGAATGCCAAGTTCTTGTGAGCAGACACATATTTTAACGGCAAAGGCTTCGTTGATTTCGTATAAACCGATATCGTCAGTTGTCAACGCGTTTGCAGCTAAAAGCTTTTTGATCGCTTCAACCGGCGCGGCGGACGGATAGTTGGGATGAATGCCGCTAACGGCGCTTCCGATAAAGCGCAGCACAGGTTTATAGCCGAGGGATGCAGCTTTTTTCTCTTCCATGACAAGGAGTGCAGCCGCTCCATCTGATATGCCGCTGCTATTGGCGGCTGTAACCGTTCCGGAGCTGGTGTCAAACACCGGCTTTGCACGAGAAATGATCGCTTCCATCGGCCGTCTTTTCAGAAAAGCTTCGTCTGTTTCCAACTCCCCGAGAGGAACAATCTCTTCACGGTACAATCCTTCGGTATGAGCACTCCAGCTGCGTTGATAGCTGAGAAGCGTGTATTCGTCCTGCATGTTTCTTGGGATGGCATAGCGTGCTGCTGTATATTCGGCCGCCATGCCCATATCGGGATCACCAACAGTGTCCGGCGAAAAGCGGGCTCTTTCTGAAAAAGGCGATCGGCTGCTGCTTTCTGCGCCGCCTGCGATATAAATGTTTCCGGCACCCGCTTTGATAAGATTGCATGCGGAACGCACTGCTTCAAGCCCGGAGCCGCATTGTCTGTCAATCGTCATGCCGGGAACAGATAAAGGAAGTCCAGCTTGAAGTGCTGACAGCCGGGCGAGGTTGCCGCCTCTGCCAGTGGCGTTTCCCAAAATCACCTCGTCAATTTGATCCTCTAACTTTCGGCCGAGACAGCTGATGAGAGGAGCGGCCAAATCCTCCGGCAAAAACTGCTTCAGCAGTCCGTTTTCTTTTCCGAAAATCGTTCGTTTTGCATCTGCAATAACCGCGTTCAATTCACCATACCCCGCAGCCATTTTTTTACGTTCGAACGGGCAATTTTGCCGCTGCTTGTTTCCGGCATACTGTCTGTAAATACCCATTTTTTCGGGATTTTGTAGGATGCCAGTTTCTGCTTGCACCAGGCTTTCAGCTTTTTGGCGTCTGTATTACCGCAAATGACGGCCGCGGCGATTTCTCCCCAATACTCGTCCGGAATGCCTGCCACAGCTGCTTTTTCAACCTCTGGGCAGGAGAGAAGCACGCGCTCAATTTCTTCAGGGAAAATATTTAATCCGCCATATACGATCATCCCGTTTTCTCGTCCTGCTATGTACAGAAATCCCTCTGCATCAACATAGCCCATGTCATCTACTGTCATCCATTCCGATTGATCTGGTGTGCGGCTGTTTACATAGCCTGAGAACTTCATCGGGCTTTTGACGAATATTTTCCCGATTTCCCCCGGCTGACAGAGGTCCCCGGCGGCGCTGCGGATCTCTATGCGGACATTATGAAAAGGGCGGCCCGCTGAATGAGGTTTTCGTTTGCTGTCTTCTGGTGAGAGATACGCAACAAAGCTAAGCTCAGATGTGCCGTAAAAATCGTACAGCTTCAAATGAGGCCATTTGGATGCAAGCTTCTCCTTGGATGCTGCCGGCCAGTCCGCTCCCGAAGAAATGATTGTAACGGAGCTGTCAGGGAAAGCGTGAATGTTGGCGAGGGCATCTGTCATTGTCGGTACGGTATAGAGTACGCTGATGGATTTTTGTGTTAGCCACTCCTTCGTTTGAGCGGGAATGAATTTTTTAAGCAAACAAACGGTTCCCCCGAGATACAGAGTGCTGACAGCACCGTATAAAAAGTGAGAGGACATTAATGTTCCCGGAATCAGAACTTTGTCATTTGAAGAGATCAAAAAATCAGTTTTTGTACAATGAAAGCTTTCAACCCAAGAGCGATGAGAGCGCGTAAATGCTTTCGGCTTGCCTGTTGAGCCTGATGTAAAGCCCATATAAAAGGGAAGCTCCGGATCAACGGCTGGGGCCGGGGCAGCGGATGCCTCTGAGATATGCGCCATACAGTCTTCCAGCCAAACTACGGGTGTCAGACAATCTGTCAGTTTGTTTTTAAAAAGAGATGAAGCCACCACAAAATCAGCACCGCTTAATGCCAGCCGCTCATCGCATTCAGCCGCACTCCAGCGTGTATCAATAGGAACCGCCGTACATCCGGCCGCGGCAGCTCCGGCAAACAGCTGTAAAAATGCAAGGCTGTTTGGGAGCAGGATGGCTACACGTTTTGGAACGTTTGGCTGCGCCCGCAGCCAATTGGCAGTTTGGGTGACGAGCCGGTTCCAATCCCGATATGTAATATGTTCAGATTCAGTCTGGATCGCAATCCGTCTTGGATTTTTATTGGCAAAGGATAGATATGTATGTGTAATGGTCACAGAATGTCAGCCTCCTTTTGTATACATCGTATCAGAAAGAGACAAGGCTTGGGTGATCTTAATAGCAAGCAGCGCAGATGCTGCCGCTTTTAATAAATCGCCGGGCACAAATGAAAGACTTATAAAACCGGCCTGTAACAGATCAATATGCATGATAAAAGCTTGTACAGGAATGCCAAGCAGGTAAATAAAGGCGATGCCGAATACAATATGAATGAAAAAGAGACGGAACACTGTCACCTTACGCAGTCTGTAAACAGCTAGGCTGATCAGCCACGAGGCGAACGGATAAGCAATCAGAAAACCCGCACTCGGTCCGAAAAAAACGCCAAACCCGCCGCGGCCGCCGGGCAATAGCGGGGCTCCAAAGGCGACGAGCAGCAAAAAGACAAGCTGGCTTAAAAAAGCGGCTTTGGGTCTGAGAATGCTGCCGGCCAGCATGACACCGAGCGTCTGCAGTGTAATAGGAACAGGTGTAAAGGATAAGAAAAGAGGGGGGATAAAACCAAGCACTGCCATCAGTGCAGTAAAGATTGCAATGTGCATCATGTCTAGTAATTTCATATAAAATCCTCCAGCTAACGAATAAAATATGGTTATACAATAAATGCAGACAGCTTTTATGTCAACTTAATTTTAATTAGGGTTTACAAATAAGTGCAAAAAAACCGGCCCTGCGGTCGGCCGGTTTTTGATGATTATTCTTCTGTAAGAATGACAAGCGAATCAACAGAAGCAGCCACATGAGAAACGGCGCGGCTGACCTCCTGGAGCCCTCCGAGAAAGGCCTGCAGATCGACGTCAATTTTTCCTGATTGTTCTTTGCTGACTTTCATGCTGTGAACGATTTCATCGAATAAACGGTTAATTTGTGTCATTTTTTCTTTGCTTTCGCTGACAAGTCCGTTCACGTCTTTAATATGCTTCGACACGATGTTGATTTGTGTATTGGTGTTGTTCACAAGCTCGGACACTGTAGAAACGGTTTTTTTCGTATCTTCAGACAGCTTTCGCACCTCATTTGCCACAACGGCAAAGCCTTTGCCGTGTTCGCCTGCACGGGCTGATTCAATAGATGCGTTTAGCGACAGAAGATTCGTTTGTTCGGCGATGCCTGTGACGATGCCGAAGATTTTTTCAATTTGCTGTGCGATTTCATCCAGCTTGACCATTTCTTTTTCGATTTGGACGAGGCTCGTATCGATCTGGTTCATCTGTTTTTGCTGGATTTCAAGCTCTTTTTTCCCGCCGATCGACTTTTCTTCAACGGTGCTGGATGTCACTGTGCCGGCTTTGGATGCTTCGGAAATGCCTTCAGATTTGTCAACAAGCTCTTGAACGGATCGGCTTGTTTCTGAGAACAGATTTGCGATCGACCCGGAGGTTTCTTGGATTCTCTGATGCAGAAGATTTTTCCTTTCTTCTTGTTCATCGCGGGTTTGGTTGTACTCATTCTGAAACGCTTCAAGGACAAGCTGCTGTTCTAAGTTCAAGATTTTAGTTGTTGCTTTGATTGCTTTCAGCAGTTCCTGGTGATCTGTAATTGATTTTTCATAAATGTCAATCATTGATAGAAGCAATTCCTGAAACGCCCCCATGTACCATTTTGGCAGAAGGCCGATTCGTAAATGGATAGAAGCAATTTTATTTCGTTTTTCAATAAATTCATCATCAATGACACCGGCAAACATTTCTTGAATATGCCGTTTTAACGTTTGTTTTAAGCGGTCAACTGAGCTGTGGTCGTTAATGATATCCATTAATGAGCTTTCATGATCAAGATTTTTATAGAAAGCGTCAACGATGTAAACAATGTTTTGTTGGATTAAGGGCTGTAGCTCCTGCAGCACGTGCAGCTCTGGATCTCCCAGTCTGACCATTTTGAGCTGTTTTTTCACATCTGAGAACTTGTTTGTGAGCTGAATGCGGTTTTTTTGCTGGTCGTTTGAATCTGAAAAATAAGCCGTTTCTTTTTTTCTATCTTTTTTAAATAACAATACAGTGATCCCCCTTGGGAAAATATAATTTTATCTTTTGGCTTTTTAAGCCTTTTTCTTTTTTATCGGTCAAGGGAAGCACGAATGAAGACGGCAGATAGAAAATATTTATAAAAAAACCGTTCAGTTATATGAACGGTTTAATCAAGGTCAATTTGTTTTAGTGGTTTGATGGCCGGTCCTTCGACTACCTCGCCAGTTGGTTTAAAGCGTGATCCGTGGCACGGACAATCCCATGTGTGCTCTCCATCGTTCCATTCCACTTCACAGCCTAAATGGGTGCATGTTGTATCAACAAGATGCAGGCAGCCCGTTTCATCTCTGAATGCCCCCGCGCGTCTGCCGTTAATGGTGACGGCTTTTCCTTCACCTGGCGCGATCTCTTCAAACTCGACGTCCGGTTTTTCAAGCTTCCCTTTAATGAAATGCTTAGCCACATCTGCATTGTAAGAAATCACCTTTTGCAAGCCGGGATTCAGATGGAAACGAGACGGTGTAAAAATGCTCTCATATGGATTGTCTTTTTTCTCCACAAGGTCTGACAAAAGCTGAGCTGCGACAGCTGCTGATGTCATGCCCCATTTTTTGAAGCCGGTCGCAACGAGAATATTGTCTTCGTTTTCAGACATAGGCCCGATGAATGGGATTTTATCGATTGTCACGAGATCCTGTGTGGACCAGTAATAGGGAATGCTTTCGATTCCAATTGTGCTTTCTGCCAATTGTCTCAGCGTTTCGTAATGGGTCGACATGTCTTTGCCTTGGCCTGTTTTATGGCTTACGCCGCTGAAGAGAATCAGCTTTTCTCCGTTCACAATGGTGTAGCGAAGCGCAACTGACGGCTGGTCTATACTTAAATACATGCCCTCAGGATAGTCGATCTTCGGCTTGACGGCGAGGACATAGGATCTGTCAGAATACATTCTTGCTGCATATAATCCGCCCCCGTCATAAAAAGGGAAATGGGAGCAGCATACGATAAATCGGCTTTTAATGGCGTGCCGGCTTTTTGTAACAACTTCAGGCATTTCTCCTTTTTTAATATCAAGCGCAACAGTCTCTTCATAAATCCGTCCGCCCTTTTGCACGATCTGATCAAGGAGCCCGGTTAAAAAGTGAAGCGGGTGAAATTGGGCCTGATTCTTCATCACGAGCGCCAGCTTAGAGCCGACGGGAAGCGGAAGATCTTTTAAGAGATCCCTTTCAATCCCGAGTTTTGTGTATGCCTCATGCTCAGTGCGGATTTTTTGTACAGCATCTTCACTTGTTGTGTAAAGGTAAGCGTCTTGTTCGGCCCATTCGCAATCGATCTGAAGTTCATCAACAATTCCTTTTATATAATCAATTGCATTCTGGTTCGCTTCATAATATAGCCTTGCGTGGTTCAGTCCGAAATTGCGGATAAATTCATCATAAATCATGTCGTGCTGCGCTGTAATTTTTGCCGTTGTGTGGGCCGTTGTGCCATTCAGAACCTGATTCGCTTCAATCAGAACGACACGGAAGCCTCTTTTGGACAGCTCATAGGCCGTCGTGATTCCTGTAATGCCTCCTCCAATAATGGTGACATCACATTCCGTATCTTCTTGCAGCGCCGGAAAAGAAGGCAAGTCCGCCGATGTTCTCCAATATGTTTCGGGAGCTTCTTTTGAAAAAGGTTGATTAGACAAACCATTGTACCTCCAATATCATTTATTCTTAATTTTTCCATTTTCTATCTTTTCATACATAGGAAGCAGGCTTTGTTCATACCATAATAGGGTTGAAAAGGAGTGATTGCATTGGCGAATGAGAAAAAGAAAACATTGCCGCCGCAGCATCAGGACCAGCAGCCGGGATTCGAATATCTGATGGATCCCCGTCCGGTATTTGATAAGCCGAAGAAGGCAAAAAAACTAGCGGGCAAAACGGCCATTATTACAGGCGGAGACAGCGGGATCGGACGCGCTGTATCGGTGTTATTCGCAAAAGAAGGGGCGAATGTGGTCATTGTGTATTTTAATGAACATCAGGACGCCGAAGAAACAAAGGAGTATGTAGAGAAAGAAGGGGTGAAGTGCCTGCTGATTGCAGGAGATGTCGGAGATGAAGCCTTTTGTAATGAAGTGGTAAGACAGGCCAGCCAGGCTTTTCCAACCATAGATATTTTGGTTAATAATGCCGCTGAGCAGCATGTGCAGCCGAGCATTGAAAAAATCACTAGCCACCAGCTGATCAGAACCTTCCAGACGAACATTTTCTCTATGTTTTATTTAACGAAGGCTGTGCTGCCTCATTTGAAAAAAGGAAGCAGTATTATCAATACAGCATCGATCACCGCGTACAAAGGCAATAAAACACTGATCGATTATTCAGCGACGAAAGGAGCCATTGTCACTTTTACAAGATCCCTTTCCCAATCGCTTGTCCAGCAAGGCATTCGTGTCAATGCGGTTGCGCCGGGGCCAATCTGGACACCGCTCATTCCGGCCAGCTTTGCTGCAAAAGATGTGGAAGTGTTTGGTTCGGATGTGCCGATGGAACGGCCGGGCCAGCCGGTGGAAGTGGCGCCGAGCTATTTATATCTTGCCAGCGATGATTCCACTTACGTCACCGGCCAGACCATTCATGTCAACGGGGGAACAATTGTAAATGGGTAATTAAAAAAGCCAATCCTTAAGGATTGGCTTATTCGCTCTGTTTGAGCGCTGCATATTCTTTAGAGAGCGTAAGAAACGCATCTTTATCTTTTTCGTCCAAGGCTTTGTTGATTTGGTCAGTCAGCATGGTCAACCGACGCTTAAACAAGGATTCATCGAGCACCATTTGAATGTAAATATCCATCATTGTTACATCAAATTCTTTTGTTTTTTGCGTGTTGCGGGACTTCATGAGCTCAGTGTACGACTTTTTCTCTTTCATAAAGAATCCCCCCCAATGCCTTTTTTATAGTATATGGATAACGGTCGAAAAAATCAATAAATTTTTATAATCTTTAGACAACTAATACTTGGCAATCTATCGACATATCCTGCGAAATGCTGTGATCTGAGATCATGCAGTAAAATAAAATCGGGTTATTACTAGTAAAATAGAACTAAAAAATATAAATAAAAGATGATTTTAGTTCATTTGTTAAAAAATCCTGTCGTTTTATAAACACAGATGATAGATTATTAGTATAAATTTTGCAGAAAAAGGATGGAGGCCATAACATGAGTCAGAAAACTGACGCACCATTAGAATCGTATGAAGTAAACAGCGCAACAATTGCCGTTTTGCCAGAAGAAATCGACGGTAAAATTTGTTCGAAAATCATTGAAAAAGACTGTATGTTTTACGTCAGCATGAAGCCGCTGCAAATTGTCGACCGAAGCTGCCGATTTTTCGGATCAAGCTACGCGGGAAGAAAAGCGGGAACTTATGAAGTGACAAAAATTTCTCACAAACCGCCAATCATGGTGGACCCTTCGAAGCAAATCTTTTTATTCCCTACACTTTCTTCGACTAGACCCCAATGCGGCTGGATTTCCCATGTGCATGTAAAAGAATTCAAACCGACTGAATTCGACGATACGGAAGTGACGTTTTCAAACGGAAAAACGATGGAACTGCCGGTCTCCTGCAATTCGTTCGAGAATCAGGTATACCGGACAGCATGGCTCAGAACCAAATTTCAGGACAGAATCGAACACCGTGTCCCGAAACGGCAGGAATTTATGCTGTATCCGAAGGAAGAGCGGACGAAGATGATTTATGATTTTATTTTGCGTGAGCTCGGGGAGCGGTATTAGAAGGATAAAAGTGAATTTGAGAGTGCTTTGCAATGTTGATGCAACATAAACTTTTTAAGGGAAATTTAGCTAAGGCATTTCAGAAATAAAAAAGTGTTGGTGAAATAAAAGAGCTCAATACGTTAAAATGTATTGAGCTCTTTATTAAATGATCAATTGTTAAAGGGAAATTGAGTCACTTCCGCAGGTGTACCAAGTTCCATTTGCTGCTTGCGCCCATCCATAAATTCTTGTTCCAGTACCCAATTTTCTTTTTACTTCATCAAGGGATAAAGTGATAGACGTTGTATCTCCGGCTCTTTTAGTTGCTAAGATATTGCTTTTCGTGCTGTCAGGTTGGCCGCCATCAGTTGTCCAAGCTACCATATTATAGTATTTGGATGTGAACGGGTTTGATAGTCCATTGATTGATAAGGTAACCTGATTGTTGCTAGCCGTTACGGTTGTATAAGCAGCACTCATCGGTTTAATTGAGGATGCTTTTTGTGCTGGTGTGTGGTTTTCAGCTGCAAAAACATTTGTGCCTCCTGTCACTAGTAGTCCGACAGCTAATGCTCCTGAAAGGATTTTTTTATTCATTGTTATTCCTCCTTTTTTTAATACATAGTTAAATTACTTCAATTAATTGGAAAATCCTTTTTGTTAGCAAGAAGTTAACAAAATTTACAAATTTCCAAACGTGATTAATATGTAACCTCAAATTGTAGAGTCTGGATATCGATATTAAAAAGGAGCACTCCAGTAAAATAAGGAGAGCCCCTTCTAACGCTAGGCCGTCGGAATTCCGCCGGTGATGCCGTATATTTGAGATGTCACATAGCTTGAATTCTCTGAAGCTAAGAATACATAAACATCTGCCAGTTCCACCGGCTGTCCCGCGCGGTTTAATGGTGACGGCGGCGTCCCTTTGCCGAATTTCGGAATGTTTTCAGTTGGCTGTCCGCCGGAAATTTGCAGCGGAGTCCAGATTGGTCCTGGCGCAACAGAGTTCACTCTGATGCCTTTGGGCGCCAGCTGTTTTCCGAGCGCAACAGTAAAGCCGATAATGGCGTTTTTCGTCGCCGCATAATCTAACAGCATCGGGCTTGGGTTGTAGCCTTCAACTGAAGTTGTGGTAATAATAGACGCGCCCTCCGGTAAATACGGAAGCGCCGCTTGAACAACCCAATATAGCGAGAAGACGTTTACTTCAAACGTTTTATAGATTTGTTCAGTAGGAAGGTCTTCGATGTTTTGCACTGCTTGCTGTTTACCGGCAACGAGCGCTAACACATCCAGCCCGCCGAGTTCGTTATGCGCTTGTTTGACTAAATCGTGACAAAACGATTCGTCACTCAGATCACCTGGAATCAGGACTGCCTTGCGTCCTTCTGCTTCAATCAGTTCTTTTACTTCTTCTGCATCAGGCTGTTCCGCGGGCAAGTAGTTAATTGCCACATCGGCGCCTTCCCGCGCATAAGCGATGGCGGCAGCGCGGCCAATACCGGAATCACCGCCGGTGACAAGAGCTTTTCGGCCATTTAGTTTGCCAGCTCCTTTATAGCTTTTTTCTCCGCAGTCCGGAACCGGCTTCATTTTTTGCTGCAGACCGGGCGGTTCTTGGTATTGTTCAGGAAATTCATCGTGAAAAAATGCTGTTAAAGGATTGTTTCGTTTTGTATCAGACATCATCAACGCTCCTTTTTGTGTGGTGTACATTCGTATGTGTACCCTTGAGCAAAGTGAGAAAAACATGTTTTGGCAGTTTGCATCTCTGCAAGACAAAGAAAGTAAAAAAAACTGCCGCTCCTTCCATATTTATCTTGTAAAATATGACGAATTGAATTATGATAAAATCGCTATAAAACAACTAAATATTGGGTATGGGGGAGTATATTGTCATGAAAAAAGCCGCGGCGCTTTTGCTGTCACTCGGTCTCGTTTTCGGTTTTTCATACGGAGCTGACCATGTGGCGGAAGCCAAAACGAAGGTAAAGACGTATAAGAACTGCAAGGAATTAAACAAAGTGTACAAAGGCGGGGTAGCCCGTACGTCCAAGGTGAAAAATAAAGGCGGAAAAACGAAGTACAAGCCTTACGTATCTAAGGCGCTTTATGATGCCAATAAAAAGAGCGACCGTGATAAAGATTTTATCGCCTGCGAACGCTAATCAAAAAAGCAATCTGTTGTCCAGATTGCTTTTTTCTTGTTTAAGCGGCTTGATCAGCAGCTGTGCTTTTCGTTTTTCTTGTCACGAGACTTACCGCTATCATGACCGTAACATTCAGCAGCAAAGCGACAATGCCGACGTTTAAGTCTTTCGCCGCTTGCGGCAGCGCCGGAAATAAAGTGCCGATTGTTGTTTCCGTAACCGTAATATAAGAAACCGCTCCGACTCCCGTTATAATGCCGGCAAAGGCTCCTTGTTTGGTCACGATCTTATGCTTGAACAGGCTGAACAGCAGGGCCGGAAATAGCTGTGTGACGAGGCTGTATCCCATAAGGAGAAGCGTAACGATTGTGTTCCCGCCTTTGAATGTAAAGTACACAGCAATCAGCGCAATCACAGGCACTAAACATTTAGCTAATAATGACACCTGCTGTTCCGTCGTGCGGGGAGCAAACACTTGATAAACATTTTTTGCAAACAAAGTGGAGGCCGACATTAAAATCATGGAACCCGGCACAAGCGCTGTCAGCAGTCCGGCTGCACCGATGATTCCGACAAACCAAGGATCAAAGGTTTGAAGAGACAGTCTCAAAAGTGATAAATCCGCGTCTGCGCCTTTCAGACCGGGAACTTGCAGGATAGCCGCAAAGCCGACGAAAAGGACGAATAGAAGGACCAGCTGGTATAAAGGCATAATAATGGCGTTTTTTCGAAAGACTTTTGGGTTTTCTGCTGAATAGGAAGCGGAAAACGTATGGGGCCACATATAAAAGCCCAGCGCCGTCAGCAGCACGGTTGAACTGAACCATGCAGCACTTTGCCCTGTTTCGGGCAGGGTAATAAAACCGGGATTTGCGTTTTCAATCTGCTGAAACATGTCTTGAAATCCGCCGTAGTAATGAATCGGCAGATATATGCCTAAGAATAAAACGACGGCCAAAATCATGATGTCTTTGACAACGGATATCCAGGCGGACCCGTGGATGCCGGATACCATAACGTAAACTGTGATTGAAATGACGCCGATCCAAATGGCAGCAGTAGGAGAAATTTTTCCGTAAGACGTTTCCGATACAATCAATCCAAGCCCTTTCAGCTGCAGCACAAGATAAGGAATAAGCGCGGCGATGCCGACAAGTGAGACGAGCACGCCAAGCAGCGGGCTGTTGTACTTTTTGATGAAAAAATCGGACTGCGACATCAGCTTATGCTGTTTCGCATAGGACCATACCGCCGGCAGGAGCCAATAAGAAAGAATATAGGCCAGGCAGCCGTAGGCGATGATGTAAAAAGCCGGCCCGCCTTTTCCGTAAGCCCAGCCGCTTCCGCCGAGAAACGTAAACGTCGTATAAATCTCTCCTGCCATCAATAGGAAAACAAAGACAGTACCGAAGCCGCGGCCTCCAACCGTCCACTGCTCAAGGTCCATGTCTTTTCCTTTTTGGGCGCGTACGCCGAGAAACATGCTGAATAGCAGAACACCGAAAATGATGATGAGAGCTGCGTTCATTCTGCTTCCTCCCTTTTATTTTCTTTGTCGAGGACATACACGATCGCCATCAGGACAGAGGTCAGCAAAGCCCACATGACGACATAGGCGAGAATGAATGGCATGCCAAACAGATAGGGTGTCACTTTGTTTGCAAAAGGGATGCCAAGCAAAAGTCCGATGAAGGGCAAAGCGGCAAGAATGTGAATCAGTTTCATAAAATCCTCCTTTGATCAAAAGTTGGGCGGTGCGTGTCATGTGCAGGCTGCAAATCATGTCGCTAATTTGGCGGCACATGTCATTTTTTGGGGAGTGAAAGGCTGTGGTACGAATTATAAATAAATTTATTTTGTTTGTATAGTGCGAATTGTCAGAAATTTATTCTTGAGGAGCTAGAAGGGGGGACGGGCGCAAGGAGGGGAATACAGAATGATTCGAAAGACTCATGGCGAGTCCGGCGCAAATAAATAGTATGTTAACAAACTGCTTACTTGCTCCCGGATTCGCGGGTTAAAATAGCGGTGTTTTTCTTCGTAGCCATCGATGACAAATAAATAAAGCGTAAAGGCTTCATCGCGCTCAGCCTCGTGGATGGCAATTTTTCTTTTCCTCAGCTCTTTTCTGACCTCAATCAGATCCTTTTGTGCTATTTTTAATGATTCGTTGATAAGTTGTATATAAGGGTGTTTCAATTTTAATGAGCTTTTCTCAATTCCGCCGAGATCGCGGTTTAAAATGGTAATGACCATAGGCAAAAAGAGAGCCCGCTCTATCAATTCATATCCTTCCGGCTGCAAATGCGGCATGGTAACTCCTTCTTTCTTAAGAGAACGTTTGTTCTTGTTATATTCTATATCGGCTGGTGAAATGTTTCAAGACAGAAAAAATCACCAAAACTTTTTAGTTTTTCGCCGAGAATGTGTAGAATAAGGATAGACAAACCCGGTGAGGAGTATAAACGTTGGAGCAATTTTTATCCTATTTGACAGAGGATCGTTTAACTGAATTATTTCAAAGCTATAGGGCTTTCGGTCCGCTTATTGCTGTGCTGCTGCCTTTAGTTGAAGCATTTCTTCCGTTTTTGCCGCTTATCGTTTTTGTAGTGGCGAATACAAATTCGTTTGGATTGTGGGAAGGCTTCATCCTGTCATGGGCCGGATCAACAGCGGGGTCCATTCTCGTGTTTTTCATTGTCCGTCATTATGGACAAAGAAGGGCTCTTGGATTCATCCGCAGGCATCCGTCTGTCAGAAAGCTTATGTTATGGGTGGAAAGACACGGTTTTGGCCCGATGTTTCTTCTGCTTTGTTTTCCATTTACACCGTCTGCCGCGGTGAATGTGGTCGCCGGTTTGTCAAGGATCGGGACGCGGCCGTTTGTTTTGGCGGCAGCTTCGGGAAAGCTCGTCATGATTTTTATGATCAGCTTCATCGGATATGATCTTCACGCGCTGATCACACAGCCGATTCGCACGGTTATTGCCGTTCTGGTGATTGCTGTCTTATGGTATGTCGGCAAAAGGGTGGAACGGCATCTGCATGTGAGAGCCAGCCAGCGTGAGCATGATGGAGGGAGACAGTAACATGAAAAAACGGTTTTGGTTTCTTGCCGGTGTCGTGTCCGTAGTTCTCGCCATTCAAGTCAAAAATGCCGTCTTTATTGATTACAAAGTAGAAGGCATCAGCATGAACCCGACTTTTCAGGAAGGGAACGAACTGTTGGTCAATAAATTTTCACATCGATTCAAAACCATCCATCGTTTTGATATTGTTTTGTTTAAAGGCCCTGATCAAAAAGTGCTGATAAAGCGAGTCATTGGATTGCCCGGTGAATCGATCAAATATAATGACGATCAGCTGTATGTGAACGGAAAACAGGTGGCTGAACCATTTTTGAAACCATTGAAATCTGTATCTGCCGGAAGCCATGTAACGGGAGATTTTTCACTGAAAGAAACGACAGGGAAAAAGACGTTATCGAAGGGACAATATTTTGTAATCGGAGATAATCGCATATATAGCTTTGACAGCCGGCATTTCGGTCCGATCAGGGAAAAAGACATTGTCGGAGTCATTTCGGATTAGGAACTGTACACTGAGAAAAAGGCGCCATTTGAAAGGCGTCTTTTTTGTGCTGTTTGGAAAAATATGTTGCGAGATCATTTGTCACCCGATATAATTATTTTTGTTACTTGTGTAACAAAATGAAATATTTATTAACACTTATTTCTTTTTTCTTAGGCTTTTTGTTTAGTTGCAGATAAAACAAAAGGAGTGATCTCATGATGGATTACGAAACAGTTATTATCGGAGGCGGACCGGTTGGATTGATGCTGGCTTCTGAGCTGGCATTGGCAGGGGTAAAAACATGCGTGCTTGAGCGGCTTGAACAGCCAGTGCCGTATTCGAAGGCGTTGACGCTGCACCCCCGCACGCTTGAGCTTTTTGAAATGAGAGGGCTGCTTGAGCGTTTTGCGTCTCGTGGGAAAAAGATATCTTCCGGCCATTTTTCAATGCTCGATACCCGTCTTGATTTTTCCAGTCTGGATACGAGCTGTCCTTATACGCTATTGCTTCCGCAGACCGAGACTGAACAGCTGCTTGAGGAACGTGCGCGAAGCCTGGGGGCAGAGGTGTTACGGGGGGCAGAGGTGCTAACGGTAACGCAAAACGAAGAGGCAGTGCAAACCGTTTTCAAGGATCGGGAAGGCATTGTGCGGACGTTGAGCAGCCTGTTTGCCGTTGGCGCTGACGGAGCAGGGAGCGTCGTTCGGAAACAGGCGGGAATTGCGTTTCCTGGAACAGACAGCACCGTCACCGCAGCTCTTGGTGATGTGAAGCTTCTTTCTCCGCCGCCATCAGGAGTTTTGTCGCTTTGTACGACAGAGGGAGGAGTCATGATTGTTCCGCTTTCTCCTGACCGGTACCGCGTTGTGTTGATCAGCCCTTACCGCACGCAGACGCCGAAAGATGCTCCTGTCACAGAAGAGGAGCTGAAAACAGATCTCATCCGGATATGCGGAACTGATTTTGGCTTAAACGAGCCTACGTGGATGTCCCGATTCGGGAATGCCTCCCGTCAAACGAAGGAGTATCGGAGCGGCAGACTCTTTCTTGCGGGCGATGCAGCACATATTCATTTTCCTGCTGGCGGCCAAGGGCTGAATGTCGGTCTTCAGGATGCCATGAACCTTGGATGGAAGCTTGCGGCGGCTGTCGGCGGCTCTGCACCTTCATGGCTTTTGGACAGCTATCACGCAGAGCGGCATCCGGTGGCGGAAGATCTTCTTCGGAACACAGAGGCGCAGACGCGGCTGATGGATTTCACGAAGGCCGGTCTCCATTTGCGAAGCATGGTGTCCGATATGCTTGCTTTTCCCGATGTGAATCGCTTTATAGCGGGCCAAATTTCTGCAATCGATGTCGGGTATGAAGCTGACCAAAACATGCCGCCGCATCAGTTGAACGGCAAAAGACTTCCGGATGTGGAACTGCGGCTTCCTGATGGCAGTATGGAACGCCTCTATAACTGCCTGCATAACGGGGCATACGTTTTGCTGTCACTGAAACAAGGAACTGATAATGACCATATCCCATTTAAAGGCTTACACACAGTGCGTGCTTCTCTTGCAGAACCGCGTGAAGAGTGGAGAGACGTGCATACTGTATTGGTTCGGCCTGATGGCTATGCCGCCTGGGCAGTCGATGCCGCAGGGCCAGATGCGGCAGAAGTGATTCAAACAGGTATCAGGCGCTGGCTGCCGATTGCCAGCCGTGTGTAACACAAATCGATTGTTTCATCTGTAACAAAACGTTATGATATAAGAAACAATTGATTAATAAAGGATGGAAGAGCCGTATGGATACAGAACATACTAAGCGATCACTTTTTGAATTATATACGGAACTCATTCATCAGCAGGAGAAATGGGAGGGGCTCATAAAAGTCTTTTTGGCTGATGAAATGAAGAAGCTGGATCAGGAGCACGGACAAAAATCTCAATTAACGATGACAGAAATTCATGTTCTTTCCTGTGTGGGGGAGCATGAGCCGATCAATGTCACTTCGATTGCCGACAAAATGAATACGACGAAAGCGACGGTGTCACGCATCAGCACAAAATTGCTTGGCGCCGGCTTTCTTCACAGAACACAGCTCAGCGATAATAAGAAGGAGGTCTACTTCCGTTTGACGCCGGCAGGGAAGAAGCTGCACAGCTTGCATCTATACTATCATCAAAAGGTTGAGCAGCGTTTTCTTTCCTTTTTTGACCGATATACAGAGGAAGAGATTCTGTTTGCGGAAAGGCTGTTCCGGGATCTGGCGACGAAATGGTATCCGTCCTCAGAAGAAATGGAAGAGGGGTTTCACAACGTTTTTAAATAAAAAACACGCACTGAGGTGGGTGTTTTTTACGTTTCTTCTTTCTTTTTCAAGATTGTAAGGTAAATCAGATTTCCTCCGGCTAAAATGATAAGCGGCAGTCCAGGGGAGCTGGATGTCACCAAATTATAAATCAGCCAGATTCCTAAACATATTCCATAATATAAGTGCATTGCTTTCTCGGGGTTGTCGCGCAGCAAACTCCCTTTAAAAATCTTTTTCATCATAACGCCCCTATTAATTTTATGATTTCTCCTTTAGTTTACATGCATCTTCGGTTAATCTCAAAATTCGATCTTTGGCTTTTGATGCTTCCTCAGAATATGCTGAGGAAATTTAGGAATTATTTTTGATGGGGAGCAACAGTCTAGTATACCTTGATTTATGGATGTATCATAAAACAATTCTGTAAATACCTTTGCTTGTTACCTGAACGTATCTCGGACAGGTACAGAATCATAATCACTTCTATCATCTACTATCTCCCTTGCTAAAACACTGTTTTCTCCTGATAAAAAAGAGGACATTAAGTCCTCTTCTTACTTACGATACGCCTATTAGTATCTTTAATTTTTTTACTGTGTTTTTGAAGCTTTGCTTTCAAGTGAAATAGGGTCTTCTGTTTTAGTTCTCCTAATCTTTACAGAAATACCTACTAGAATTACCGCCATCGTTGTAAATATTCCCATGGTTAATAAGATCGTATCATGATTTAAACTCCATCCAATTAAGAAAGAGATTATCGCTCCACCGAAACTTGCCGAAGCAATAAATAAACTTGTAACTTCGTCAACGTACTTTTGAATAATGATTGATGCTAGTGTTAAAGCAATGGGAAATATGCCCGCTATACTTAGACCAATCAAAAATGTGCCACCCAATTGAAGTATTGGGTTATTTATATAAGAGAAGGCGATCAACAAAACAATTAAACAACTGCAACTAAATAGGAGGTACTTAGAAAAATCAAGCCTTCTGCTTACGAAACCAATCAGTATTCTTCCTATGATGATCCCTACCCAGAAAAAGGAGACACTGATAAGACTGATTTGTTCATTGTCTTGGTTTATCATAATTGAAGGTAAAAAGTTGGCGAAATTTGTTTCGATACCAGCATACAGAAAAGCAAAAAATACAAAAAAGCCTAATTGCTTTGATTTTTTTCTATCTCCTATAAAGTATTGAAATGCTCCTACATTTGGCAAGGCCACTTGCTGGTTAGCATTCTTAGCGTACTTTCGGTTCTTGGATATGAAAATTAACCACCCTGCTAATAGGACGAACAAAAAGGTGAATATGCAGTAATACGGTAAAAACCAGTTATTGATATTGATGAAGGAATTAATTAATAATGGGAAAGTTAAAGCGCCTAATCCAAAGAGGACTTCCAGCTTACTCATTTTTTCTGCATTACTTTCGAAATTAGCAATAACAAAGGAACCAACTGTCGTTTCTAATGTACCTGCTCCATATCCTAAGAGAAAAGCCATTACAACAATATAATACCAATCCTTAGTGAGAAAAAAGATACTTAACGCTACAAGCATAATTGTCAAAGCTAAAGTAAGTGTCCTAAAGTGACTGTATTTCTTAATCATTAACGGTGCGATTAATACTCCGCTTAGGAATCCGGTAAACTGAAAGAAAATGATGATCGAAATATCATCTGTTGTCTTGTTAAAAGACTCTAAAAGAAATGGTGTCAAACTTCCTGTTGATATATGGATAATACCCACTGTGAAAAAGAAAGCATATCCAAATAAATATGTCCCTCTTAACATTCATTACACCCCTATATGAAAAAGCAGGAAAATAAATTCCTGCTTTTTCAGTAACTTATCTCTTCGAAATACTAGTTGACTGCTAAAACAGACATTGTTTGAGAGTTGCTATCTTTCTCAAAGAACATTTCTAATACTTCCTGAGATCTAAAACCATCGTTAAAAGAAGGGATCTCAACCCAATCTTTCTGAGTTGATGAAATCCAATTGATTAACTCGCTTCTAAAAGAATCAGCCCAACCATAAAATTCGTTTGGCGGATCGTTTAAGAGACTTTGCGGCACTGGGCAGTCTACCACGTTCAAGCCATCTATGAGCTTGTAAACGTGAGGATTGCCTGTGTGGTATTTAAACTCTTTTTTGTGTCCAACTACCTCAATGCTAAAACCGCAGTCTTCAGGTACAGAACATTTTGATGTGATGATATTTACAAATACCTTGTTCTTCAGTTGACCATAAATTTCTGCATAGTCATCTACAAGTACCTGTTTATCCTCTTTTGTTTTTACATTTGTGTTCATCTTTGCCCTTACTGATTCTGTGATGAAATCACTCTCGAACAAATACCATACCATGTCGATAAGGTGAATACCCAGATCCCCCAATGACCCGCTGGTCTTCTTACTATTAGCGTCATCTCTCCAAGTAAACTTCTTACGTCTAAGTGCACTATTTTTCTTGAAGTGTACTTTTATGGACAGTATGTTACCTAGTTCATTATTGATAATTAAGCTTTTTAAGATATTTACGTAAGACAAATATCTATAATTAAATCCCATACTAGCTCTTACGTCTAACCTTTCAGCAGTATCTTTCATAATGCTTGCTTCTTCAAGAGAAATAGCCATAGGCTTTTCACACAATACATGCTTATGTTTTGCTAATGCTTGCAAAGCATGTTCTTTATGGCAAAAGTTTGGAGATGCTACAATTAAACCTTCTGAGACATCAATTAGTTCATCTACATTTTCATATGTCTTCCCACCGAAAGTTTTAACAAAGCTTTCCGCATTTTGTTGATTTATGTCATACACCCCTACTAACTCTGCATTTTTAATTGTAGATAAAGCAGTTGCGTGCGCTCTTGCAATACCGCCTGCACCTATGATACCAATCTTCTTCATACTCTATTTCCTCCTCATGATCCAATTAATTTTTTTAAGGTATTGGTAATTCCTTTTGAGTACTCACTATCGGTTATCAATTGATGCAGATTTTTGGCTTCTTGTGTTGCATTTTTAAGTAGATATCCATTTCCTACTGCCTGTAACATACGAACATCATTTCCGCTATCTCCAAATGCGATAGCTTTTTCAGTATTTAGGTTGTATTTCTCTAACATAAACTTTACAATTTCATTCTTTCCTGTTCCCATGGGTATAAAATCTACATCATAGCTGTCTTCTGGATCACCTGCTAAGGGATTGCAACGATTTATATTAACTGAAACTCCGTATTCCTCGCAGATCTTTTCGATTGCTAATAAATTTTTCTTGTCGTTTATTTCATCTTGTTCCTGATAATAAAAATTATGCTTATACCGTGACGTTCCTAATTGAGTTTGGGGATTCAAAAGAATGTTATGATTTTCATGTAACTGTTTCACAAGTATTTCAATCTTTTCTTTACTAAACTCTTCATTTATACGACTGTTCCACTCATTATCTTGCTGTCCGAAATTATGCTCTGAAAAGTACGTAATTTCAGTTCCAAGATCACTAGCTATAAAATGCGGGAAATATCTAAATTTTCCTCGTCCCATTTTATCCAGAATAGATTCTATACTGCTCCCGGTAACCCATCCGATGAGTAGTTCCCCATCTTTACTTTTTTGTTCTAGATAATCTTCGAGTTCATATATGTCTCGTTGTTTTTGTTCATCGATTGTATGCGGAAAATACGTTTCATCAAAATCACAAAAAACAATATACTTAGGATGGTCAACCTTGGATAACGTTTTATACTCTGACTTCTTGCTTAATAACATGAAACAGACCCTCCACTACTCTGTCTTGTTCTTCTAAAGTAAATGACGGATATAATGGCAAATGCAGTACCTGGCTATGAGCTTTTTCCGTATGGACCAATTGGAGTTTTGTATACTTGTCCTGTACTAAAGGAGTTTTTTGCATATGAGACAGGATTGGATAATATACATCTGTTTGAACACCAAAATCTTCATTTAATTTCGTCATGATATCTGTCCTATCTTCTGTTCTTACCTTAATAGGAAACAGATGCCACACATGATCTTCACTTAATTCTGGTAATTCAATAAGACCTTTATTCTGTAATTCTGCTAATTGAGTAATATATCTATCCGCCAAAAATAGTCTTTTGAAGTTATTTAATGAAAGATACTTAATCCTCTCTAAACCAATTGCTGCCTGTAAATTGTCCATTTTTGAGTTAAGTCCAAAATCGATGACTTTTTTATTTTTTACATTTACTTCAAAACCATGATAACTAAATTCAATGCATTTTTTAGCGAGTTCTTCATTATCAGTTGCTATTGCTCCAGCCTTACCACATACACCAAAATTCTTATATGGATTAAAACTTAATGTAGTGATGTCTGCATCCTTTCCTAAGTCTGTCAGTCCAATTCCTTGGCAAGCATCCTCAATTACTTTCAATTGATAACGATTTGCTATTTGACGGATATGCTTCATTTCTGAATGTTTTCCGTATAAATGCACTGGCAGAATAAACTTTGTAGAAGGAGTTATTGCTTCCTCAATTTTGTTAGGATCGATGCAGAATGTTTGCGGGTTAATATCTACATAGACAGGAACGCCTCCCAAAGCTAACACAGCATTTTCAGTAGCTGCAAAGCTATTAGCTGGCATGATCACTTCATCCCCGCGGTTTAACCCTAAAGCCAATAATCCTATCATAATAGCATCCGTTCCACTGCTGGTTGCAATTACATACCTTTTATGTAAATATGTAGATAAAACATCTTCGAATTGCTCTAAATAGGAACCACTCGTAAATTTTCCAGTTGGCAAAACTTTAGTTAAAGTATTTAAGATATCATCCACTTCATCATTGGTTATTAATCTGTCTACAGGCATAAAAGGGACTTTACTGATTTCACGATTCTTTTGGTAGTTGAAAAGGTCGTTTTCAATATCTGTGTTTTCTTTTAATACTTGTTTCCACCGCTCGTTTACAATACTGTCTTCAATAACAAGTTCTTTTCCTTGCATGTCACCTTTTAAGTGTTTTAGCAATAACATGTTTTCTTTACTTTTACCTGAAACTCTAACCTGTTTTTGCATGAACAGTACCTCCAATGATTTTTATAATCTGGAAAATTTGATACAAATTTATCCTAATTTCTGAAACCGATAACATGTCAATAACTTTTTTGAGGAAGGGAAAATATGCCTACAATTGATGAAATAGCAAAATTGTGCAATGTGTCTAAAACCACAGTATCAAGAGTATTGAATAATCATCCTTATGTATCAAAAGAAAAAAGAGATATGATCTTAGAGGCTATTAACGATCTTGACTACACTCCCAATTATTTAGCTCGGAATTTTAGGAGAAATAAGACACAAACGATAGCTTTATCGGTTCCGAGTATCGACCATCCATTTTTTGCTCAATTAATAAAAGGGGTCTCTCATGAAGCGCTGTTTAAGAATTACAAGGTCATTGTATTTCAAACCTTTTATGACCAACAGACAGAGCTGGAATTATTAGAGTTATTGAAACATAAAGAAGTTGATGGCATTATTCTTGGAACTTTAGAAAATGAATGGGATAAGATATCCCCTTTCTTAAAGTATGGTCCTATCTTATTGTGTAATGAATATCATCACTCAGCGGACATAACGATCATTGGGTATGATGAATTTGAAGCCGCATACATGGGGGTAGCACATTTAATTGAAAGAGGACATAAAAAAATTGGATTTTGTTTTGATACTCCATATAGCGAAGCTCAATGTCAGAGGAGAGAGGGTTACTTGAAAGCTTTACAAGATTACAATTTACATCATAGAAACGAATGGATATTCGGCGAATTGTTTAATATCGAGGATGGCTTTCGTGTTTTTCATAAGATAAAGGATCTAAAGGACAGACCCTCAGCAATATTTACAGGAAATGATCAAGTCGCCGCAGGGATTATTAAACAGGCGATAAAAAATGGCTTTAAAGTTCCAGAAGACTTAGCTGTAATTGGTTTTGACAACCATTCGATTTGCCAAGTCGTTACTCCGACCATAACAACAATTGATATTCCCATAATAGAATTAGGTCAACAGGCTGTGTTGAAAATAATCGAGTATATTTCGGGTAACACTTCTTTAAACAGAAAAATTATTAAACTGCCAACAAATCTTATTATAAGAGAATCAACGTAACTGTAAATTTTCACTTCCTTATCATTTTATCACTTTGTATAGAAAAAAGAGGTTATCATATATAACCTCTTTTTCAATCAGGAAATTTCACTTTCCTGCCTCATTTTGAAGTCTCCATACTCTGCAGAATAGAGTCACTCCTGCCTTTTTTTCCTAAGTATTCCTTTTTTAACTAGGCATTGCTGCCGCTTATCGAACTCTCTTTGCCTTTTTTTTCACCGTGAAGATGGTGAAGCAGACGATAAAACGGCGGCAAGAGGGCGATGACAAGGATGACGCGTATGACCTGAACCGCAACGACAAAGGTGGAATCGGCATGCAATGTAACAGACGTCGTCGCCATTTCTGCAATGCCGCCGGGTGCAAATGCCAAAACAGAGGTGATCAGCGAAATCCCTGTCAGTTTGGAAACGATCACCGCGCTTAAAAGCATAGCGGCAATTAAGCCGACTGATGAAATGAAACCGACGATCATGATACGTGTAACGCCGGCAAACATGCTTTTGTACATCTTAGAACCGATTGTAGCCCCCAGAAATATCTGCGAAAGATGGTTAGCCTGTGACGGCCACCATGCAAGCATGTCATGGCCTGTTATTGAAGCGCCGCCTATGTGCACGGCCGCTACACCGAGCATACTGCCGAGCAGCCACGGAGCGGGAAATTTTAAATATTTTGCCGCTTTACAAGCTCCCCAGGCAACGAAAATGAGAACGCCGGTCCACAGTACGGGAGCGAGCCCGATTTCTGTCGTGGCAGCGGATACCGTTTGTGTTGCGGCATTTGCAGGGCCATCTTGTTTAGCGTAAATCAGGATAACCAAAAACGGAATAGACAGGACCACGAGCAGCACCCGCATCATTTGAACGAGACTGACAATAGCGGTATTGGCACCGACCTCCTGAGCAATACTCGGCATGGCGGACAGTCCGCCGGGAGCCGTGCCGACAAAGCTGGTCATCATATCCGTTTTGCTGAAACGCCAAAGCACATAGCCTGACAGCATGGCAAGAAGTATCGATAAAATCAGCATGATGCCGACCGAAAACCAATGATCTTTGAGGACAGACAGAACGGATAGGTTCAGCTTTTGGCCCAATTCAATACCGAGGATCATCTGCCCGAGAGCGAGCCACCGGCGGTTAATTCCTTTTTGGTCTGGCGCCATCATCAGCCAAGCCGGCCGTATCATAGCAAGACAGCAGGCGACAATCAGCGTTCCGATCATCCATCCGATCGATATTCCGGTTAACGAAAGAATAAACCCCCCGGCTGCACTGATTGCGATAAACCATAGATCTGTGAGGAGATTTTTGTCTTTCTTCAATATAAAACCCTTCTTCCTATTAACTTACAGCTCCAATTGTTCATGTAGTGAATGTATGATTACTATAGTATATTTTTGTTGATAAAGAAATTATGAATTTTTTTCTGTCAGCCATTGATTTTTCTTATGACCTTATATTCAATCCTCTCCATGATATGAGACTGCAAGAAACCGGCGGCGAGAAGACAAGCGGAAAGACTGTAAAACATGATTTCCCCGCCAAACGAAGTCAGGATCAGTCCGCCGGCCAGCGGTCCGATTGACCGTGAAATATCCCAATGCAAGCCGTATATCGCATAGAAACGGCCGAGCATATGCGGCGGCGCCAGCCGGGAAATAAAGGTTTGGATATGAGTGAGTCCGATGCTTTCTCCAACCGTCATCATGGCAGCAGTCAGCATAAGCAGCGTCAAAGATGTTGAGAATGCAAAGCCGGCGGCCGCAAGTGAGTAGCTGATATAGGTGATGAGAAGAATCGCTTTCATCGGAAACTTTTCTGTCCATTTTACTAAAGGGACTTGAAGAACAAAGCTTAATAAAGCTTTTGCCGCCGAGTAGATTGCCAGCATGGACAGGTAATCAGGAAACATACTTTTGCTGAACAGCCTGTATGTCGTTTCTGTTTGCGCATATAACATGCTGATTGGGAGAGAAAGCAGCAAAAGGATCAAAACAGGCCGATATCTTGTGAAACGCGCGGATAATGCTGCGGGATAATCTGCTTTTAGCGGCTTTGTTTCTGGTAATTTAAAGGCGGCGATAAGAAAATAAATGAACAGCGCCGCGGCATCTAGTGCAAATATCCAAACGGGATCATGAGCGTACAGCAGCAGCCCAAGCAGCGGACCTGCCGTCAATCCTGCTGAGTAGATGGCATTGATGACGGCAAAAACTTCCGAACGTCTGCTTTCCGGCGTGCTTTCGGCGATCTGTGCGCGTGATGCAGGAATGTACAGGGATCTGCCGATGCCGTTGAGGATATAAAGGAAAGCGAAAAAATACGCATCATGAGCAAAAACAAAACCCGCCATTGCCGCTGTTTGCAGAAGCAGGGCAGTCAGGATCGCTGTTCGCCGTCCGAGGAGCTGATCTGTCACACGTCCCGCTATGAGTGTCAGGCAAATATCAGCGAAGGGCTGAAGACTGATGATAAGCATGGGAAGCATCACGCTTCCGTTTAATTGCTCATGCAGATACAGCACCATAAACGGCCCCATCATGGCCCCTGTCAGGCTTGTCAGCATTTCGCCGAAAAATCGGAGCCAAACGGGTGCTGTGTAGCGGGATTTAATTGATTGGAAGAGGATAAACATGTGATTTCCGCCTTTCGCTGTTTGATATAGTAGTAGTGTATAGAAGGGGCGGCGGGCCAAAAAGAGAAGAAAATAAGAGAAAAAGATTCCCCTTTTTTGTCAGGAGGTGCAGGGATTGAAGCTGATTGACCATTATGTGGCGCTCGCAAAAGCTGAGAAGGGCGAACCGGGACAGATGAAGGAAATGCCGCTCAGTGAGATTGCGAAATGTTTATATTGTACAGAGAGAAATGCGAAGCTGATTTTACATAAGATGGAGAGCAAAAAGTGGATCATTCGCGAAAGCGGATCGGGGCGCGGCCATAAATCAAAAATCGCTTTTCTCCGTCAGCCGGAAGATTTGCTGCTTCAAACTGCCAAGGAATATACAACAGCCGGTAAACTTGAAAAAGCAAAAGGATTGCTTGACCATTATCAGCCGGCATTTCCGGGGATTCAAAATATGTATGACATGTGGTTTTCTGAGGTATTCGGTTTTGTAACACAAACCGGACAGAATGGTGAACAGGATGTGCTGCGCTTGTTTATAGCCCCAGCAGCGGTAAGCAGTTTTGATCCGTGCAGGATTTTTCTGCGGTCAGAGGGCCATTTTGTCAAGCAGATTTATGATACACTGCTCCGATTTGATCGGGAAAAGAGAGAGCCGCAGCCGCATTTGATCCACGGATGGAATAAGGCAGGGAAAAAAAGGTGGAGATTTTTTCTTCGGAAAGGCGTTTCTTTTCATAATGGAAAGCCATTGACGTCAAGGGATGTTGTATTTACGTTTCAGCGTTTTATGGATCATGATGAAAATCCATATAAATGGCTGCTGAAAGGTGTTGAACGGATTTCAGAGAAAGGGCCTTTTTGTGTGGACATTGAGCTCGATCAGCCGAATGAGCTTTTGCCATATATTCTTTGTGATGAACGGCTGTCTATCCTGCCGGCAGAAATGAACGGCGGGGTGAATGGGACGGGACCTTTTTGCCTTGTTCAGCATGACGAACACATGCTCATTCTTCAAGCCAACGAGCGTTATTTTAAGGGCCGGGCATTCTTAGATCGTATTGAGTTTGTGTTTTCTGAGCAAGCAGATGATATGTACGGATTTACCCTTAGAGAAAAACAGAAACCTCCTGAGCGGCAAACTGTTTTTGAAGAACGGCATGTTCAATACTTGTCACTAAACCTCAGAAAGAAAGGGCCGCTTCAGCATCCAAGCTTGAGAAAAGCCCTTCGGCTGCTGATTTCATCTGAACAGCTCGTTCGTGAGGCGGGAGGACACAGAACAATTCCGGTATCATCTTTTTTCCACCCAGCGCCTTTTGACTGGGGATATGCTTCACCTGCGGAATTAATAAAAAAAAGCGGATATGCGGGGGAAACGCTGTCACTGTTTACCTTTTCTGAAACAGATCATCGCGAGGACGCAGCATGGATTCAAGAGGTTTGTGAACGGAACGGCATTAGGCTTGACCTGGAATTTTGTACTGCTGCCGATTTGCGCCGCCAGGAAATCGTACAAATGGCTGACATCATTCATGACAGCGCAACGTTTTATGAAGAAGGCGAGTTTGGTTTTTTGCATTTGCTGCTTTCGGAGAACAGCTTTTTGCATCAGCATCTTTCAAATGAACAGAAACGGACATTTTCAGAAATGATAGAACGGTTTTTTTCATTGCCCGACCGGTCTTCCAGAATGAATATAGTAAAACAAATTGACCGTCAGCTTATAGGCGATGTCAGCGCGATTCCGCTGTATCAAAATGTGCTTGAGGTTGCATCGAGTGAAACTGTTGAGGGTCTGATGCTCGATGAAGAGGGGTGGATTGATTTTTACTCTGTATGGCTGTCAAAAGAGTGAAGAGGGCTCTCATTTGACCCCTCTCATGCTTCGTTACGCAGCCATTTTGCGGCAGTGATCGGCGCAGGCAAAGCAAGACGTCGCGCACGCTTGGCAATGATCATGATCATGCTTTTCGCATTCAGTGCCGCAGGCTTCACAAATATCGGCGCAAAGTGCGCAAATTTCTTTCATAAAGGGGCTGTCCGTTTGCATGGCTTTCACTGCCAGCGCGCAAATATCCGCACATTCCCTGTCAAGCCGGATGCAGCCGCTCAGATCGTGGTGCGCACTTTCTTCCAAACATTTTGTAAAACAATGGTTGCAAGCCTCCATACATTCGATACAAGCTTCAATGGTTTGCTGCATGCTTGATTCCCCCTCATATGTTCGTGTATGATTTTATGTTTCCCGGCTGAGGTTAAGAAAAACAGTGGAGTGTGTTTTAGGGGGAGAGGGTGTAAATATAATCTGATCGTGTCGATCTAAATCGGGTGCTAGCGATCCATCAAATAGTATAAAAACCAGACAGCATGATTTTGTTCATCTCGTGCGGCGCGCGTAAAGATACCCTTTGCCTTTACATTTGAGGTTTCCTCAGCTGCGCGTAAGTAAAAGTCAACGGTTTTCTGTTCATCTTTAAAAGCGGCATCAAGTCCTCTTGTAAAAGTGTCCGGACATTTCTCTGTTTGTTTCGGCATAATATGTTTGCCTGTAATGGCTCCGTATAATGAGGAGAAATTACGGAGATGGCGGATCTCATCGCGCCTGATTTCTTCAATTTGTTTTCTGACATCGGCAGGGTGGGCAAGTTCAGCAAGCCTGCGGTAGCATTGAACCGCACTGAATTCTCCGTTGATGGCTTTCTGGAGATTTTGAATCAAAACAGGGTCTTCCCGATATTGCGCTGGATAAGGAAAATAGCTGTAATACAAGGGGTTCAACTCCATTCTTAAGGAATTGGGCTTCTGTAAAAGTATATGTGAGGCCAGAAAACATGTGCGGAGAAATTCAGCTTCTCATAAGTGAAAAGGCCGTTTTTACCAATAGATCAGATTGGTCATTTTCGTCAATGTTCGATAAAATATAAACAGATAAAAAGAGAGGGGTCTTCTAATTTGGGAGCAGAGTTTTTAGTAGGCAGGTCCGGGAGTGGAAAAACGAAGCTGATCATCGACAGCATTCAAGATGAACTGCGCCGGGCTCCATTCGGGAAACCGATCATTTTTCTAGTCCCGGATCAAATGACGTTTTTAATGGAATACGAGCTTGCTAAAACGCCTGATACGGGCGGCATGATTCGTGCTCAAGTCTTCAGCTTTTCACGACTGGCCTGGCGCGTCCTCCAGCATACGGGAGGAATGAGCAGGCCGTTTCTTACGAGCACGGGCGTACAGATGCTCCTGCGGAAGCTCATTGAAGAGCACAAACAGGAGTTTAAAGTCTATCAAAAAGCAAGTGATAAAAGCGGTTTTACCGCACAGGTAGAACGGATGCTGACTGAGTTTAAGAGATACTGTCTGGAACCGGAAGATATTCGACGGATGGCGGATAGCGGAACAGCTTCCGAGTATCGGGGGGAACGTATTTTATCTGAAAAGCTTCATGATTTATCGATCCTGTACCAGCAGATGGAAAAAAGCCTTGAGGATCAGTATCTTCATTCTGAGGATTATTTGACACTATTGGCAGAGCATATCCCGCAGGCGGAAGATTTGAAAGGGGCACATGTCTATGTAGACGGCTTTTATCAGTTTACACCGCAGGAATTCAGGGTGTTAGAGCAGCTTATGCTTCAGGCAGAGCATATCACGTTTTCACTCACAGCGGACAAGCCGTCACATGAGGGGGAGCCGCAGGAACTTGATTTGTTCAGAATGACGGGAAAAACGTATTATCGCCTCCACCAGACGGCAAAGGAACTGAATCTGGACATCACCTATAAAGAGCTTGATGAATCAAAGCGGCACAAGCGCGCACCGGAATTAGCCCATTTAGAAGCACAGTATGAAGCGCGTCCGGTTATTCCGTTTGCTGAGAAACAAGAGGCTTTTACCGTGATGCAGGCCGCAAACAGACGAGCAGAGCTGGAAGGTATTGCCCGGGAAATCCACAGCCTTGTCAGAGAGAAGGGCTACCGTTACAAGGATATGGCGATTCTAGCGCGTCAGCCGGAAGACTATAAGGATATGGTCAAGGAAGTATTTGCAGATTACGAGATTCCTTATTTTATTGACGGGAAAACATCTATGCTGAACCACCCGTTAGTAGAATTTATCCGGTCAAGCCTTGACGTATTAAAGGGAAATTGGCGTTATGAAGCGGTGTTCCGCTGCGTGAAAACCGAACTGTTATTCCCGCTTAACCAGCCGAAGGCCAAGGTAAGAGAGCAGGTTGATCAGCTGGAGAATTACTGTATCGCTTACGGGATCAAAGGCGATCGCTGGACAAAGGGTGACCGTTTCCATTACAGACGTTTTGTGTCGTTAGATGATGAATTTGCGCAGACCGATCAAGAAATCGAAATGGAAAACATGCTGAATGACACGCGCGATTGGATTGTTCCGCCGCTGTTCCAGCTGCAGAAACGAATGAAAAAAGCAAAAACGGTTCAAGAGAAGGCGGAGGCGCTTTACCGTTATTTAGAAGAGACAGATGTGCCGCTGAAGCTGGATCAGGAAAGACAGCGGGCTGAGGAAGACGGCAGAATCATTGAAGCACAGCAGCACCAGCAGGCGTGGGATGCAGTCATTCAGCTGCTTGAGGAGTTTGTGGAAATGATGGGCGAAGATGACATTTCTCTCGATTTGTTTCAGCAAATGATGGAGACCGGTGCAGAGTCGCTGACATTCTCTCTCATCCCTCCGGCGCTTGATCAGGTGTTTGTCGGCAATATGGATTTGTCCAGAATATACGGCACCTCATGCACCTTTGTGATCGGGGCAAACGACGGCGTCCTGCCGGCTCGCCCTGACGAAAACGGGGTGCTGTCGGATGATGATCGTGAGTGGCTGAAGACGATAGGTATTGAGCTTTCCTCCGGCGGGCGGGAGCGTCTGCTTGATGAGCATTTCCTCATCTATATGGCGCTTTCAAGCCCGTCTGACCGCCTTTATGTGACGTATCCGATTGCTGATGCGGAAGGGAAAACGCTTTTGCCGTCGATTGTAATCAAGCGGCTGGAAGAACTGTTTCCGCAGCATCGTGAGCGTCTATTGACAAATGAACCGGAGCAGGTCAGCGATGAGGAACAGCTTATGTACCTTGTCAATAAAAGCGTGGCACAATCATACACCGCTAGCCAGCTCAGGTTATGGACGAGGGAATATGAGATCAGCGATGTCTGGTGGAGCGCGTACAATGCGCTGATGAATGCACCTGACAGGCTGGAGTCGAAAAAGCTTTTCTCAAGCCTGTTTTTCCGAAATGAAGTCAAGCAGCTTGAACGCTCTGTATCGAGACAGCTCTATGGTGAACGCATTCAAGGGAGTGTGTCGAGGATGGAAACCTTTAACGCTTGTCCGTTCTCTCATTTTGCGTCCCACGGGCTGCATCTGAAGGAACGTCAATTTTTCAAGCTTGAAGCACCGGATATCGGGCAGCTGTTTCACTCCAGCTTAAAACTGATTTCAGACCGGCTTCGTGAGCAAAAAATAGATTGGCGCGACCTAACGAAGGAGCAGTGCGAGCTGTTTTCTTATGATGCGGTCGAGCGGCTGGCGCCGAAACTGCAAAAAGAAATTCTGCTCAGTTCAAACAGACATTATTACGTGAAGGAAAAACTGCAAAAAATTGTGACACGCGTATCCGGCATTTTAAGCGAGCATGCAAAAGCGAGCGGATTCGTGCCGATCGGCCTTGAATTGGGCTTTGGCGGAAAGGGCCCGCTCCCGCCGCTTACCTTTAAGCTGAGAAACGGCTGTACGATGGAGCTCGTCGGGCGGATTGACCGCGTGGATAAAGCGGAAAGCTCTAAAGGCCTGCTCCTCCGAATTGTCGACTATAAATCCAGCGATAAAGGCCTTGACTTGGCGGAAGTGTATTACGGACTTGCGCTGCAAATGCTGACGTATCTGGATTTATCGATTACACATTCGTTAGACTGGCTAGGAATGAAAGCTACGCCGGCCGGAGTGCTGTATTTCCATATTCATGACCCGATGATCCAATCGAATCTTCCGCTCGGACTTGATGAAATTGAACAGGAAATTTTTAAGAAATTTAAGATGAAGGGCCTCCTCCTCGGTGATCAGGAAGCGATTCGCCTCATGGATACAACCCTTCAAGAAGGAAGATCAAATATCATCAATGCGGGCCTGAAGAAAGACGGCTCACTCAGATCGGATTCAGCGGCAGTCGGTGAAAAAGAATTTGAGCTGTTGACGAAGCATGTGCGCCGCACCTTCCAAGAAGCAGGCGAGCAAATCACTGACGGGCGCGTATCCATTGAGCCGTATAAAATGAAGAACAAGACGCCTTGCACATACTGTGCGTTCAAATCAGTATGCCAATTTGATGAATCATTAGAAGAAAACGAGTATCGTCTGTTAAAGGCCGAAAAGGACAAGACGGTACTTGATTGGATAAAGAAGGAGGCTGATGGCAATGAACATTCCTAAACCGGCAGACAGTACATGGACAGATGACCAGTGGAATGCCATCGTCTCAACCGGCCAGGATATCCTTGTGGCAGCGGCGGCAGGCTCCGGTAAAACCGCTGTTCTTGTCGAAAGAATGATCCGGAAAATCACGGCGGAAGAAAATCCGATTGATGTAGACCGGCTTCTCGTTGTCACCTTTACAAACGCCTCAGCGGCAGAGATGAAACACCGGATCGCGGATGCACTGGAAAAAGAGCTGGTGAAACGCCCAGGATCACTGCATATCCGACGCCAGCTGTCGCTGTTAAACCGGGCCAGCATTTCAACGCTTCATTCGTTTTGCCTGCAGGTGCTGAAAAAATATTACTACCTGATTGATCTTGATCCGGGCTTTCGGATTGCTGATCAGACAGAAGGCGAGCTTCTCGGGGACGAGGTGCTTGATGAGCTGTTTGAGGATGAATATGCAAAGGGTGATAAGGCGTTCTTTGAGCTTGTCGACCGCTACACGACTGACCGGCATGACTTAGATCTGCAATATCTCGTGAAACAGGTGTACGAGTATTCCCGTTCCCATCCTGATCCGGAGACATGGCTGAAAAGCTTTGTTCATTTGTATGATGTAACAGAAAAGAGCGCGATCGAGGAACTGCCGTTTTATCCGTATGTCAAAGAAGATATTGCGATGGTGCTGGACGGAGCAAAGGAAAAGCTGCAGCGTGCCCTTGAGCTGACAAAAGCGCCGGGCGGACCTGCGCCGCGCGCTGAAAATTTTCTCGATGATCTCGCGCAGATTGATGACCTGATTCAGCATCAGGATGACTTCAATGAACTTTATCAACGCGTGCCCGCTGTCTCCTTTAAGCGTGCAAAAGCGGTGAAGGGGGATGAGTTTGATCCCGTCTTGCTTGATGAAGCGACAGACTTACGAAATGGCGCAAAAAAACTGCTTGAAAAACTTAAAACCGATTACTTCACCAGAAGCCCGGAGCAGCATGTAAAAAGTTTGGCTGACATGGAGCCTGTCATTGAAACACTCGTCCAGCTTGTTATCAGCTACGGGAAACGGTTTGAAGCCGCGAAGCAGGAGAAATCGCTTATCGATTTTTCTGATTTGGAGCATTATTGCCTGTCCATCTTGACCGCTGTGAATGAAAAAGGCGAACGTGAGCCGAGTGAGGCGGCTAGATTTTATCAAGAGCAGTTTCATGAGGTGCTTGTCGATGAATATCAGGATACCAACCTGGTGCAAGAATCCATTCTTCAGCTCGTCACAAGCGGGCCGGAAGAGACAGGCAACCTGTTTATGGTAGGAGATGTCAAACAGTCGATTTATCGATTCAGGCTTGCGGAGCCGCTTCTTTTTCTTTCAAAGTACAAACGGTTTACAGAGAGCGGAGAAGGTACTGGCCGGAAAATCGACTTGAACAAAAACTTTCGAAGCAGGGCTGATATTTTAGACAGCACAAACTTCTTGTTCAAACAGCTGATGGGCGGCAAAATCGGCGAGGTCGATTATGATGAACAGGCTGAGCTGAAACTCGGAGCGGCGTATCCGGAAAACAACGAAACGGAAACAGAGCTGCTGCTGATTGACAAGTCAGAGGAGGCGGACGCAGGCGAGGAAGCGGAAGAGCTGGAAACGGTGCAGTTCGAAGCTAAAGCGATCGCTAAAGAAATACGCAAGCTGATCTCATCGCCATTTAAAGTATATGACGGGAAAACGAAGACACACCGCAATATTCAATACCGCGATATCGTGATTTTGCTGCGATCGATGCCGTGGGCGCCGCAAATCATGGAGGAACTGAGAGCTCAGGGCATACCGGTTTACGCCAATTTAACATCAGGCTACTTTGAGGCGGTGGAAGTGTCTGTGGTGCTTTCTGTCCTGAAGGTGATTGATAACCCGTATCAGGATATTCCGCTTGCTTCCGTTCTGCGTTCACCGATTGTCGGTGCTGACGAGAACGAGCTGTCTTTGATTCGGCTTGAAAACAAAAAGGCGCCGTACTATGAAGCAATGAAAGACTATCTGGCAGCCGGCGACCGAAACGATGAGCTCTATCAAAAGCTGCAAACGTTTTACGGACATTTGCAAAAGTGGCGCGCTTTTTCGAAAAACCATTCGGTGTCCGAGCTGATCTGGGAAGTGTACCGCGACACAAAATATATGGATTATGTCGGCGGGATGCCGGGCGGAAAACAGCGCCAGGCTAACTTGCGTGTCCTTTATGACCGGGCGCGCCAATATGAATCGACGGCATTTCGCGGCCTGTTTCGCTTCTTGAGGTTTATCGAACGCATGCAGGAACGCGGTGATGACCTGGGAACGGCGAGAGCGTTAAGCGAACAGGAGGATGTTGTCCGTTTAATGACGATTCACAGCAGCAAAGGGCTCGAATTTCCAGTCGTCTTCACAGCGGGACTCGGCCGGAATTTCAACATGATGGATCTCAACAAATCCTACCTGCTGGACAAGGAGCTTGGGTTTGGCACGAAATTTATCCATCCTGAATGGCGCATCAGCTATCCGACGCTTCCACTCATCGCGATGAAGAAAAAAATGCGCAGGGAACTGCTGTCTGAGGAATTGCGTGTCCTCTATGTTGCTTTAACGAGGGCAAAGGAAAAGCTGTTTCTTGTAGGCTCATGCAAGGATCATCAGAAACAGCTGGCAAAATGGCAGGCATCCGCGTCCCAAGCTGACTGGCTTCTGCCGGAATTTGACCGCTATCAGGCGAAAACGTATTTGGATTTCATCGGACCAGCTCTTGTCAGACACAGAGACTTGGAGTCTTTAGCTGAGGGCGGTACGGCAGCGGTTTCTGATATATCAGGCCATCCGGCCCGCTTTGCTATTCAAATGATTCATTCATATGATCTGCTTGATGATGAGCTGGAAGAGAGACTGGAAGAAAAAAGCGAACGTCTTGAAGCGATCCGCCGTGGTGAACCGGTTCCCGGCCCGTTTGCATTTGAGGAAAAAGCTCGGGAGCGGCTGGCCTGGAAGTATTCGCATCGCGAGGTGACACAAATTCGCACGAAGCAGTCTGTTTCTGAGATTAAGAGAAGAAGAGAGTACGAAGACGAATACAGCGGACGGGCGCCCGTTAAACCGGCTGATGGAAGCATTCTGTACAGACGCCCGGCTTTCATGATGAAAAAAGGCCTGACAGCAGCAGAAAAAGGAACAGCTATGCATACGGTCATGCAGCATATTCCGCTGACACATGTGCCGACGATAGAAGAAGCGGAGCGGACAGTGCAGCATCTTTATGAAAAAGAGCTGCTCACCGAAGAACAGCAATCCGCTATCAATATCGAGGAAATCGTTCAATTTTTCCATACGGAAATTGGCGAAAAACTGATCGGCGCTAAATGGAAGAACCGCGAAGTTCCATTCAGTTTGGCGCTTCCGGCAAAAGAGATTTATCCTGATGCGAAAGAGGCGGATGAGCCGCTATTGGTGCAGGGGATCATCGATTGTCTCTACGAAACAGAGGATGGCTTATATTTGCTGGACTATAAAACAGACCGAATTGAGGGTAAATTCCAGCACGGCTTTGAAGGAGCAGCCCCGATCCTGAAAAAGAGATATGAAACGCAAATTAAGCTGTACACAAGGGCCGTTGAACAAATTGCTCAAACGAAGGTAAGAGGGTGTGCGCTTTATTTCTTTGACGGAGGGCACATTCTGACTTTATAACGAGATCCATAAGCTCCGGGAATTCAGACGGAGCGGATCTCGTTTTCTATACAAAAGAGAGGTGAACGCATTTGCGGATTTTACATACGGCTGACTGGCATCTAGGAAAAACCCTTGAAGGAAGAAGCAGGCTGAGTGAACAGGCGGATGTATTGGACGAACTGAATACAATCGTAAAGGAAGAGCAGATCGATGCTATTGTGATGGCGGGAGACGCGTTTGATACCGTGAACCCGCCGGCTTTAGCCGAGCAGTTATTTTATGAAAGCCTGTCCGCTCTCAGTGACAGAGGAAAGCGCCCGATCGTTGTCATTGCCGGAAACCATGATAATCCTGACAGATTGTCCGCTGCTTCACCGCTGACACATGAGAACGGCATTTATTTAATCGGCTATCCGACAACTGAACCGCTTCATATAGAAGTGCCTTCAGCAGGTGAGCTTTTGGCTGTCGGAGCGCTGGCATATCCGTCTGAGGCACGGTTAAATGAAGTTCTTTCCGATACATTTGATGAGAAACTTCTCCGTGATCACTATGATGTGAAAATCAGGCAGGCGTTTGAACAGATTACAAGCCGCTTCCGAAAAGACGCCGTAAAGATTGCCGCCAGCCATATTTATGTTGCGGGCGGCAACCAAACGGACTCGGAGCGGCCGATTGAAGTCGGCGGCGCTTATACGGTGGCCGCTGAAAGCCTGCCGGCGGATGCCGCTTACGTGGCGCTTGGCCATTTGCATCGGCCGCAAACGATTAAACGGGCGCGAACGCTTGCGCGGTATTCTGGATCTCCGCTGGCCTACAGCTTTTCTGAGGCAGGCTACGCCAAATCGGTGACCATTGTAGACGCAAAGCCTGGCGAAGAGGCCTCATGGCATGAGGTTTTATTATCAAGCGGCAAGTCTCTCGTGAAATGGAAAGCGCAAAATGGTTTAAGCGAGGTATACAGCTGGCTCGATGAAGGCAGGGATCAGAATGCCTGGATTGATCTTGAAATCCGTGTGACGGACCAGCTGTCACTTGAAGACATTCACAGACTGCGAAAAGCACATCCGGGCTTTATCCATATCAGGCCGCTCTTTGAAGAACAAAATAGTGAGCGCGAACGGATCGAGGTTAAGCATGTGTCCATCGAAGACCGTTTTAAGAAATTTTATGAAAAACAGACAGGCGGCGCAGTGCCGGATGATGAAATGGTGAAGCTGTTTTTAGAGCTTGCATCAGGCGCAGAAGATGAGGAGGAAGCAAGATGAAGCCGATCGCCTTAACGATAAAAGGGCTCCACAGCTTTAGGGAGGAGCAGACGATAGATTTTGACAGCCTTTCCGGTGCGGGTGTCTTCGGTATTTTCGGGCCGACAGGAAGCGGTAAATCCTCGATCCTTGATGCGATGACCCTTGCTTTATACGGAAAGGTAGAGCGGGCGGCGAACAATACGCACGGGATCTTAAACCATGCGGAAGATTCGCTGACTGTTTCCTTTACCTTTGCGCTTCAGACCAATCATCAAACCTCTTACAAAGTCGAGCGTGTGTTTAAGAGAACGGATGAAATGAAAGTGAAAACAGCGCTTTGCCGTTTCATCGAGATCAAGGATGAGCAAACTGTGCTTGCTGATAAGGCCAATGAAGTGAACAAAAGAGTCGAGGAGCTCTTGGGGCTGACCATCGACGACTTTACGAGAGCGGTTGTGCTGCCGCAAGGGAAGTTTGCTGAATTTCTTTCCTTAAAAGGGGCGGAACGCAGGCATATGCTTCAGCGTTTATTCAATTTGGAACAGTATGGAGACCGCCTTGTGAAAAAGCTGAGACGGCAGGCGCAGGAAGCCAATGCGAGAAAAAACGAAATGCTTGCAGAGCAATCGGGTCTCGGCGAGGCGAGTTCAGAAGCGGTTGAACAAGCTGAACAAGCGGTTGAACAAGCGGAAGCCAAACTGGAATCAGTGAGAAAAAATCGTGATCAAATAAAAGAACGGTTTGCGGAGCATCAAGAGATCTGGAATGTCCAAAAGGAAAAAATCGTTTATGAAGCAGAGAAAAAGCAGCTTGAAGAGAAAGAACCGCATGTCGGCAGCATGCAAAAACGCCTGGCGGAAGCGGAAACAGCAGTCGCTTTAAAGCCGTATGCGGACCGATACTTGGAAGCGGTACAGCATGAGGAGAAGGCCGCGAGGGAAGAAGTGCTTGCCCAAAAGGATTTAACAGAACGCACCGCTTTCTTTCAGCAAAAGAATGGAGAATATGAAGCGTGGCGCCGCCATAAAAGCGAGAAAGAGCCAGAGCTTTTAGCTGAGCAGGAACAGCTCTTCCGCTTGCAGGAGATCGAAATCAAATTGAGAGAGGCCCAGCAGGAGGCAGAGCGCAAACAGGCTGAACTTCAGCAGAAGGCCGAAAATCTTCAATCTGTCATGAAGGAATTAGAAACCGTAACTGACCGTCTTACAAGGGGACAAAACAGACAGACGGAATTAAAACAGCAGCTCAAAACCTTGCAGGTAACCACTGATGAGCGGAAAAGCTGCCAGCAGGCCGCTGAAATGGCTTTGCGGATCAGACAGACTGAGGAGCAGCTGGCAAAAGAGAAAAAACGCATTGACGCATTGAACCTTGTATTACAGAAGATGAATGAGGAAAAGAACACACTCGTTCAAAAGGCTGAAGCGGAAGAAAATAAAATCATACAGGCATATGAGGCTGTGCAAGCTGTGTATCATATGGTCTGCGAGACGGAACGATCCCTTACGCGTACTGCTGATCAGGCAAAACAGCGACAAAACACACTTCATACTCAGCGTGAGAAAGCAAGAATGGCGGCACTTACCAAGGAGTTATCGGAAAAATTGATTGCCGGAAAACCTTGCCCGGTCTGCGGTTCAACCGATCATGATCCGTCTGCCTCAGCACATGGGACATATGAGCCGGATCGCAACGTTGAAGCAGAAATCAAACAGACAGAAGATTTGCTGTCAGAAGCGGCGGCGCTCAGTCAGGAGATTCTTTCTGCCAAAATCACACTTGAAGAGCAGTCCGCCCGCTTTCTCGAGCAGTGTCCGTTTTTGAAATCGATTCAAGCGCCGACTCTTGAGGCAGCTGCTTCCTGCGAGAATCAGCCGGTGCAGGAAGCTTTTCATGCCGCAAAAATTGAATGGAAGCAAATCAAACAGGACATCCTGTCAGTCAAAACACGAATGACCCAAATGATTGGCGCATATCAGGAATCATTAAAAAAAGTCGAGCAGCTTAATGAAAGAATGAGTTTTGAAAAAAGAGAGGCTGACCGTATTGGCAGCATGATCGCAGAGCTTCAGTCCTCGATGGACAGCCAGCAGAAGATGTTTCATGAAGCATTTGAAGGCCAATCCCTGGATGAAGCGGAAAAATGGCAGCAAGCCATTGAAGAAAAGGATCGGGCCGCGGAAGAGTGCGAGAAACGAATTGAACGCAGTATCGCTTTTCTTTCTGAGCATGAGTCACAAAAAGAGCGGCTGCGGGAATCGAGCCATCAGCTTGAAAGGGAAAAACTGGAGCTTCACTATGCCGCAGAACGTACGAAGGGCGTCGTAGCTGATTATAAGCAGGAACTCGGAGACTATGTAAAAGAGGATTCCATCCAAACGAAGCTCCGCTCAGTTCAGCAGGATCTGAAATGTTTAAAGGAAAAAGAACAATCTCTATATGAAGAGCTGCAAAGCGCCCAAATGATGCTCAATCAGGCAAAAAGCCGCGCTTCAGCAAGCGAGCATACGCTTAAGGAAGCGGAAGAAAGGTTGAAAAAAGCGGAAGCGGATTGGCTTGAACATGCGAAAAGCACCAGCTTTGTCCGGGCTGACGAGGTGGAGCGCAGTCTCATCCCAGCCGATGAGCTTGAAAAGATCAAAGGCAGCATTGACCAGTTTCTGGATAAATGTAAGCAAAATGCCGCAAACTTAAAACGTGTGTCTGATAAGCTCGCCGGCAGATCCTTATCCGAAAGTGAATGGAACGAAACCGTCACGTCCTTAAAAGAAGCCGAGGAGGCATTTGGGACTGCTATGGAAGAAAAAGGAGCGGCGGCCAAAGCGCTGGCTGTGATCCGCGACCATCACAAACGTTTCAATGAAATTGAAGCTGAGCTGAAAAAATGGCAGACCCATATCGACAGGCTGGACAAGCTTCAAGCGGTGTTTAAAGGCAATACGTTCGTTGAATTTTTAGCTGAGGAACAGCTTGAAAGTGTTGCACGGGATGCGTCAGCACGGCTCGGCGTGCTGACAAGACAGCGTTATGCCATTGAAGTGGATTCAGAAGGCGGATTTGTGATGCGGGATGATGCCAATGGAGGTGTTAAGCGCCCGGTATCAAGCTTGTCAGGAGGGGAGACCTTCCTTACCTCGCTTTCTCTTGCTCTCGCACTTTCTGCGCAGATTCAGCTTCGCGGTGAATACCCGCTTCAGTTCTTTTTCTTGGATGAAGGGTTTGGAACGCTTGACCAAGATCTGCTTGATACGGTTGTCACCGCCTTGGAAAAACTGCAGTCAGACAATCTGTCTGTCGGCGTGATCAGCCATGTGCAGGAACTGCGGGCGCGGCTTCCGAAAAAGCTGATCGTACATCCGGCTGAACCTAGCGGACGCGGCACAAGGGTAACACTTGAGATGATGTAAGGGGGACGCGGATGTGGCAAAACAGACTGTCGGGATATGTGAGCTATGCGGCCGGAGCGATGTCCAGCTGACAGAGCACCACCTCACACCGAAGGAAGAAGGCGGAACGTTCCTGCCGACTGCGATGCTTTGCATCCCTTGCCATAAACAGATCCACGCCTTGTATACAAATCAGGAGCTGGCAGTTCGACTGTCCGGAATAGAAGCGCTCAGAAACGATCCGCAGCTTGCCCGGTTTGTTAAATGGATCAAAAAACAGCCGCCTGAAAAGCTGATTAAAATAAAGAAGTCCAATGAACGGAAAAAGAAAAAATAAAAAGCAGCCCTCTCTTTGCAGAGCGGCTGCTTTTTATCCGTTTCCAACCATATCCTGATCGCTGACATCGGGGTCTATATAATTTGTCGCGTTGACTACGTTGTTTAAAAGAAGGAAATCTCCCGTGTTTCCTGCTCCCGAACCGAGCGCAGATTTTGAAGAGCTTTTCGGAGAAAGGTAAAAGGAATCACCAAAGTTCACGACTCCACCCGATATGGAATTGATAGCTATAGGCCCGACAATTGCTGGCATAGACGACACCCTTTATAGAAGTCTCTGTTTATTATATGCCCGTGCCGGACGATTGTGAGTTTGGAGGCAGAATCTGACGGATATGTTTAATCCGCGCGTCGCCGCGTACGACCGAAGCTGAGCCTGCGTGAAAGACGGAAGAGGATGAGACCCCTTGAATTTTGATGTTGCGGACATGGATGACAGGCACTTCATGGCAAAAAGCGGTTTGCACGCCCGTTTCCGGAAGAAGCTTCACAGCGTGCTGATCAAAAATAGGGTACTCCTTTCTGTTAAATGAGCCCTCATTTTCATAAAACGTTGAAAGCGAGCGCTGAACAGCGAGCACTTTTATTTTCATATCAATTTCGTTTGTATCGCCTGCTTGAAATACGCTTGATATTCCGAGCGAGTTAAATTTAATCTGTCTGATGCGTGATATACGCTTAAGCATGATTCGACGGCAGCGGAGCAAACGGACCGATAATAAGAGATTCAGGCGGCGTATCGAAAATAGACGATAAATAGATGGATTCTGCGTCTCCAATTTGGAAAACAGAGGAACTGGATACACCGTTCATTCGGATATCTCCGACTTCCAGGCTGCGGTTGACGACGGTAAAGATCATGCTTGCTCATCTCCTTTCATCTCGGAGGGGATATGTTCGAGAAAATGTTCCACAGCACGGATCACGTCACGCTTCACATGCTCAGCGATATGTTCCGCATATTGTTTGGGAGGCGTGTTTTCTTCTTTTTTGATATGGGACATATAATAGTGAATCCTGCTGTCTATTTGTTTTCTGATGTCCTCAATTACATGAAGCCGATTTGTGTCGTCAAGCCTGCTGTCATATTGGTTTTCTAGCTGCTCCAAAACAGCCGGGATTTCCTCGGTTAAGTACATGTCGACGTTCTGCCGGATTTGCTGCATGAGCTGTGCGCTCTCTTCCTGCTGCATCATTCCGATTTCCGGTGTAGTCTGGCTCACTTCAAAGTTCTGAACGCTGTTCGGGTCTGTCGGATTTAAACCGATATTCAGCGTGCCGTCGAGCCGTTCGATTTTCAGCTGATCAAATTTATATTCCACACGCTCAATGGTTGTGGCCGGCCGCTGTTTCATCGTATTCATTTCAGTTTGCATCTCTTTCAGCTGGCGTTCGAGCTGCTGAATATGCAGCGCCTGCTGCTGAACGAAGGAATTCAAATTTTGCAAGTAAGAGGAAATGGATTGATCATACATGTTCTTTCACCTCTCATCTTATTATTAACGGCCAGGGGGCTGGAGCGGCACCAATGATCCTGTATCGGGCCCTTCCGATTCAACCTGTTCCCCCGAAGCGGAAACCTCAGGTGCGGGTTCCACATAGCTGCCCGTATTATACAAGTTTGAAAGAGACTTAATAGATCCGGCGCTCCCGATTTGCAGTATGGAGGAGTTGCTGATTGATTCCAGCCGGAGATAGTTAATTTGGATGGTTTGATTGATATAAAAATTCATGAAGCACCGCTCCTTTACGCATTGCCTGCGATCGGCTGATCAACCACATCATTGTCGTACACATTCGTTGCGTTTTTATAATTCATCACCTTCAGACTGTCACCGGTATTAAAGCTGCCTGCCCCGGCAAACGTTCTGACCTCGGCTTGAGGAGAAATGGTAATGCAGTCTCCGATATGAACGACTCCGCTCGTACCGACCGCATTAATTTTAAACGCTCCGACAATTGCCGGCATACGAGCACATCCTTTGTTGTAAAATTGAAAAAAGGCAGGTGAAGTAAGGACAAGATTTGTTTGTGCTGGGCTATTCACGATAGCTTATGACAAACGCACATTTGTGTGAGAGAAAATTAAATGGGGACATGCCGGAGAGATTTTAAAAAAATCCGTTTATTTTTTCCAGATGAAGGTTTAAACATTTCAGAAGCTGGGTATTGTCTATGGCCAAGCGGAATGCGGCGATGCTGCCGCTGTCCGCCTGCGTGATTGTATATTGTTTTGCGTTGGTGTATGTGCAAAAGAGGTACAGGAAATGTCTTTCGGAGTAATTCGTGCTGCTGGAGTGTTATCTGCCGTGATGTTTCATGCTGATCCAGAAAGGGTCTGCTGTATTGTTCAACATGTTGTTTTCGGGCGGCAAATTCTCGACCTGAAGCATGTCTCAGGATGTTGATGAGCAATAGCGGCGGGTGAGGCGGGAAGCCTTTAAATACATATCATATGATCACACACGGGCGTTTTGCCCCCAAGAGGTGATTTCTTCTTTAATTCGAATATTGAGCAGACTGTCCAGCTCTTGGCTGCATTGAATCGTTTCTTTCGAATTCATACCGTATTTTTGTGCTGTTTCAATTAGCATAACTCTCATTTCTTCAATTTTTGTATTCATGAAACAATCTCCAATTCTAGATTTTATTTTGATGCATACTGGATATAGATAGTATAACCTATTTTGGCTGAAAAGGTTGCCTTTCGTCAATTTGACTAAAAAAGCGACAATTTTTGCTGCGGTCTTTTTGACTTGCTCTGGTGGAGAAAGGACTATAGTCTCGCCAGGTGTACTTGTAAAAAGTCCTGCCGCTCTTCGATTTCGCGCAGGATATTTGCTTGCTCCTTCTCTAATTGTAAGGGGCTTTTTTTCATATGCGGATCATCGCTTGCTCTTTGACAAATGTCAAAATGCCAGTCCCTGATAAACGGAGACAGACGGTCAATCGTAAACTCCCGGCTCAGCACGTTTTTCATTAGCGCGTGATATTGTGCCCGGAAAGCTGGGATGGAGAGAAGTCTTGACGCAAGTGTACGGCCGTTTGTCAATAGAGGGTCTTCTTCTGTAAATCCGTATGCGGCAAGCGCTTTTGTTTCCATTGGAGCGATGTGAAAGCGGCCGGCCTCGTTCAAACAAAAGCCGTAATAAAAGGCTTGGCGGGTGCAGGCGCTGCCGATCAGCCACAGGAAAAACAGCTTTACATCAAGATACATTTTAATTCGTTCGGCAAATTCGTCATCCTCCGCTTTACAGATCAGCGTGAGAAATTCACGTAAGTATGCGGTGCGCTGTCTGTTTTCAATGGAAGCTTCGTGTTTGAAAACAGACAGCGGAACCCTCGGATCGGTATCCTTCACTTCATAAATGGCTCCTTTCGGAAGCCGGCGATTCTCATCGAGCCCATCAATTTTTAAATAAATGCCTTCCCTTTGGCCATTGATGATCAGAAAGATGTAAGAAGCATCCTGGGAAGCGACGCCGATTTGATGAAAAAAACAATAAGCAAGCCTGCGCCGCATCAGTGAAGGATCATCTTGTTCCGCATTCAGATAAAACTTTTTTTCACCGAGCGGAGACTGATCACAGTTTATTTCATAGGACGCCTTTTGCAGGCTGTCACGCTGTGTGAGAAGAATGGGAGAAACGATTCTGTCTGTCATCATCAGTCCTTTGGCAGTCCCCGTTCTGTTAAGCTGCTGCCGACGAAAAAATAAATGTATTCTTTCCATATTCTTTCCTCCTCCTCAGAAGCCATTTGTATGATATGTACAGCGAGCCAGTCCCGAAACGGGAATGAAAACACGCATTTGATAAAAAGGAATTTCGGCATTCGACAGAGAATAACTTGAAGTAGAACTCTGATTTAAAAGATGATGGAGGAATAACATGAAATTTGCGACAGGGGAACTTTACAACCGAATGTTTGTCGGCCTGATCATTGAAGATGACAAAATTATGGACTTGCAAAGGGCTGAAAAAAAACTGTTTGAACTTGAGACGATTCCGGGTTCGCTGATTGAGTGTATCGCAGAAGGGGATAAATTTGTTGCGCATGCAAGGCAGCTGGCCGAGTGGGCGAAGAAACCAAATGATGAGCTTGGATCATTTATTTACTCATTATCTGACGTGAAGCTCCATGCGCCTATTCCTAAGCCGTCAAAAAATATCATGTGCATCGGCAAAAACTATAGGGATCATGCAATTGAAATGGGCAGCGAGGCTGACATTCCGGAGCATCCGATGGTATTTACAAAATCGCCTGTAACAGTCACTGGCCACGGTGATGCGGTAAACAGCCATGAGGAGGTCACCTCTCAGCTCGATTACGAAGGAGAGCTTGCTGTCGTCATCGGAAAAAGCGGCACCCGCATTTCAAAAGAAGAAGCTTATGACCATATTTTCGGATATACGATTGTGAATGATATCACGGCGCGGGATCTGCAAAAAAGACATAAGCAGTTTTTTATCGGAAAAAGTCTGGATACGACATGTCCGATGGGACCTGTGCTTGTACATAAATCGTTAATTCCCGATCCAGAGCGCCTTAAGGTTGAAACGAGGGTCAACGGCGAGCTGCGCCAATCCGGCTCGGCAAGCGATATGATTTTCTCTGTCGCGGAATTAATCGAAACTCTTTCAATGGGGATGACGCTTGAAGCGGGGGACATCATTGCGACCGGCACGCCGTCTGGTGTAGGAAAAGGCTTTACACCGCCGAAATTTCTGCGGCGAGGCGATCAAATCGACATCACGATTGAACCCATCGGAACGCTGTCAAATCAAATCGGCTGATCATAAGGAGGGCGGCACAGGAACCGCCCGCTTTTTCTGTGAATCATCTTTGTAGCAAGGGACAAGTTCGTGGTACTATAAGTGGGGTAATGTTATCTGATAGGGGGAACATGTATGACACACATGCATATTACATCATGGGTGGTAGCGCTGATCCTGCTTTTCGTCAGCTACTCGCTGTATTCATCAGGAAGTGCGAAGGGCGCCAAAATCACTCATATGATTCTGCGGTTATTCTATATCCTAATTATTTTGACAGGTGCTGAGCTGTTTGTCCGTTTCGCCAACTGGAACGGGGAATACGCTGGAAAAATGCTGCTTGGCATTATCACCATCGGCCTGATGGAAATGCTATTGATCCGCAAGAAAAAAGAAAAATCAACTGGCGGACTGTGGATCGGCTTTATCATTGTCCTTGTGCTGACAGTGCTGCTCGGTCTTCATCTGCCGATTGGATTCCGATTATTTTAATAGAAAAAGCTTGAACCCGGTTCTAAAGAGAATCGGGTTTTTTTATATGGTTCCTCCCTGATATTCCAAATCATTTAAAATAACCTTAAAATTCCCTGTAAGCGGTATCTCGGCCTATGAAATTATGATACTCTTCAAAAAGATTCATTATTTTACAGGAGGGATAACATGAAACGAAGAAAATTCAGCTCTTTTTTGGCGGCAGTGCTCATTTTCGCACTGATCTTCAGCCTTTTTTCTCCAGGCACCAAAGCAGCTGCTGCCGGAACCATTGATGTAGCCGGTGTGCTGGAAAAAGGAAAAGAACAAACGGGAACCATGAAGGAACCGGAGCAGGCGAAATGGTATCAAGTGAATCCTGGAAAGGCAGATATTCAGAAAGACTCTCATATGGCACTGACTGTTAAGAGTGATGCTGTTCTGAATGTATCTGTCTACCCAAGCAAGGAAAAAGCGCTTAAAGATGAGACGTTTGACATGTACCGTTCCTACACAGCAGAGGATGGAAAGAGTGAAATTGTTTTTCCTTATGCATGGAGCGGCCCTTACTATGTAAAGGTTGAGAACCTTGGGGAAGAGGAAACGGAAGACGGAGGAAGCGCAGAAGCAGCTGCCGAAGCCAAATATACGATTCGATATACAGGCACCAAAAAGCAGCCCTCAGATCTGGAAGAGGCAGAAGCCTGCCCGGTGGAAATGAGTGTCGATCAGAAAAAATCGGGAAAAGGCATTCTGGCAAAGCTGAGAGCGATTCGTGATGAGCAGCTCAGCCAAACAGCAGAGGGCAAAGAACTGACAAGCCTTTACTACAAAGCGGCTCCATTTATTGCTGCAAAACTCGCACTCAATAAAACAGAGAGAAATGAAGTTTATCAAGATCTTGTGACGTTAAAACCGATGTTTGACGATGTGTCAGAAAATGGCGCAGCGTCTGCATATAAGGTAACCGAAAAGGATCAAAAAGCAATCAATCGGTTATATGAAACAGCTTTACAATCCGTTCCGTCTTTCCTGAAAGGGGATATAAAGAAACAGGCGGAGCGATTAAACATCACAAAGCTTGAGGGCAAGACGGCAGGAGCGGTTTTATCTGAAAACAGCCTGGCGGCAAAAAGCGAAGTTCAGACAACAAAGGTGATTTTTAAGGTAAAAGACAATAAAAGCCTCTCATCAGTACATAACGAAATGAAGGGCTTTTCTGCCAGCGCGCAATCGAAACAAGACATTTCCAATGTGAAAAAGGCAAAGAAACTGTTTGACAACCTCTACTCTTTTGAACTGCCGAAGGATCAAAAGCAAAGCGGGACATACACGGCAAGCGCAAAACGTGTGAAAAGCGCTGCCGCGACATTATCCAAAATGTCTAACGTAGAATTTGCTGAACCGGTTCAGGAATACAAAAGCATGTCTAACGACGTTCAGTACTCTTACCAGTGGCCGCTTAGAAACAATGGTGAAAACGGCGGCATCAAAAATGCAGATGTCAAATATGAGCCTGCCAGCACATTGCTGTCCAAGCGCAAGCTGAACGATACATTGATTGCGGTTGTGGACACAGGTGTAGACAGTACGCTTGCTGATTTAAAAGGGAAAGTAAGAACCGATCTGGGACACAATTTTGTGGGACGGAATAACAATGCAATGGATGATCAAGGGCATGGAACGCATGTCGCCGGCATTATCGCCGCCCAAAGTGATAACGGCTATTCCATGACTGGCCTGAACGCCAAAGCGAAAATTATACCGGTTAAGGTGCTTGATTCAACAGGCTCCGGAGATACTGAACAAATTGCCCTCGGCATCAAATACGCAGCTGACAAAGGAGCAAAGGTCATTAACTTAAGCTTAGGCGGAGGCTACAGCCGCGTGCTTGAATTTGCTTTGAAATACGCGGCTGACAAAAACGTCCTGATTGCGGCAGCCAGCGGAAATGACGGAGCCAATTCCTTATCTTACCCAGCTTCCTCTAAATATGTCATGTCAGTCGGAGCGACGAACCGCATGGATATGACAGCAGACTTTTCTAACTACGGGAAAGGTCTCGACATCAGTGCGCCGGGTTCTGATATCCCGAGCTTGGTGCCGAACGGAAATGTGACGTACATGAGCGGAACGTCCATGGCGACGCCTTATGCGGCAGCTGCGGCAGGGCTGCTGTTTGCGCAAAATCCGAAACTTAAAAGAACAGAAGTAGAGGAACTCCTGAAAAAGACAGCGGACGATATTTCCTTTGAAAGCGCCGACGGTGAAGAAGAGGAAATGTATGACGATAATGGCGATCCAATCGAAATTCCCCGCATTCCAGGAGTTGACTGGCATTCCGGATACGGCCGGCTGAATGTGATGCAGGCTGTCAGCGCTGTTGATTTACAGGTGAAGGTCAATAAGCTGGAAAGCACGCAAACAGCCGTCAGAGGAAAAGCGAAAGAAGGCACGCTGATCGAGGTGATGAACGGCAAGAAAAAACTCGGCAGTGCCAAAGCGGGAAAAGACGGTACATTTAAAGTCAGCATCCCGACTCAGAAACAAGATAAAGTCCTGCATGTGAAAGCCTCAAAAGGCGATGCAAAAACATCCATACAAGTGGTTGTCGTGAAAGGAAAACCATCCGGCACACCGAAAGTAAAGGCTGTCAAAACGAAAGACACAGCAGTAAAAGGCACGGCCAACAGCAAAGCGGTGATCAAAGTGAAAAACAAATCGAAAAAAGTGATCGCTTCTGGTAAAGCTGACGCAAAAGGTGCCTTTACGGTAAAAATCAAAAAACAAAAAGCCGGTACGGTGCTGTACGTCACGGCAGCTGATACGGATAAAAAAGAAAGCAAGGCTGTAAAGGTTGTTGTAGAAAAATAAAGAAAAAGCGGTGCCGCAGCACCGCTTTTTTATTTGCGTCCTCGCTGGACCGCTGAATACATAATGGAACGTTTTCCATCGGAAGCCGTCCATTCGAACCGGTCGCCAGCCGCTCCTCTGCTGTAATGGTGCTGCAGCGCGCATTGGGCGGTATCATTTGAAAAGTGATAAAAGGAAACACCCTGTTCCTCTGAGATATTCGAAAAGACCTCTTTATTATAAGAAAACACGCAATCGAATACCGATAAACCAAAGCTGTGCAAATGCTGCAAAAAAGCGAGAAAGGTTTCATCATCCAGTGAATCCAGAAGCGTCATAAGCGGACGTTTTACCGATTTTTCATAGCGTATGCATTCTCCGCCGGAAAGGGAGATGTCTTCTCCGCAACATATCAGAACCATTTTGTCCTGGAAATCGGCCTGCTCCCACTTCCCTTCGCGCTGAATCCAGATCGGTTTGTTTTGAAGACTTTCCGCCAGCAGCACTTCACCTTCTTGGTTTTCGATTAAGCATATGCCGTCTTCGACCAGAATGGTGCCGTATTCCCATTTCTGTTCATCTTTATATAGAAATTGTTTTCGTTTCATAAATGAAGTGCTCTCCTTTTTTCTTCGTTCCTCTCTTTTCTTTCCAATACAAGCCTGTCCCATACAACTCTTTTGTGGACAAATCAACTATCTGTCTATAGATGCATAAACTAACTAAGGTGCTGAAAGAAACGAATTTGATACCGAAAGAAACGGGATTGGAGCTGATATCACATGTGTGGAATTACGGGTTGGGTCGACTTTAAAAAGCAGCTCGTCCAAGAAAAACAAACGATGAACAGAATGACAGACACTCTTTCCAAACGGGGGCCTGATGATTCTAACGTTTGGGGAGAGCACCATGTTTTATTCGGACATAAAAGGCTTGCGGTTGTTGATATTGAAGGCGGACGCCAGCCGATGGCATGCACCTATAAAGGGGATACGTACACAATTATTTACAATGGTGAGCTGTATAACACGGAAGATCTGCGCAAAGAGCTGCGGGCGCGGGGCCATCAGTTCGAGCGGACATCTGATACCGAGGTGTTGCTGCACAGCTACATTGAATGGCAGGAGAATTGTGTGGATCGTTTGAACGGCATTTTCGCCTTTGCCGTGTGGGATGAAAAGCGTGATCTGCTGTTTGCGGCGAGAGACCGTCTTGGCGTGAAGCCGTTTTTTTATACGGAGCAAGGCTCTTCTTTTCTCTTCGGATCAGAACTCAAAGCCATCCTCGCACACCCCGAGGTGAAGGCGCGGGTGGACAGAACGGGTCTCTCGGAAATTTTCGGGCTCGGACCGTCCAGAACCCCGGGGACAGGCGTGTTTAAAGGCATTAATGAAGTCCGTCCAGCCCATGCGCTGACGTTTTCTAAAGACGGACTGAACATATGGCGTTATTGGAATGTCAAAAGCGAGAAACATACGGACAGCTTTGAAGACAGTGTGGCCAATGTGAGATCGTTGTTTCAGGATGCGGTGACGCGGCAGCTAGTGTCGGATGTTCCGGTTTGTACGTTCCTATCCGGCGGACTTGATTCGAGTGCGATTACCGCCATTGCCGCAGGCCATTTTGAAAAGGAAGGAAAAGCCCCGCTTCATACTTATTCGATTGATTACGAAGAAAACGACAAATTTTTTCAAGCGAGCGCCTTTCAGCCAAATGACGACGGGCCGTGGATTGAAAAAATGACAGAGGCTTTCGGCACGACGCACCATAAATGCGTCATCAGCCAAAAAGATCTCGTCGATCATTTGGAGGAAGCCGTTCTGGTCAAAGACCTGCCGGGAATGGCTGATGTCGACTCATCCCTATTGTGGTTTTGCCGTGAAATCAAAAAGGACTTTGTCGTCAGCCTGTCAGGAGAATGCGCGGATGAGATTTTCGGCGGATATCCGTGGTTCCATACAGCAGACGTTGAGTCCGGTTTTCCATGGATGAGATCAACTGAAGAGCGGGTGAAGCTGCTCTCCGATACGTGGCAGAAAAAATTGAATTTGAAGGAATACGTACATGCGAAATACGAAGAAACCCTGGCCGAAACGCCGTTATTAGACGGTGAAACAGGTGAGGATAAAGCAAGGAGACAGCTGTTCTATTTAAATATGCTTTGGTTTATGACCAATCTTTTGGACCGGAAGGACCGCATGAGCATGGGGGCGAGCCTTGAGGTGCGGGTGCCGTTTGCAGATCATCGGCTCGTTGAGTACGTCTGGAATATCCCATGGGAAATGAAAATGCATGACAACCGGGAAAAAGGCATTTTGCGAAAAGCGCTTGAAGGCATTTTGCCTGATGAAATCTTATATCGTAAAAAAAGTCCGTATCCGAAAACGCACCATCCTGAATATACAAAAGGCGTCAGCGAGTGGCTGAAAGCGATCAGGAGCCAAAAGGACTCCGTGCTCCATACCTTGCTGGACAGAAAACAATTGGATCAGCTTTTAGAGACGGAAGGCTCCTCCTTTCAGGTCCCATGGTACGGACAGCTGATGAAAGGACCGCAGCTGATCGCCCATCTTGCCCAAATTCATACATGGTTTGAGGCGTATCGGATTGATATTGACGAGAGGTAGGTTCTATGCAAATGTTTTTAAAAGCCGGAGATGTATAGATTAAAATAAGAAAGGATAGATGGGCAGAGAAATATATGCTCTATCTATCCTTTTTTTTACAACAGCAATATCGAAGTGTTGTTGCGCCAAAGTCCCCACGTTCCTTCAATATGAATGAATAGGTTTTAATGTTCTGCCGATAAAACTAGCTGATACTGGGCTTAACTTTAATTCCCTAGCCCATACAGAAAGTTGACCAATATGGTGGATTTCGTGAGCGATTATATGGTGTAATATTTCATCTCGCGTATATAGAACATCTTTCTCCCAAGGAACGCTTACAAGTTCATCTTTTATTTGCTCTGAATGTGTTTCTAAAACATCAATAATTTCAGTTCGGAATGTATTTGAGAGGGATTTCACTTTATCGAGTGTATGATAATCAGCGAACTGAACAACGATATCTTCTTTTCCTTGGATAGCACGAACCCAACTATATTCCACGTCAATAATATGAAAAAGGGTATATAAAATATTCTCTACCCCGCCAAGATGGTTTTTAAGTAACTCTTCAGTGCTTAGTTGATGACACCAAGTAAACCATTGATCTCTAACCTGCCAGTTATATTCAAAAAATTTTATCACTGAACTCACTCCATACTATAATGTATTAAATAACAATTAGCCCTTTTTTCCGTGATTCCTCTTTTATTGAAGCAGTGATTGAGAAGTGTTTAATCTCTATCTGTTGTATGGCATTAAAAATAAAAAAGCATATCTCGTTGATGGTCCTGTTCAGACTAGGTATTCGAGGTTTATATGATTGAAGCAGCATGTTGCGCATTTTTCATTCTTGTTACTTTTACAAAGTAAGAATCGGCTTTTTCTTCATATACAATTAGGAGAAAACATAATAGACTTGAAGAAGCAGTGATACATAGGAGTGAAAAGAAATGAAAGAGATAAAAGAAGCTTATCAGCAATGCGGACAGATTGTCAGCGAATACGCGCCAGCCTGTTTCCGGGCATTCTCATTTCTCCCGCTGAAGCAAAGACAAGCTGCTTGGGCGGTTTTGGCGTTTTGCCATACGGCAGCCAGTGCAGATGAGAAGGCGATACCTGTATTTGAAGCTGAAGCTGAACATGTTTTTCAAAGGGCAAGTAACGGGAAACACGATTTGTGGAAAGCGTTCGACTATGCGTATCAGACATTTACATTAGACAGCGAGCCTTTTCGGGAGTTCCTTGCCGCAAAGAAAGATGAATCGAAGACGCATGAAACCCTTGATGAACTGCTCATGGACGCATATCAGACGGGCGGAAACGCGGGATTGATGCTGCTGCCGATGCTGACGCGCCGAAATCAAGATCAGCTCAAACAAGCAGCGGTCTCTCTCGGCTTGGCCATACAGCTGATTCGAATTTTAAACAATCTCGGAACGGACCAGCATCAAAAAAACCGCATTCCCCGCCAGGTGATGCAGCAATTCGGCTATACGGAAGACGATCTCCAAAAAGGCACCGTCAATAAAGCGTTCACGATGACGTGGGAGTACATCGCTTTTGAAGCGGAGGCCTACCTTGAAGAGTGCCTGGATGCCCTGCCGATTTTCCCTCAGTATTCTCAAAAAGCGGTAAAAGCTGCAGCTCAGCTGTACCGAGCCATTCTGGAAAAAATCCGAGCAGAGCAGTACAACGTATTTGGACACAAGCATGCCTTAACAGACAGCGAAGCAAAATTGATTCTGTCCGAGCTGTAAAAAAACACCCGGCTTGTTCTGCCGGGTGTTACGCCATACCTTTTTGAATCCAGATCCGTGAGCGCCATCTTCTGTACATTAAGATTCCCCGGACCCATTCGTCCGCGATAAAAGAAATCCATACGCCGGCAAGCCCGAAACCGAGATGAATGCCGAATAGATAAGCAAGCGGAAGGCCGATGCCCCACATGGAAATCATCGCCATGTAGACCGGGAATTTCGCATCCCCCGCGGCGCGCAGAGAGTTAATAATAATCACATTAAACGAGCGGCCCGGTTCAAGGATGATGGTCATCGCAATCAAAAGGCTTGCGGTAGCAATAATATCAGGGCTTTGTGTGAAGATGCCGATAAGGTCTTTTGAAAAGATTGTCATCAAAACAGATGTGGCCGCAGCAATTCCGAGCGCCCAATACAAGCTTTTCATGCAGCGCTCATAAGCAGCGTCAAACTGTTTGCCGCCGATATAGCGGCCGATTAAAATTTGTGTGCCTTGGCTGATCGCAGTCCCGAAGAGCAGAATAAACATCGTAATATTTTGCGTATACACTTTGGTTGTTAAAGCCTGCGCCCCCATGATGGCAATAAAATAAGTGACAATCATTTGCGAAAGGTTATAAGAAAGCTGTTCGCCTGCTGAAGGAATGCCGATTTTCAGCAGCTTGCGCAAATGGTCTTTATGCATATGAAATACTTTTTTCAACGACATCTTCAGCTGAATGCGTTTGTTTACAATGACAATCATCGCGATTAATCCGATAACACGCGCGATAGATGTGGACATGGCAACTCCGGCAACGCCGAGAACAGGAAAGCCGAACAGACCGAAAATGACAACAAAGTTTCCGGCAATGTTTAAAATGTTCATGCCGATTGTGACAAACATTGTATCTTTTGTGTGGCCGTAGCTTTTTAAGATCGCGCTGAATGTCATGATTAAAGCCTGAATAAAGGACAGACCTCCGACAACTTGTAAAAAGACTTTAGCGTCAGGCATCAGCTCATTTGATAATCCCATCATATGAAGCAGAGGAACTGCCGCAAAAAAGATGAGAGCGCTGATCGCAAGGCTGATGAAGAAGTTGGCTGCGATTGACACATAAGCGACTTCCATAGCTTCTTTCTTTTTCCGGGATCCTAAAAATTGTGAGATGACAACAGTTGTTCCTGTTGCGATAAAACTGAACATCACGATAATTAAATTCAAAATCTGGTTGCTGACGCCGACTGCCGCCACACTGTTATCTGAGTATTGGCTGAGCATCAGTGTATCAGCATTACCCATAAACATATATAATGAGACCTCAATAAAGATCGGCCAAGTAAGCGAAAATAATGAGAACGATTTGTCAGCGGGTTTTTTCAAAGCAGTTGATTTGAAGACAGCTTGTTTCATAGTGTCTAACCCCTTTCGTAAATAAAATCAACGTTTTAAAGTGTACCTCCATTTCCTTATAATAAAAAGGGAGAGAAACGATACTTCTTGCAAAAATCCGACTTAAAAAGGAGGGTGATCAAATTGCCTCGCATCCTGTTTACAGTCCCGCCTTTTCCGGTGTTTATTGCAGCTGGAGAAGGGGTTTTTAAAAAAGGAGAAACCCATGTCAAACGCGTTTTTTCTGTATTTGATCTGATATACGTCAAGCAGGGGACGTTATATATCACTGAAAATGAAAAATCGTTCTCTGTTGAAGGGGGCGAATATATCTTGCTTTCTCCCGGTCTTGAACACTATGGGACAAAGGGCAGTGATGAAGCGACCTCCTATTATTGGCTTCACTTTGATGAACATCAATATGAATTTACCGCAAAAGGGGGCAGCAATTGGGCAGAGCTTCAGCAGGAAAAGGGGAGCTTCGAGGAGCCGGCCCGCTACGGGCTCGCATTGCCGAGAAAAGGCAAGGTGCAGCGCCCGCAATTTATGGCGCAGCAGTTTGAAAGGCTCATTGATTACTCCGCAGAAAACTCCGATTTGCCGCTCAGAAAACAAATCTTGTTTGAAGAGCTGATGCTGCATCTTCAAAAGGAGGCGTTTCAAATTCCGTCTGCAAAAGAGCGGGTGGCATGGGAGGCGGCCCGATACTTACAGGAGCATTATAAGGAGAAAACGACAATCAAGGATCTGTCGCTCGCCTTGCACTATAATCAGGATTATGTGACCCGCTGCATGCAGCAAGTGCTTGGTGTCACGCCGGGCCAATACACAAATCGGGTGAGAATGACTGAAGCAAAGCGTCTTTTATCCTCGACAAATGATAAAATGGGCGTCATCGCGGAAACGATTGGAATGGAGGACCCGACATACTTTTCAAAGCTCTTTAAGCAAATTGAAGGCATTTCACCAATTGAATACCGGAAAATTGTCAGCCGGAAAGTTCAATAAGCAGACGAGGGATGAAGATGAAAACGACAATTTACGATGTGGCGAGGAAGGCGGGTGTCTCGATCACGACCGTATCGCGCGTCATTAACCATACGGGCCGGATAAGTGACAAAACAAGGCAAAGGGTCATGAATGTGATGAAGGAAATGGAGTACACGCCCAATGTCCACGCCGCTGCTTTAACGGGAAAGCGAACCAATATTATCGGCCTTGTGACGCCTGATATTTCAAACCCGTTTTACGGCGAGCTCGCGAAAAGCATAGAGGAAAGAGCGGATGAGCTTGGTTTTCAGATGATCATTTGCAGTACCGATTACGATCCGAAAAAAGAAACGAAATATTTTTCTGTCCTAAAGCAAAAAAACGTAGACGGCATCATTTTTGCGACAGGAATTGAGAATCATGACAGCATGTCAGCTTTAGAGGAAATCATTAGCGAACATATCCCGCTCGCCATGATTTCACAGGATAAGCCCCTTCTACCGATGGATATCGTCGTGATGGATGATGTTCTCGGCGGGTATGAGGCGGCGAAGCATCTTTTGTCACTGGGCCACACGAGGATTGCCTGCATTGTGGGTGATGGGTCAACGACAGGTGAAACAGACAGAATCAAAGGATTCCGGCAGGCGATGGGGGAAGCGAATGTGCCGGTCGATGAGCCGCTGATTGTTCCGACACGCTTCTCTTTGGAGAGCGGAAAGGAAGAGGCGGGAAAATTGCTGGACAGAGATAGGCCAACCGCTATTTTTGCTTTTAACGATGTATTGGCCTGTGCCGCCATTCAGGCAGCGAGAATAAGAGGCATCAAGGTTCCGGATGACCTGTCCATCATCGGGTTTGATAACACCATCCTTGCTGAAATGGTCGATCCGCCCCTGACAACGGTAGCCCAGCCGATTAAAGAAATGGGGCAGCGCGTCATTGAACTGCTGGCGGAAGAAATCGAAGGAAAACGAAAGGCAAAACAAAAAATAGTATTATCACCTGAGCTAGTGATCAGACATTCTACAGCACCGTTCAAGAAAAGAATCCGATAATGCAGCGGGTTCTTTTCTTTTTGACAGCGAAGGCGAAAAAGATATTGCATGGGAAGAAAGGACATTGTAAAATGAAATCATCTTTTGGGAAAGCGCTTGCGCAAAAATATATCGGCCAAATAGTGGATGAACCGCTATTTTTTTAATCATTCTGGTAAAGCGCTTTCATAAGGCGGTAAAAAAGGAGAATAAGGAGATGAGGACATGGGAAATCGAGTAAGATGCGCGGTATTAGGGTTAGGGAGACTGGGATACTATCACGCAAGAAACCTTATGACCAGCGTTCCGGGAGCTGAGCTTGTCAGTGTCGGTGATCCGATGACAGAAAGAGCCGAGCAGGTCGCTAAAGAATTCGGGCTTGAAAAATGGTCGGATGATCCGCATGAGATTTTAGCAGATTCCGAGATTGATGCAGTGGTCATCGTAACGCCGACAAGCACACATGGGGAAATGATCATCAAAGCGGCGGAAAACGGCAAGCAGATTTTCGTTGAAAAACCGCTGACATTAAACCTTGAGGAATCAAAATCAGTTTCTGAAAAAATAAAAGAGACAGGTGTCATCTGCCAAGTCGGTTTTATGAGGCGTTTTGATCCTGCATATGCGGATGCGAAACGGCGGATAGACGCGGGTGAGATCGGCAAACCCATCTATTATAAAGGCTTTACACGCGATCAGGGAGCGCCTCCCGCTGAGTTTATCAAACATAGCGGAGGGATCTTTATCGACTGTTCCATCCATGATTACGATATTGCCCGTTATTTGCTCGGAGCGGAGATCACTTCTGTTTCCGGACACGGCCGGATTTTAAACAACCCGTTTATGGAACAATACGGCGATGTTGATCAGGCGCTGACGTATTTAGAGTTTGATTCCGGCGCAGCGGGAGACGTCGAGGCAAGCAGAACCTCTCCATACGGCCATGACATCCGTGCAGAAATTATCGGGACAGAAGGCAGTATTTTCATAGGGACATTGAGAAACCAAAATGTGACCATCCTGACCGCTAAAGGGAGCAGCTATGAGATCATCCCAGACTTTCAAACTCGTTTTCATGAAGCCTACTGCTTAGAACTGCAGCATTTTGCAGAGTGCGTCCGGAATGGAAAAACACCGATTGTGACAGATGTCGATGCGACGATCAATTTAGAAGTCGGCATCGCCGCGACCGATTCGTATCGAAGCGGCAGGCCTGTACAGCTTGATGTGGAGCGTGCTTATACAGGTATGTAAAAGTTAATAGGTCCATTTGAGGCTTTTCCGCCAAAAAAAGCAAGGACAGTTTAGCCCTTGCTTTCTCTTTTTTCATATAAATAGTACATATAATCAGTAGGTACGCCTGAATGGTCCAGCTGTCTTAGCATGGCCGTCACGTTCCCTCTGTGATAAGTGCCGTGATTGACGACATGCAGGATGGTGTCTGCATAGGTTGATTCCAGTGTACCGAGTTTCGGATGCTGCATGGAGAAGGTCTGTTCTAAGTCCGTTTGGCGGCTGAAGAACTGATGATACTGTAATTCCAACTCGGAAGCGTGCTGTTTAATCGCTTCCATATTGCCATGCGCGGACTCGAATTTGCCTGTGCCGTCTATAATCTCTTGGTAGTCCACTCCCGAAAGAACGTTCAGCCATATGTAGTCAGCCCTGCACATATGAAGCAGTACGTCACTGACTGAAGGGAATACGCTCTTTACTTCTTGATAAGCAGTTTCCTCCGGCAGGTGTTCGATATGGTTCAAGATTCGCTTGTTCGCCCAGGAATGGTAGTCATAAAACTGTTTAGCATCAGTCACAAACATCGCCCCCTTTTCTAAATAGAATTCGATGTTTAGGCTGTGGTTTCCTCCAGTTAACGAAAGATCGAGAACAAGAAATAGACGGCGGCAGCCCACATTACCACCGCAGAACATTTGTTTACGATCAACATAAGCCTGCCGCTCGTATCTATCGTCTGAAACAGCCGGCCCGCTATTGTAAGACTGATAAACCAAATCCAAGACACAGCGATGCAGGCGGCCATAAAGAGCCATTTCTCCAGTCCTGAATATTGTAAAGAGCTTGTACCGATGACGCCGACAGTGTCTAAAATGGCGTGCGGGTTTAACAGAGACACGGCTGCGGCAAATGCGGCTTGTTTCTTTGCTGTGAATATATTGTTTTCTTTGTCATCCGTTTTCGGACGGCTGTTCCATGTCACCCAGCCCATGTAAATGAGAAACAAAAATCCCACGGCCATCATTCCCGTCTCAAAAACAGGCACCTGCTGCACAATGATAGATACACCCGCAACCGCTAACACAATGAGCAGGGTATCGCAGACAGAAGCACTGATGACGGCTGGAAGCGCCAGCCAAATATGCCTTTGCCACGCTCCCTGCTGAAAAATAAACACATTCTGCGCCCCCAGCGGCAAAATTAAGCTGAAGGCCAGCACGATTCCGTGAATCATTGCATTCATGCTGAAAAACTCCTTTCACATCTGTTTTTCTCATAATAATAGAGAAGATTTTACATGTCTCCGGCCATTTGGTTGGTTTTGAAACCAGCCAAATGTATAATGTGAAAAAAAGGGGGCTTGACGTTGTCACATTGGCAGCCAAGCCGTGAATCGGACATTCCGCTTCATCGGCAAATCGAACAATATATAAAAGAAAAAATTCTCCATGGCGAGTGGGCTGTAGGGACGAAAATTCCGTCACAAAGAACGCTGGCGGATATGTTTCAGGTCAACCGAAGCACAGTGACATCGGCGATTGATGAACTCACGTCTCAAGGTCTGTTAGAGGGGAGAAGAGGCGGCGGCACAAAGGTAGTAAACAGCACATGGAGCGTGCTTGCGTCAGCTCCGCCGCTTGATTGGAGCACCTATGTCCGCTCAGGGATTCATCATCCCAATTCTTCTATCATTCAGGATATCAATAAAAACGAGGCGCGAGCGGATATCATTCGGCTGGGGACGGGAGAGCTTTCACCAGAGCTGCTGCCGGCTGAAACGATGCGCAGGATGTTTCAGCAAATCAATCCGCATGTTCTGTCTTTAGCATACGAACAGCCGAAAGGAAATATAGACCTGCGGGAGGCGGTGGCTGAGCATTTAAAAACAAAGCATATCAATGTGTCACCTTCAGTCATTTTAATTGTATCCGGCGCACTGCAGGCGCTCCAGCTCATTTCGATCGGGCTTTTAAAGCGGGACTCAGTCATTTTGACAGAAAAACCTTCCTATCTTCACTCTTTGCATGTTTTTCAATCCGCAGGGATGCGGCTTCGCGGTGTGCCGATGGATGAAGAAGGAATGCAGGCGGGGCTGATTTCAGCTTACCGGAAGCAATACGGGGGCCAGTTGCTTTACACGATCCCGTCGTTTCATAATCCGACTGGCATTGTCATGTCAGAGAAGAGAAGGGAAGAGGTTGTCAGTCTGTCAAAAAAAGAGCAGCTGCCGGTCATTGAGGATGATGCGTACGGTGATTTGTGGTTTGAAGAACAGCCGCCGCTGCCGTTAAAGTCGATGGATCAGGAAGGAAATGTCCTGTATCTCGGCACGTTTTCGAAAACAGTAAGCCCCGGTCTTCGAATCGGCTGGCTGACCGGCCCGGAACCAGTTATTGAAAGGCTGGCTGACATTAAAATGCAGACGGATTACGGATCGAGCGGCCTCTCTCAATGGGCCGCGGCGCAATGGCTGTCACAAGGATATTATGAAGAACACCTCGCTTGGGTAAGAAAGGAGCTGAAGAAAAGGAGAGACGCGGCACTTCAGCTTCTTCAGCAGTATGCAGGAGATATTGCCGAGTGGGAAATCCCAGCCGGCGGCTTTTATATATGGGTCACATTCCATAAACAACTGCCTGTCAGGCAACTGTTTCTTGAATTATTGAAACAGCAGGTGCTGGTGAACCCCGGTTCCGTTTATGACGGCGAAGACCGGCACAGCATCCGGCTGTCGTATTCCTATGCGTCTCTTCAGGATCTGAAAATCGGCATCAAGGCGGCTGCAGATACAGCCCGCCGCCTGATGACGCAGGCTTAAGCTAGACGATGACAGCTCCCAGCGCTCTCGCAAAGGCCATTGCGTGCTCCGGAGCAATTTTGCAGCCCTTTAATTTGTCTAGTGAGACATGGATCTGTTCAAACCGGCAGGAGCTGATGTCCACGTTTTGAAGTGACGTACCGGTAAAGTTGGCGCCCTCCAGTTCGCATGCATCAAAGTGTGTCTGCTGGAGCGCCATGCTGCTGCATTCACTTTGCAGAAGGACACAATGATGAAACAGAACGTGTTTCATATTTGAATAATAAAATGAACTGAATTGCCCGTGACATTCCTCGAACGACACATTCCGCAGCGTTGAGTCCGCTAGGTTCATCCCGACCATTTTCGATTGCTTAAATAAAGTTCTGTGCAGAACAGCCTCGCTGAAATCGACGTTCGATACATCGCATTTTTCGAAAATCACATCTGTCAGCTCAATAAAGCGAAAGGAAACATCGATAAACACGACATTCCGAAATACGGTTTTTTCAATACAAAGCCTGTCTATGTCCTCACCGGAAATTGAACAATCTTCAAATAAATGCATGCTGATCACATCATTTGTTGCAGCCGTTTCATGAAAATCGGCAGCTTGCAGGTTTTCTGGTACGTACGGTTTTTGAATCGCTGTTTTATTCATCATTTGACATCCTTTATATTCCTGAATAACCTAAAGCCATCAGGATCAATTTCATTGATCGTTTCCGCGGATTGATACATATAGTAAAACGTGAAGAGCCTTTTCTGGGTGCTGCACCCCGCTTGTTTTGTAAGCATAAATGCAAAGCTTCCCGCACGTCAAGGCGTTTACAAGACGGGAAAGAAAAGGGAACAGGAGGAATGTGGAGTGGGGCATTACGTAAAAACCGAGGAGCATGTGACACTGTTTGTGGAGGATATCGGGCATGGAAGGCCTATTATCTTCTTGCATGGCTGGCCGCTGAACCATAAGATGTTTGAATATCAAATGAATGAGCTGCCGAAAAGAGGATTCCGTTTTATTGGCATCGATTTTCGGGGCTACGGTGATTCCGACCGCCCGTGTGAAGGCTACGATTACAATACGATGGCAGATGACGTGAAAGCCGTTATTTATACGCTTCAGCTTGAGAATGCGATTCTCGCCGGCTTTTCGATGGGAGGTGCGATTGCGATCCGTTACATGGCAAGGCATGAGAGCGCCGATATCGATAAACTGGTTTTATTGTCAGCGGCCGCGCCAGCATTTACAAAGCGCCCGGGCTATCCGTACGGCATGAGGAAACAGGACATTGATGACATGATTGAACAATTCAAAAGCGATCGGCCGAAGACGCTTGCTGACCTGGGAAGACAGTTTTTTGAGAAACAAGTTTCTCCGGAGTTCCAGCAATGGTTCCAGAATCTTTTGCTGGATGCTTCCTCTTACGGAACGATTCACTCAGGCATTGCGTTAAGAGACGAGGATCTCAGAAAGGATCTGGCGGAAATCAAGGTGCCGACACTCATCCTGCACGGCAGAAAGGACAAAATCGCTCCGTTTGATTTTGCAAAAGTATTAAAACGCGGCATAAAGCAATCGGAATTGGTTCCGTTTGAAAACAATGGGCATGGGCTCTTTTATGAGGAAAAAGAAAAAATAAACAGCCTGATTGCGCAGTTTGCTAAATAAAAAAACCCGATCAATGTCGGGTTTTTTAAATGATGCCTTTGTGCTGCAATTTTTTGATGATCAAATCAGCTCCATCCGCAATGGACGTTTGGTCAGATTCAATGATCAAATCGGGGGAAAGAGGTGCTTCATAGGGAGAATCAATCCCCGTGAAATGTTTAATGTCTCCGTTGCGCGCTTTTTTATAAAGGCCTTTCGGATCCCGCTGTTCGCAAATCTGGAGCGGGCACTTCACATAAATTTCGAGAAATTCTCCATCGGGAAACAGCGCTCTGACCATATCCCGATCCTCTCTGAACGGAGAAATAAAGGCTGTTAAGATCATTTGGCCGCTATCGACAAACAGCTTCGCGACTTCCCCGATCCGGCGGATGTTTTCTATTCTGTCCTCAGTCCGAAAGCCGAGATCTCGATTCAATCCGTGGCGGATATTATCGCCGTCAAGAACATAACTCCGAATTCCCATGTGATAGAGCTTTTCATCTACGGCATTGGCGAGCACTGATTTTCCTGAGCCGGACAGACCGGTAAACCAAAGGGCGCAGCTTTTATGTCCGTTTAAGCTCTGTCTGTCAGATTTTTGGATCACCGCTGGATGCCAAACGATATTCGGGTTGTGTGTCATTCTGATCCCCCGCTGTTTCTCTGAATGGCAACAGGCTGCTGATGGAGCCCTTTTATCAGCACGCTTGCAACTTCGGGCCGGCTGAATTCTTTCGGCGGCTTTTTGCCTTGGCGGAGAAGCTCTCTCACTTTGGTGCCTGATAAATGGATGTGATCTCTCGCGCTGTGCGGACACGTTTTGGAGGTGCCCATATTTCCGCATTTCCGGCAGTAAAAGCTATGCTCAAAAAACAGCGGCTTGATACCCAGCTCTTCCTCGGTGAATGATCCGAAAATGGTCTGTGCGTCGTATGTTCCGTAATAGCTGCCGACGCCTGCATGATCGCGTCCGACGATAAAATGGGTGCAGCCGTAATTTTTGCGGACGAGCGCATGGAAAATCGCTTCACGCGGTCCGGCATACCGCATGGCGGCAGGGAACACCGATAACATCACCCGATCCTTTGGATAATACTGGTCAAGCAACACTTGGTAGCTTTCCATTCTGATATCACTCGGAATATCATCTGATTTCGTTTCTCCTACTAGCGGATGAAGCAGCAGACCGTCGACGGTTTCCAACGCTGTTTTTTGAATATATTCATGGGCTCTGTGAACGGGATTCCGCGTCTGAAAGCCGACAATCGTTTTCCAGCCGAGCTTTTCAAAGGCCGTTCTCGTTTGTGCGGGTGCTGCATAAAACTGTTCGAAGGACTTATCGGGAAGGCGGCTGACAAGGATAGGCCCTCCAATACAAAAGTCCGGACGCTCCAGCAGTTTTTTTACTCCGGGGTGGGCGGGATCGTTTGTTTTATAAACAGACAGCGCCTCCTGTGTTTTATCTGGCTGATAGATATCGGTCACTGTCATCATGCCGTACGTCACGCCGTGTTTCACAAGCTTCACGTGATTTCCGACAGACAGCTGTTTGGCTGTTTCTTCGCTGACAGGCAGCGTAATAGGCAGGCTCCACGGCAAACCGTTCGCCAGCCTCATCTCTTTCACAACGGAATGATAATCTTTTTCTCCCAAAAAACCTGTTAACGGGCTGTAGCCGCCGATCGCGATAAGCTCGAGGTCGCTCAGCGCCAGCTGATCAAGCTCAGCTTCGCAAGTGCAGCCATCAAAAGTGCATGCGGGATCGAAGCGGTTGATTAACACCCCTCCATGGGGCTCGATTGCATTCACGTGCTTAACCTCCATCTTTGCGTTTTACATTGTTTTTTAATAGTCTGCCATTTCTTCGCTGGACGGGCTTTCTCATCAATAGAAAATGTAGATTGAAACCTGCCGGCGCTTCCATTCTCACGACATACGGTCTTTCATTCCTGGTGCAGACCGCATTCAGTTTTCTCGCGTCCGGCCCATCTTCCCGCTCTCTCATCATTTGGGTTTGAAGAAGGCAATGTGCACATTTCACAGCCTATGCTCGGGTAATTTTGATCGTGCAGTTTGTTGTAAGGCAAATTGTGGAGCCGGATGTACGTCCAAACATCATCCCATGTCCAGTGAATGAGCGGACAGATTTTAATAAGCTTAAATTTCTGATCCTGATTGATGAATTGAATATGCTTTCTCGTCGGCGATTGCTCCCGGCGCAGACCTGAAATCCAAGCTGTCATGCCAGATAAGTGTTTTTGCAGAGGTGCGATTTTCCGTAATTGACAGCAGAGATTCGGGTTGTGTTTCCATAATTCATCGCCGTATTGCGCCGCTTGTTCTTTTAAGTTCAGCTCGGGTTCAAGCAGCTGGATCGTAAATGCCGGGTATTTTTGTTTGACGGCTTCGATCAGCTCATATGTTTCCTGAAAATGGAGCCCTGTATCTAAAAAGATGATGTGCGCATGTTTGTTGATCTTTGAAATTAAGTCGAGAAGCACCATCCCTTCAGCGCCAAAGCTGCATGCATACACGATCTTATCCCCGTATGTCCTGTAAGCCCATTTCAATACATCGAGCTCATCGATCAATTGGTCCGTCATCTCTTTTGCCAGCGTTTCGTTCCATGTGTCAAAGGTGATGTGTTCGTTCAATATTTTCCCCCCGTTTTGCATCTGTCTGTTTTTTATCTATTGATCGAGTTATAGGCAGACTATTCACTTTTGAGATAAAGGTTCAGGGTTTTTAGGTGTGCGGCCGCCTAAAATGAGGAGACGGAGGCGCGGCGGAACCAATAAGAGACCAGCTGAATATGCTTTTTAGCAAAATGGTTTTATGCCCAAGGAGAGGTATTATGCCGATTACCATTTATCAGGGGCATCATCATTCACTTGCCCCGGCAGATATCAATATCGTTATTGACGTCATTCGAGCCTTTACCGTGGCCCATTTTGCTTTTATCGGCGGGGCGAAAGAAATTCTCTTGGTCCGGACAACTGAAGAAGCTTTCAAGTTGAAAGAAACCTATCCGGATTATGTATTAACAGGAGAGGAAAAGGGGGTCGGAATCAAAGGATTTGATTTGGATAATTCTCCAAAACGTATGGCAGAGCAGGATATGGCGGATAAGCGGCTGATCCAGAAAACGACAAACGGCGTCACAGCGGCGTTAGGAGCGCTGAAGGCCAAGCATCTTTTTGTGACCGGATTTTCTAATGCCAGAACAACAGCGGAATATGTGAATAAGCTCGCTGCAAAAGATTGTGTGCTGAACATTGTGGCTTCCCATCCGTCAGGTGATGATGATATGGCGTGTGCGGAATATATCAAAGGCATCATAGAAGGGACGAATGGTGCGGCGGCCGAAGTGATTGAAAGAATCAAAAACTCATCCGTTGCGGAGAAGTTTTTTGACAGGAGCCAGCCGTTATTTGAACCGGAAGACATTGCGTACTGTACAAAAGAAATAATGGGCGATTTCGTGATGAAAGTAAAACAAGAAAGAGAAGTTCCAACGATTGAGAGGGTCATGATATGAATGATTTTTCACTAGAATTGCCAATGAGAACAAGTAAACCGAGGGAAAACGGACAGACCATTTTAATCGACAACGGCTACCCCTTACAGTTTTTCAAAGATGTGATAGGCGCGGCATCCGACTATATAGATTTTGTGAAGTTCGGCTGGGGCACTTCATTACTTACGAAAGACCTTGAAGAAAAAATCAGCTCCCTGAAAGAGCATGACGTGAAGTTTTTCTTCGGCGGCACGCTGTTTGAGAAATATGTAAGCCAGAATAAAGTCAACGAATTTCATCGGTACTGCACCTACTTCGGGTGCGAATATATTGAGATTTCAAACGGCACTCTCCCGATGACGAATAAAGAAAAAGCGGCTTATATTGCTGATTTTTCTGATGAATTTCTTGTGCTCAGCGAGGTGGGCAGCAAGGATGAGGAAGTATCAAGCTGCCAGTGCTCTGAGGAATGGCTTGAGTATATTCTCGAAGATATGGAGGCAGGCGCAGAGAAAGTGATTACGGAAGCAAGGGAAAGCGGGACAGGAGGGATCTGTTCCAGCAGCGGAGATGTCCGGTTTCAAATCGTTGATGATATCATTTTGTCGGATATCGATATCAGCCGAATGATATTTGAAGCACCGAACAAAACGCTCCAGCAAGGTTTTATTCAAAGGATCGGGCCGAATGTCAATCTGGCGAATATCTCATTTCATGATGCGATTGCTCTGGAGACTTTGCGCTTGGGGTTAAGATCCGATACCTTTTATTTGTAAAACAGCGGCTGCGGGGCTCTCTGTATCGGGAGAGCCTCTTGCCTATTATTTTTTATGACGGTACATAGGCGTAAGTATGGGAAGAGAGGTCAGGCGGATGTTATAGATGAAGTCGATGACTCTTGTTGATATCACTTGGCAAATCAGAGCTTGAATCACAATGCCCCAGGCAATAATTGATGCGGTAATCATAAAAATGATGCAATTCATAATGAGCAAGATGGTTCCCGGGTTTCCGCCCCGGTAAATTGAGATCATAAGAGCAAGGGCTCCAAACCCTCCGTTAGAAATTTTATATTTGTATAAAAGTCCGATGCCGAGTCCTAATAAAACAGCGCCGCTTGCCAAATCAAGCCACAGGTTTGAGGTGATGTCCGGAAAAATGACATCGAAGATCAATACCGATACAGAGGTGACGGTAATCGAGGCGAGAGTGCCGGTGAATGTTCTCATCTCCAGCCATTTTAAAGCAGTGAAAAGCATTGACACATTCACAGCCCATACCGAGAAGCCGTGGGGAATGTGAAACAAATGGTGCAATAAGACCGCAATACCTGCCGCCCCGCCTGTCGGAATATCATGCGGAAATAAAAATAAGGACATGCCGAGTCCCTGTAATACACCGCCTGTGACAATCATAAACGTGAGTTTTGCTTTCATCAGCAGTTCAGCCATTAAGTCATTTGCTCCTTTATGAAAAGACTTGTCCGCTGTTACCATTTTATGAGGCTGTCCATGATTTATGTCTATAAATAAAGGGATGGGACAGTTTAAAACGCTGAACCATCCCACATATACCGATTGATGATCTCCATATTGATTTCTCTGCCGATCCCTGTTCCTTTTGGGATGTTCACGATTCCTTTTGAAGGCTGAAGGCTGATCAGTTCTGTAAAAGGATTCTCCATTACGTCCCACTCAATCGGTTCAATTTGGTCGTTCTCCATTTTTGACCACGGAGGCAGGCAGGCTTGCGCAAATAAGGCATAAAGCCGGGAAAGAGCGCCGTCATAGGCATGGGCAGACGCTCTCACACCGAAATAACGCGCGAGCTGGAGGCAGTCGCGAAACTCATCGATTCCATTGACATGCATGACATCAGGCTGAATAATATCCAGGCAGCGCTGTGAGAGGAGAGGCGCAAATTGTGCCGCGCCTTTCATATTTTCTCCGCCGGCGACAGGAACGGATAAACGGCTCCGCAGCAAAGTGTAATCCTGCGGCTGGTCAAAAGGCAGAGGCTCTTCCAGCCAGCTAATATTGGCCCATTTCGAAAAAAGACGCTCCCACTTTAAAGCTGCTGCTGTATCGTAGCTTTGGTTTGCATCCAGAATAATAGAAACAGAGCTGCCGGCCGTGGTTTGCAGGGCAGTGATATGCCGCACATCTTCCTCAAAGGTTGTCCCGCCGATTTTGACTTTGATTTGATTGAAGCCCTGTTTCAATTGAACTTCAACATTCGTAAGCGAGCTGCTGATCCATTGCGGATGGTCTGAATATGATTGGAAAGAGGCATATACAGGAAGTTCTTCTCTGTACCGTCCGCCCCACATGTCGCATACGGAACAACCTGCTGTTTTTGCCGCAATCTCCGTCAGTGCCATACTTACAGCCGATGCCGCCCGCTGATGCCATTTTTTGATTGTGCGCACTAAAGGCAGGCGGCTGCCTGCCTGTTTACCTAAGAGATAGGGAATGATTCGTTTTGTGAAACCGACATGCAGGGCCGGGAGCCAATCCGCGCACTCTCCCCAGCCGTCAATGCCGCTTTCTGTGATAATTCTGATCAGATAGCATGTCCGGTATTGTTTAAATCCGTTTGCATCTCCGTAAGGTTTCTCTAATCGGTGCAAGAGCGGAAAGGTCTCGATCCGTTCGATTTTCAAACCGGACGCTACCTTTCCTCAGCCGGCTGAAGCCGATTGCCATTCATTGCAGGCTCTTCTTTTTCATTCTGCTCGTCTTTATTTTGTTTGACATGAATCAGCGTAAGCACAAGAATGCCGACAACCAGTGTCAAGCCCGCAATGCTTAAGAACATGCCGGGTCTTGACCACTGCATCAAGCGCCCGAAAATAGGAGGCCCGATCGCCACCCCCAGAAAACGCACTGATCCGTACAGCGATGTCACAAAACCCCGTCGTTCTTTGCCGACAGCGCCTGTGATAAAGCTGTTAATACAAGGAAGGACAAGGCCTGAACCGATACTGCTCAGCACGAGAACGCTGATAAACAGGACGAGATTTTCAATGAATGACAGTGCCGCGTAAGACACAGTCATAAACGCTAAACCGATGACGATCAGCTTTTTCATTAACGATTGCTTTTGCCCGATTTTGCTGCCCGTCGTATAAGATGTCACACACATGACCAAAAGGGGAATCGCCAAAATCAGCCCTTTTTTGACGCCGTCTGTATCGTATGTTTTTTCCAGTACGTCTGATAGGTAAAACAAAATGCCGAATAAGGTAAACAAACAGGTAGCCCCGGCTAAATAAGCGGTAAACAGCCATCTGCCTTCATGCTTAAATACACTTAACAGCCCTTTTGCATATTTTCCGATAGGAGGCGGTTCTTTTTCTTTTTCCTTTTCTTTAATAAAAATCCAAGTCAGTACGATTGAAATGATACAAAACACAGGAAAGGCAAAAAATGCGCCATACCAAACGATCAGGGCGATAAGTGAGCCAATAATCGGCGATAGAACTTTCCCCATTCCGTTTGACGCTTCAACAAGGCCGAGCACTCTGCTTTCCTGCGCGCCTTTAAATAGGTCCGCTGACAGCGCCATCGCAATCGGTCCCGTTCCGGCTGCTCCGATACCCTGAAGAGCCCGGCCAGCCATGACCCACGGATAAGCATTGTCAAAAAAACCTGCCGCAAACCCGGCCAGCAATCCGCCTGCTCCATACAAAAATAAGCAGGGAATAATGATGATTTTCCGTGAAAACCGGTCTGCGAGATAGCCGACAATCGGAATCGCAAACGCCGCAATCAGGGAAAACACCGTGATCACGAGACTGACTTGAAATTGGGATAAATGAAGTTCAGATTTCATTTTTGGCAGTATAGGAATAAGCATAGAGTTTCCAAGGGTTAATATTAAAGGGATTGAACCGATAGCTACAATCGTCATTCCGTTATTTTGTTTTGATGTTTCCATCTCAAAGCACACTCCTTTTCTTCTGCTTAGAGTGTCCCTGAAGGCATTAAAAAAACCGAACAGAATCTTCCTGTTCGGGTAAAAAAGGTTAACCGAGCGCCTGTGAGATGACAGCGAATAATTGTCTGTTTCGTGCAGGCAGCATCTTTTTTTGGTACATCATAAGCGGGGGCTCATCGTCTAAGTGAAATCCCATTGCTTCCAGGCTGTCATGCAGCAACGGGCTTTCCCCAGGCACGTCGATTCGGATGGGTCCTTGTTTTCCTGCGGCCAGCCTGTTGACCAATACAGCAGCGAGACCCGGTGACGGTGCGATAAGCGGGCCTAATTTCAGATTGGCCGGTGTTTGGACAGATAAGCCATAGCCAATGAATGTGCCTTCATTATTTCTGGCAATTACACATTCCGCTGACTGAGAGATCAAATGATGCAGAAGTGCTGCTCTGTCTCCGCCAAAGGCGGCTTGATCAGCCGCGATTAATTCCGGAAAATCCTTTTCTGTAAAAGATGTCAGTTCAATGTCATGCTGCTTTGTAAGCGGCTTGAAGCTTTGACAGCTGTATTTGCGGATTGAACCCGCTGTTTGAAATCCGGCTTTTTCATAAAGCGGCAAACCTTCCTTCGTGGCGCAAAGCATGATGGCGGTGTTTTCATCGACTTGGCTGATACACGCGTTCACCATACGCCGCCCCAGACCTCGCCGTTTGTACTCGTTGTCGACGATAACGAGTCCGATAGAAGCAAGTCGGCCATACAAAAACAAACCGATGCAGGAGATGATGTCTCCTTGGCTGTTTTGATACCCGAAGAAGCGTCCATGTTTTACAAGCAACTGTAGCTCTCGTTCGCCGTAATCCGGCCACCCGGCTTGCCGGCACAGACGCAATAGGCCGGGCACATGTTTTTCAGTAAGCTGAATCAGCTCAATTGCTGAATGCATGTCATCACCTGCTTGTTCCTGTTTTTTTGTACATCACAATATGGGTGCCAATGCCGGAAATCTCAAACGGCTCGCCAAGTTCTTTCCAGCCAAGCTTTTCATAATAGCCTTTCACATGGTATCTTGCGTTGCACCAGACCGCCTGCACGCCCATATCGGCCAGCTTCTGCTCCGCGTATGTGATCAGTGTGCTTCCGGCTTTTTGATCACGGTATTCTTCGAGCGTTGCCATGCCTCTAAGCCGATATGCGGGTGATTCAGTCAATAGCGGCTGATTTTCGGGAGAAAAGGAAGCGATGCTGATCAGCGTTCCTTCAAAAAAAGCGCCGAGATGGAAAGAGCCTTCTGCTTGATCCTGTTCATATTTGCATTGTTCAATTGATTGATGGGGACGCAAAATGCGGTTCCTGATTTCATATGTATCTTCTGCGGGTATGGTTTTCACTTCAAGCATGATGTTCCTCCTCTTATGTGATTTATTTTCTATATCGTAACACGAATCGGGTTTGAAAAAGACTGCCCAATTGGTTCGGACAGTCTTAGAAAGCGATGTTAATGCAAATAAATATTCTGACGCTGTTCATCTTTTTGCTTAATGTAAGAAGTAAGTTCCGACGTCAAGTCAGATCTGAGAAAAGGCGTGATTAAATAGATGCCGTTAAACAGCTCGCAGGCAGTATCCAGCAGGGAGCGTGCAATCGCAAGGCCTTCCGCCTTTTGTTTCTCTTTATCTTCGCCGGCGCGCGCCATTTTTTCGCGGATGGAATCGGACAGCTTGATGCCGGGAATTTCGTTATGGATAAACTCAGCGTTCCGGCTGCTAGTCAGCGGCATAACGCCGATATAAATCGGAGTCTTCAAATGCTTTGTTTCATTATGAATATCGACAAGCTGCTGCTCCGAATAGACGGGCTGTGAGATAAAATAATCAGCGCCGCAGTCTATTTTTTTCTCCAGCCGTTTTACGGCTTTATCGAGATGGCGGACGTTTGGATTAAAAGCAGCGGCCACTGAGAAATTGGTTTTCTTTCCGAGCGGTTTTCCGGACAGAGACAGCCCTTCATTGAACTGTTTAATCAGCCTGATTAAATCAAAGGATGTTAAATCATAGACAGACGTTGCACCCGGGAAATCACCGATTTTAGAAGGATCGCCGGTAATCGCCAGCACATCATGCAGCCCTAATGTGTCGAGTCCCATTAAATGTGACTGGAGTCCGATAATGTTTCGGTCCCGGCATGTAATATGGACAAGAGACCGCATATCGAGCTGCTGCTTGACAAGGGCGCCGCAGGCAACATTGCTGATCCGCGGGGTTGCCAGTGAGTTATCGGCGAGCGTCAGGGCATCAATTCCCGCTTCTTTTAATTCAGCAGCGGCGGACAGAAATTTGTCAAAGCTCAATTTCTTCGGCGGGTCCAGCTCAACAATAATTGAGCGCTTTTCCGCAGCGATTTCATTTAATCCCGGCTCTGTCCGTTCGTGCTGAACAGTCACCAATTCCTTTGCCCGAACCTTTACATGCTTTTCCGTAACAGGGGCGAGTCCGCCCACAGCTTCTGCCATAGCCCGGATATGGTTTGGCGTGGTGCCGCAGCAGCCGCCGATAATCCGCGCGCCTTGCTTGCGGAACTCAGCCGCGCTGTTTTGAAAATACTTGTCGTCAGTTTCATATACAAGCCGGCCTTCTTCGAGTGAGGGGAGGCTGCTGTTCGGGTAGACAGATAAAAACACGTCATCAAAAATCGGCACTTCACTGAGCGCTTCAATCATGTGGTAAGGGCCGAGCCGGCAGTTAATGCCGACGATATCGGCACCGAGATCCGCAACCGAGCGCAGCGCATCAGAAAGCGGCGTTCCATCCTGAAGTACGCCTTGCTCATGCATGGATACATTCAGCATAATCGGAAGATCGGTTTCTTTTCGGGCGATTTTCAGCACTGCACGGGCTTCTTCCAAATCATAATACGTTTCTAACAGCAAACCGTCCGGCTCTTCATGCAGCAGTAAATACAGCTGTTCGCGAAAGCTTCGTTTGATTTCGTCAAGGCTGTACGCATTTTTGTTAAACGTGCGGATGCCGCCCATCGTCCCGAGCACATACGCATCGCCGGCGGAAGCCCGCGCGATTTTTACAGCCTCCTGATTCATTTTTTTGATGTCATCTTCAAGGCCGTGTCTCGATAATTTAATATAGTTCGCTCCGTACGTGTTGGTTTGAATGATGTTTGCTCCCGCTTCGACATAGGCTTTATGTATACGCTGAATTTCCTCAGGTTTTGAAAGATTAAGCTCCTCAAAGCACCTGTCTATTCCGAAGGAGTAAAGCAGCGTGCCCATTGCGCCGTCACCGATTAACACCTGTTTCTTCAAATCTTCTAAAAGTCCCATTGTCTGCCTCCTTTATTCACATTCAGCAAGGAAAAAAGAGAAATAAAAAAAGTCCTCTTAAGAAGAAGACTTTGTCAGTGATATTGTCTCTTCTTATCTTCCAAGCTGTTCGAGCTTGCTGGATTTAGCACCTTGGTCATGGCAATGCGCCATTACACCGGTTGCTGAAGCTTCGTCGGGCCAGTCCCTCTGCTTCTCTTGATAAGAACGGATATGAAATTTTACATGTCAGGAGCTGCCAAAAGATGCCTGGCATTTTCCCTTTCTCCAAATTTACCGAAAATAAAGACAATAATCAATAGGAATCAGAAAATTTATCTGAAATTTATAAATTGAACGTCAATTGGCAGATCGGCACCTCGAACTGCTGCGATAACCTGCTGAAGATCATCCTTGTTTTTTCCGGTGACACGCACTTGATCATCCTGCACTTGAGATTTTACTTTCAGTCCGGAGTTTTTGATGATGGTATTGATTTTTTTGGCGTTGTCTTTGTCAATCCCTTGAACAAGCTTTGCGCGCTGGCGTACGGTGCCGCCGGACGCGTTCTCAATTTTGGCGTAATCAATGTTTTTTGTCGGCACGCTGCGCTTAATCAATTTGCTGACAAGCACATCCTTGAGCTGGCTTAATTTAAATTCGTCATCGGAAACAAGAACAAGCTCTTCTTTATCTAATGAAATGTCGCTTTTGCTCCCTTTGAAGTCATAGCGTGTGCTGATTTCCTTCAGTGCGATTTGAATCGCGTTTTGCACCTCAGGGAGCTCCACCTTGGATACAATATCAAATGAACTTTCTTTTGCCATATGAAAACCTCCATAACATTTAACTTATGTGTTGATTATAGTAGAATAAAGAGAAACTTCCAACAGAACAAAGAATCAATTTGTGATGATTGGAAAAAATGTTAACAAGATCCGCAGTGAAATAAGCGGGAAGAGGAAGGACGATAGCATGAGACCAGGGCAGCAATTAACCTTGAGTATAGATCACGAAACGGACTTCGGTTACTTTTTAACCGATGGAGAAGATACGATTCTCTTACATAACAGTGAAGTGACAGAGGATATAGAAGACAGAGATGAGGTAGAGGTCTTTATATACGTTGACCAGCAGGAACGGCTTGCAGCAACGATGAAAATTCCGGTCATCAGCGCTGATGAGTACGGATGGGTAGAAGTGGTGGACACGGTAGATGATATGGGCGTATTCGTCGATGTCGGCCTTTCGAAAGACGCGCTTGTCGCAACAGAGCATCTGCCGCCGTATGAAGATGTCTGGCCGCAAAAAGGGGATAAGCTCTACTGTATGCTGAAGGTGACAAATCGGGGGCGCATGTTTGCCAAACCCGCACCGGAGGACATCATCAGCGAGCTGTTTACGGACGCTTCAGACGATCTGATGAATAAAGAGCTGACCGGAACGGTGTACAGGCTGATCGCTTCAGGATCGTTCATCATTACGGATGACGGAATCCGCGGTTTTATTCATTCATCAGAAAGAAAAGAAGAGCCTAGACTCGGCTCAAGAGTGACAGGACGTGTGATTCAAGTGAAGGAAGACGGCTCAGTGAATATGTCGCTTCTTCCGAGAAAGCAGGATGCGCTGTCTGTTGATGCCGAGTATATTCTTACGTATTTAAGAACGAGAAACGGCGCCATGCCGTACAGCGACAAAAGCCAGCCCGATGATATCAAAGAACGTTTTAACATGAGCAAGGCTGCCTTTAAACGGGCGCTTGGCCACTTAATGAAAAACGGAAAAGTGTATCAGGAAGACGGCTGGACATACGAGAAAAAATAGTGCATGAAAAAGGCTCACCTGCAGCAGAACTGCGGAGCGAGCCTTTTTTATTTCTAATTTAATTCATCAACCAGCGTTCTGATTGCCATTTCGCGATCCACATTGTCTGAAATCGCGATCGGCGTAATATCAATAGCAAGAATGACAAGAATCAGCGCACCGGCTGCGGCAACATAAGAAACATAATAGAAATAGTTAGCGGTATCGACCGTGTTGACGAGCTCGGCTTGAACTCTGGACGTATCATCCTTGGAAGCGGCGATGTCCTTTGCAGCTTCTACTTTTTCTTCAACGATTTGACCTGCTTTTTTCAGCAGTTCATCTACCTTCATTGCATCTTTGCTGTAAACAGCTTTCTTCAGATTGTCAAAAAAGTCAGCATCCTCTTTTTTGATATCAGCAACAACCTGATTGGCAAAAGCCTTTGCCTGTTTTGTGTTGAGCTTGTCAGTCATGGCTTTATTAAATACCTCTGGAAGCTTTTTGCCCACTTCACCCTGAGCAAACACAAACCCTTTAAAAATCTCTTCACCTGAATACTCAAGCTGCTTCGCCTGTGCTACACTTTCCTGCTGCTTCACCAAAAACACTGTCGTCACCAATACAACCGACAAAAATACAAGAAACGCCTTCTTCAAACTGAAACCTCTCCCTTCTTTTCTTTTTTATTCCACTTCAGTCTGCGTATATATGTAAATTGAAACGTGGAATCAATTGGAGTGAGATACAATATCAAAATGCCGGCCATGATGAGTGAAAAGCTGATTAAACCCAGCATAACCGCGAATATCTCGTGCATAAAAACAGCGATGATTAAAATCAATCTCCAATGCTTCTTCGGCGCGAACAGTGCCGCAAAGATGACAATCTGGACGAGAAGCGTCCCCCATGTCGGAATCACCACAAACGGACTAGTCACAAACGGCTTCGTTAATGCCTGAAAAAAGCCGTTGAAGCCGATGGTTTTTTCCTGGGCGAAATAATAGACGGCTGTACCGTCAACCCATTCCTGCTGAGACAGCTTAGCGACAGTAGAGTGAAAATAAAGCACTGCCACTTGGAGTCTGATGACAAAATAAGAAATAAATGCTGTGATTTTTCCAATTGTTCTTTGGCCCTTTGCATCATCAGGCCTTCCGCTCCAATGCCATTTTCTCGGGTCGGTCAGCGTGATAGGAATCAGCAAAAATGTGATAACCGCGGCTGCCTGCTCGCCTCCGTCGATGACAATTAACGACGACTGCAGGCTGTAACTGACATACCAATGGAGAATCCCGGTGATTCTGGGGCGCCACCCGATCACAACAAGCACCAGAATGGCAATACAGACCCACCTGAACAGATTTAACATCATATAGTTATTTTCGCCGAGGCAAAAGAGACTGAGATTCATTTTACAAGCAGGGTAACTGCTGATTCCGCTGGCTGGCTTCATAATGAGGCTCGGATGATTGACAAGCAGCGTCAGCAGGCTGGATAAAGCAATAATGCTTCGCGCGAGTCCGTATACATTTGTCCACGGGTTTTTTTGGTCCCATCCGGTGATGGTCTGTTTTATGTTTTCGAGCATGAGATCACAACCTTGACTATGCTTTTTACCTGATAAGACGAAGCGGTGTATTTAGAATAGCTCCATGGAACGATGTCCTCTTTCGTCAAATAATAGCTGCCGCAAAGCAGCGGGCGGGGCGCCGGTGTTTGCAGCTGAACGGTTTTGGCTTTGCTTTTGCAGGCACTCAGGTTCGTTTCTTTACATTCTGTCCACTGTTCCTTGCCGACTTGGCTGTAGATCACGCCCATTTCTACGCCCTGCGATCGCCCATAACGATACAGGCCGAATAGATTATCAGCCCTCATATTAGGCCACCTGACCTTGGCGCTGGCATCTCCATCTTCATATAAGCCGATGGCGGTATCACGGGGGTTTTTGCTGAAAAAGCCCCAGCCTTGAGGAATGACGCTGGACATGAGAAATTTGGAGTCCTTTGTCAGCGGAATCGGGGTTGTCCCTAAGCTGCCAATGATTGAAAACAGAAATAAAGACCCCCAGAGGACTGAAAAAATGATAAAAAATGATATCGATTTCTGCATTCGACTGCTCCTTTTCAAACTGAAGAAATTCACTTTTCTTACTTTTCATAATATAAAAACATTTTTGTAATAAAAAGGTTAAAAAGTATGAGAAATTCCATTTTTGTTAATGGGAAAAATAGGACATTTTTCATAGCTATATGTCATTGATATATAGTGATTTTTTCGATATATTTAAACCATGAAAACGAATCAAATTAACGACCGCTGGATTGTTCAATTTCGCAAAGGGATTTTCGAGCTGGCTATTTTATCCCTGCTGCGCTCAAAACCGATGTATGGTTATGAGCTGACATCGTCCTTAAAAACAACCCCGGCACTGGCTATTTCAGAGGGTGCGATTTATCCGATTTTGAAACGGATGACGGAGAAGGACTGGGTCGAATTTTTTTGGCAAGATTCTTTGGACGGCCCGAAAAGGAAGTACTACAAAATGACGCAAAAAGGAGAAGAGATGTTAAAAGAACGGCTGGAGAAGTACCTGGAAACCCATCAAGCTTTATTGTCTTTATCGGGGGATTTGCTATGAATGAACAGCACATCATTGACCGCTATACGGAGGAACTAAACGCTGAGCTGGCGAATATGCCTGAAGTAGAGAGAGAAAATACGATAGCCGAACTGAAGGGCCATTTAACCGCTTTTGTACAAGACAGAATGAATGCCGGCCATAGTGTAGAGGATCTGCGGGAAGCTGTCGAAAATGAGTTTTCTCATCCGAAAGAGCTTGCCGAAGCGATGATGGGTGAAGGGAAGGAACAAAAACGGAGGGGTTCTGTGTTAGGAAAAAGCGGACTTTCAGTTTTTCTCATTGCTGTAATCATACTCCTGCCGCTGCTGCCGCCCTCATACAGATATGCGCCATTGGCTCTTTATTTGGCGGTGCTCGCAGGCTATGTGTGGAAGCGGAAGAAGTTAATGATGTTTGCGGGTGTAAGAAAAAACAAAATGCGCTCTCAACATGAGATTGTCACGATTTCTAGGGTCGGTGCGGGCTATCTGCTGTTTTTGGCTGTTCTGCTTCTTGTGCAGCCGCTCATCAATGCATTCGTCGTCCTTCTGCTGATTGTGGTTAGCTGTGCCGCTTTTTTTCTTTATTTAAACGTCAAGTAATGTTGTAGGAGGCTGTAATATGGAGATCAGCATCAATTATCTATTAATTGTCATTTCGCTTTTATTCTTTGTGGTAGCCTATTTTGTCGGGATCAAAAAACAGACGTGGATGCTGGCGGGGTTTAATGAGGCACGTATCCGGGATAAGGATCGGCTGGCCAGAATAGCAGGCTACTTTTTCTTGAATTCCGGTTTGTTCATTCTGCTGAACAGCTTTATCTCATTTCAAGGCCAGGAGCAGCTGATTCCGCCGCTTATTTTGGCATATGGCGCAGGGGTTATTATTTACGTGAATAAAAAACTGGTAGAATAGGAGCTGAAGGACGGAGCGAAACCTCTGTCCTTCTTTCTTTTTCCTGAAAATAGGAACGAAGCACCACATACAAGTTTCGGTTTTTTTGTTAGGATGAACGAAAAAATAGATTCCAAAACAGGAAGGATGTGGTGTTTTGCGTACACTGTTCAAAACATCTCTGTTTATGGCCGGCTTATGCACGGCGGCTCAATGTATTTTTGCATCAAATGCCTCAGCAGATCAAAGCATCAAATACGACCATACGTATCAAACCCCTTCATACATCATCGAAAAATCACAGCCATCATGGCAGCCAGCTCAAAACCTAACGCAGAAAGAAGCGCTATTTTCATATCTGGACAAGCAACAAACGCATTTTAAGCTCAAAGGAAACGCGAACAGCCATTTTCGCATTTCAAAAACAATAAAGGATTCAAAGACAAAACAAACATTTTTTAAATTAGAGGAAGTGTATAAAGGGATTCCTGTTTACGGCTTTGGACAGGCGGTCGCGATGAAGGAAAACAAACAAGTGAAAAGTTTCTTCGGGAAGGTGCACCCGCAAATAAATGACATATCTGTCACACCGTCTGTATCTAAGAAAAAAGCCATACATACAGCGCGCCGTGCGCTTGAGGCCTCCATTGGAAAAATCGAGTATGTTGACGGGGAACCGAAAGCCGAATTATATATTTATCCGCACGAAGGCGCATATGACCTTGCCTACCTTGTAAGACTATCGACGTCTGAACCTGAGCCTGGATATTGGCATTATTTCATCAATGCCAAAAGCGGAAAGGTCATCGATTCTTTTAATGCCATTCATGAAGCAGCCGGTACAGGGATCGGCGTATCAGGCGAAGAAAAAAGCTTTGAAGTAACTGAACAGAATGGGCGTTATTATTTGGCTGACGAAACAAGGGGAAAAGGGATAAATACTTTTGACGCAAAGAACCTGAACGAAACCTTGTTTACCCTTTTGTCTCAATTGATCGGGTATACAGGCAGTGAAGTGGTCAGCGGCACGTCCGTATTTCATGACCCGGCGGCTGTAGATGCCCATGCAAACGCACAAACCGTTTACGACTATTACAGCCGCACGTTCGGCCGCCATTCTTTTGATCAAAACGGCGCGAGAATTACGTCTACCGTACATGTGGGAACACAGTGGAACAATGCGGCGTGGAACGGTGTGCAGATGGTGTACGGGGATGGTGACGGAGCTAGGTTTAAGCCGCTGTCCGGATCGCTCGACATTGTGGCGCATGAAATGACACACGCGGTCACCCAGTATTCCGCCGGCCTTTTATATCAGGGAGAACCCGGCGCGTTAAACGAATCCATTTCTGATATTATGGCGGTGATGACAGACCGGGATGACTGGGAAATCGGCGAGGATGTATATACGCCGGATGTACGCGGGGATGCTTTACGTTCATTAGAGGACCCTTCCAAGCAGGGAAATCCGGATCATTATTCAAACCGTTATACGGGCACAGAGGATTACGGCGGGGTGCATATTAATTCGTCGATCCACAATAAAGCGGCATATCTTCTCGCAGAAGGCGGCGTGCACCATGATGTGCGGGTTGAGGGGATCGGGCGTGAAGCTTGTGAGCAAATTTATTACCGGGCTTTGACATATTATGTAACGCCTTCTTCAGACTTCAGCATGATGAAGCAAGCGGCAATCGAAGCTGCCAATGATTTATACGGTGAAGACTCGAAGCAATCAGCTTCTGTCGAAAAGGCATATGACGCAGTCGGAATTCAATAAAAATGAAAAAACAGCCAGGGCTTTTTTAGCCTGGCTGTTTTATTATGATCTACCCAGAAAAAATATGGCCAGTGTGCCCGGCCCGGAATGGGATCCGACAGCAGAGCCGATGGAGTGCATGATGATGTCTTTCGGCTTGAACGCGTCTTCGATCAAGTGTTTCATTTCATTGGCTGTTCCTTCGTTAGCGGCATAGCTGATCCCGACGGTTTGATCGCTCCAATTGTCTCCTCGCTCTTTCATTAATTCAATAATCCGTTTGAACAGCTTTTTCTGTCCGCGGATTTTTTCAAGAGGCACAAGCTTGCCGTCCTCCATATGAAGAAGCGGTTTAATATTAAGCAGACCGCCGACAAAAGCGGACGTTTTTGAAATTCGGCCGCCCCGGGCGAGGTACGTTAAATCATCGACTGTAAAAATGTGCTCAAGCTGTGCGCAAAAGCTCTTTACAGACGTTTCAATTTCTTGTATTGTATTTCCGTTGATACAGAGTTCGCGTGCATGCCGGACGGCCAGACCGCAGCCTAATGAAGCGCATTTGGAATCAATCACCCGCAAATCAAAATCGGGGAATTCTTCCTTCACTTCATTGGCGATCATGACGGCTGTCTGATAGGTGCCGGAGAGTCCTGAGGAAAAAGCGATGTAAAGTGCGGGCTCTCCTGTTTTGGCATATTGCAAAAATACATTTTTAATTGTTTGCGGTGAGGCTTGGGACGTCTTTGGCGCTTCCCCATTTTGCATCGCTTCAAATATTTGTTCCGAATGAATCGTGACTGCATCTTCATATTCTTTGTCGCCGAGAGAAACCCTAAGCGGGATAAAGCCAATGCCGTTTTCCTCAAAATAAGAACGAGGCAGATCAGCGGCGCTGTCAGCGATGAGATGAACTGTCATTTTGCTTCCCTTCTTTCCGTTTATCGCTCGTCATCATGTGATTTAAGCCAACTATATCATATTAATTTGTCAAAATCGTGTTCAAATATTTGTTTTAAGGGAAAACATAATAAAGAAGAATGAGCGGAGGAACATGCCATGGTACTAGATCAAACAAAAAAATTACTCATCGTCATCATCGGGGCTTTACTTAATGCGGCCGGGCTGAACTTATTTCTGATTCCGGCAGATGTATATGCCAGCGGATTCACAGGTGTCGCCCAGCTTTTATCAAGCGTCGTTGACCAATATGCCCCTTTCTACATATCGACGGGAACGCTCTTGTTCCTCTTAAATATTCCGGTCGGTATTTTAGGATGGCTGAAGGTCGGCAGATCGTTTACGGTGTACAGCATTTTGAGTGTCGCACTGACCACATTGTTTATGGGAATCCTGCCTGAAATGAGACTGTCTCATGACATCCTGCTGAACGCGGTATTCGGCGGCGTGATTTCCGCGGTCGGAATCGGTTTAACATTAAAGTACGGCGCTTCGACAGGCGGCCTTGATATCGTCGCTATGGTGCTGGCCAAGTGGAAGGATAAACCCGTCGGCACGTATTTCTTTATTCTGAACGGGATTATCATTCTGACGGCAGGATTATTGCAAGGTTGGGAGAAAGCTTTATATACCCTTGTTACTTTGTATGTGACAACGAGGGTGATCGACGCGATTCATACCCGGCACATGAAGCTGACAGCAATGATTGTGACGAAAAAAGCGGACGAAATCAAAGAAGCCATTTATGGAAAAATGGTGCGGGGCATAACGACTGTCCCAGCCAAAGGAGCTTTTACAAACGAGCAGAAAGAAATGATGATTATCGTCATCACGAGGTATGAATTGTACGATTTAGAAAAAATCGTAAAAGAAGTGGACCCGAAAGCATTTACAAACATTGTCCAAACGACCGGGATTTTTGGTTTCTTTAGAAAAGACTGACGAAAGCAGGTGGAAGTCGTGAAACGGCTGCTTGTGATGCTCTTGCCTGTGGTGCTATTAATAGGCTGCGGGAAAAATGAGCAGACAGAACCCGATAAGGAGGTATCAGGCGGAATGGAGAATCAAGAGGTTGTTTTATCTGTTGAAGCAATTCAGGAGCCTGAACAAATCAAGTTTAACATGTCACTGAAGAACCAAAGCGAACGCAGTGTGGAGTTTCAATTCAGCACGGGACAAAAATTTGAACTTGTCGTGTACGATTCAGATCACAAAGAAAGATACCGTTATTCGAAAGACAAAATGTTTACACAGGCTTTTCAAAACCTGACGCTTGAATCGGGAGAAACATATGATTTCTCTGATGAATGGAAGGAAGTACCGGAGCCGGGGACATATGAGGTGAAGGTGACGTTTAAGGGCAGAGCGGAGAATCTTAAGCAGGTCCAGGCTGTACAGCAGTTTGAGGTCAAATAAGAGGCTATGGCGAATCGCCATAGCCCTTTTTTATTGCAATTTATCCAGTTGATCTTGAAATTGATGAAGCTGTTGACGTTCCGCATCTGTCGAATTGGCATACGCAGAAGACACAGCATTTTTGGCCCTCAGAATCGCTTGCTCCTGATCGCCTTCCTCAAAGCCGTTTGTCACCATGACTGCCTGTTGAACAAATGATTTCGCCTGCTGAAAGAGTTCGTTTCTCATTTAATATTCAACCTGTCTTTCGGCCGAATCTCGTGCCGCAGCATGCTGGTGAGCTTCTTCTAATGTAGACCGATATGGAAATCTTGCGGCGTGTAGCCCGATGGAGTCTTTACCCTGCTGAATAAACCTTTTGGATTTGCTTCGTTTACCCATTGTGAGACTGCCCCCTTCCATACTTTGACGAGATGAGTCGTCTCCCATAGTATGCTGGGGCGGGTAAAGGTTTATAAGTGGGAAAAATTAAAACACTCCGCTCTTTATATTGAGAAATATTCTTTCAAAAATTGGGCGACCCCATCCTCTTCATTGGAACCCGTCGTTTTGTCAGCGATCTGCTTGACTGCGTCAATTCCATTTCCCATGGCGACGCCGCATCCAGCAAATTCAAGCATTTCCAAGTCGTTATCTTCATCACCAAAAGCGATGATCCGTTCTCGCGGCACACCGTAGTAATCGCTGATTTTCTGCAAGCCAATCGCTTTGTTCATGCCGCTTTTAATAATCTCAATCACATGCCACGGGGCTGCCCATCTTCTGTGATCAATCACCTCGGCGTGCACATTTGTTAGATAAGCGCGTATCTCTGGCACATCTTCCTCTTTCGCATGGATGAGCACTGAGGTGACATCCTCACCGAGATTTTCGCGCAAATCGCCGACGGTGACATTTGTTGTGTTCATGTTAAAGGCGTCAATCAGATGCTCATCATGATAATGGAAGTACACATCATCGATGACTTCAGCAAGTATATTATGTACGTTGTAGGTCTCGCTGATATCCACAAGCTGTTTGACAACTTGAAGCGGCAGTGAGGTATGATACCGTCCCCAGCTGTCATCTTGCGGATGGTGGACAAACGCTCCATTGAAATTGACGATCGGCGTTGTCAGATTCATCTGCTCATAGTACATGGAACTTGAACGGTACGGCCGGCCGGTGGAGATGCAGACGTAATGTCCATCATTTTTTAGGCGCTGTATCGTTTGAAGGGTGTTTTCTGATATTGTTTTATCGTCCTTTAATAATGTTCCATCTAAATCTAATGCGATTACATAGGGTTTTGTCTCCATGAAAAGCTCCTTTAACCTAAGATTTTACGCGAGTTGCCTTAATGACAGTGTAGCTTTTTACCATCTTTATTGTCTACATGTTACACTTATGATTATGGTTATCCTAAGGAGGGGACATTGTGATTCAAATTGAAAATCAGACCGTTTCCGGCATTCCGTTTTTACATATTGTAAAAGAAGAGAACCGGCACCGTGCTGTTCCTCTTGTTTTCTTTATACATGGCTTTGCAAGCGCAAAGGAACACAACCTTCATATTGCTTATCTGCTTGCGGAGAAGGGCTTTAGAGCCGTTCTGCCGGAGGCCCTGCACCATGGTGAACGGGGAGAGCAAATGGCTGTTGAAAAGCTGGCCGGCCATTTCTGGGACATCGTGCTAAACGAGATTGAAGAGCTTGAAGTACTCAAGAACCATTTTGAGAAGGAAGGCCTGATAGAAGGCGGCCGTATCGGGCTTGCGGGTACATCAATGGGCGGCATTACAACGCTTGGCGCCTTAACGGTTTATGACTGGGTACAAGCCGGCGTCAGCCTGATGGGAAGCCCGAATTATGTCGAGCTGTTTCAGCAGCAGATCGACCACATCAAATCTCAGGGCATTGATATCGATGTGCCGGAGGAAAGGGTGCGGGAGCTCATGGAGCGCCTTAAAGTGCTGGATCTCAGCCTTCAGCCGGAGAAACTTCGCCAGCGCCCGCTTTTATTTTGGCATGGTGTTAAAGATCAAGTCGTGCCTTACGCGCCGACCCGGAAATTTTATGACACGATTAAATCTTATTACAGCGAGCAGCCGGAACATCTCCAGTTCATTGCGGATGAAAGAGCCGATCACAAAGTGCCGCGGGCCGCTGTGTTAAAAACCGTTGAATGGTTTGAAACGCATTTATAAAGCACAAAGGTGTAAACACAGGCCGGATTTACGTTATACTGTAGAAAAAAGGAGTGAGGGAACGTGGAAGAAGCATTAAAAGAAAACATTATGGGCGCCCTGGAACAGGTTGTCGACCCTGAGCTTGGCGTTGATATCGTAAACCTCGGGTTAGTATACGATGTTGATATGGATGAAGACGGCTTAACGCACGTCACAATGACACTGACGTCAATGGGATGCCCTTTAGCGCCGATTATTGTGGATGAAGTGAAAAAAGCGCTTGCGGACATTCCGGAAGTGAAAGAGACGGAAGTTCACATTGTATGGAATCCGCCGTGGACTCGGGACAAAATGTCAAGATATGCAAAAATCGCGCTTGGCATACAATAAAACAAAAGAGGACAGCCTTACTGTGAGGCTGTCCTTTTTACAGCTGAAAAGGAGTGAAGCAAAATGATGTACCTGCTTGCCGTTCTATGTCCGCCGCTTGCTGTTTTGTTTACGGGAAAGCCGTTTCAGGCCCTGCTCAATCTCATATTGACATGCATCTTTTGGCTGCCGGGCGCCATTCACGCTTGTTTTATCGTGGCTGACCGCCGCGCTGAAAAACGGGCAAGACGATAATCTGGAAAAAAGAGGACGCAAACATGGTATAATGGCCATAAAAAACAGCAGGGAGAGCGCCATGAAAAAGAAATTGCTTGCATTCGCGCTGTGCACCGGTGCGTATGCGGCCCTGTTTGCGTACTCTGTTCACTCAGAGCAAAAAAGCGGCTCCAGCGAGATGACCGATGTCAGCCGCTTGATGCCGGTGAAAATTAAGCAGACGGTGAAAGGGCAGGAAGAAAATAACCTCATTGACACAGTCAAAGAGGCCAATCGAAAAAACATAAAAATCTCAATAGCCGGAACCCAGCATTCGATGGGCGGCCATACATATTACGAGGACGGCATCGTTCTCGACATGACAGGCTACAACAATATCCTCGCTTTCGATAAAGAGAAAAAAACCATCAGGGTCCAAAGCGGGGCGACGTGGAATGACATACAGAAATACGTAAATCCATATGGGCTTGCGGTAAAAGTCATGCAGTCACAAAATATTTTTACAATCGGAGGATCTCTCAGCGCCAATGCCCACGGGCGTGATATCCGCTATGGATCGCTGATTGATACAGTCAACTCATTCCGTCTTTTAAAAGCCGACGGCACAATTGTCACTGTCACTCCAAAAGATGACTTATTTTCAGCAGTCATCGGCGGGTACGGTCTTTTTGGCGTGATTCTCGATGCTGAGCTTGAATTAACGGATGACGAGCTGTACGTCATGCAGACGGAAAAAATGAACTACAGCACATACGCTGACTATTTTACAAAGCATGTCAAAGGCAATCCCGGTGTCCGCATGCACCTCGCTCGCATCTCAACAGCAGAAAAGGGATTTCTAAAAGACATGTATGTCACAAATTACGTATTATCAGACGAGCAGGATCAGCTGACATCTTACAGCGATCTCAAAGAGGATGAGCATACACAGGTGACGAAATTCGCGCTCGGCCTGTCAAGAAGGTACGGGTGGGGCAGAAACTGGCTGTGGAATACCCAGCAATCCTATTTTCTAAGCCAAAATGGAACAAAGATCTCACGCAATAATGTCATGCGGTCAGAATCAAAATTTCTCGAATACGAAAACAATGAAAATACAGACGTGCTGCAGGAATACTTTGTGCCGGTGAAGGAGTACGCTTCCTATATTGATGACCTGAGACAAACGCTGTCACACGAAGACCTGAATCTGCTTAATATCACGATCCGGTATGTGCAAAAAAACGAAAAAGCTGACCTGTCTTATGCGAAGGATGATATGTTTTCGCTCGTGCTTTTAATCAACGAGGGCTTTTCAAAAGAAGACCAGGCTGACGCTGCCAGGATCATCAGGCGCATGACAGACGTTGCGCTCAAACACCGAGGAAGCTATTATCTGCCGTATATGACATATCAGACAAAAGCGCAAATGAGACAGGCGTATCCGAAAAGCGAAGCGTTTTTTCAGAAAAAAAAGACGTATGATCCGGATGAGCGGTTTATGAATTACTTTTATCAGAGGTATAAATAATGGGGAAAAACAAATTAAAATGGCTGACACTTTCACAAAGCAGCGTGTTTTTCGCAAGCAGTTTAATCTTTCCGTTTTATATTCTGTTTGTGAAGAATATCGGCTCAAGCTACACGCAGTTCGGGTTTTCCTACGGATTATTCGGACTGAGCGGAGCGCTCATTTACCCGCTCCTCGGCCGGCTTTCTGAAAGGATCGACAGCCGCTATTATCTGCTTGCGAACTCATGGGGCATGGCGGTTCTGCTTTTGTATGTCCCGCATGTTAACAGCGTTCTTCAAGTGTACTTCGTGCAAGTGCTGTTAGGTCTCTTTGGGGCGATGCAAAAACACGGAGAAAAAGTATTAATCGCCGACTTTACAGACACCGGGGAACGCGGAAAAAAGATTGGGAATTATCATTTTTGGACCGCTGTTTTTTCAGCGGCTGCCATTATGCTCGGCGGTTTTCTCGCCGACTTTTTTACGGTGCAAATGATTTTTTATACAAGCTCTATTCTATATTTTCTGAGCGGATTGATGATGATGAAAACAGGCTGACACGGTCAGCCTGTTTTTTTATACAGCTGCAAATGGCGCCGGACCAACAACTTGAAGCGGTTTCTGCCTGCTTTTTAAGAGTCGGTTTTTTTATTGAACAGAAAATTTATAAATGAATAAAAATATTAAATATACGATTGAATTAATTTTTATTCATGTTATAATGTTAAATAATTTCACAAAGACCAAGAAGGTGAATTCGTTTTGAAAATAGGAATTGTAGGCGCTACGGGTTATGGAGGCGCCGAACTTGTCAGGATTCTTACACATCATCCTCATGCAGAAGAATGTATACTTTATTCATCCAGCGGGGAAGGAAAGGTCTATAGTAATGTTTATCCTCATCTAACCGGCTTGGCTGAGCAGAAGCTGAAGTCCATTGATATGAATACAATCAAACAGGAAATCGATGTCATGTTTCTTGCTGCGCCCCCGGGAGTATCAAGTGAACTGACTCCGCAGCTTGCAGAGGCGGGAATTTCGGTTATTGATCTGTCAGGTGATCTGAGGATCCAAGAGCCTGCTGTATATGAAAAGTGGTATAAACGGACAGCGGCACCAAAAGAAACAATTCAAGAGGCGGTTTACGGTCTTTCGGAGCTGAATCAAAGGAACATTCAGCAGGCGAAGCTCATCGCCAATCCGGGGTGTTTCCCGACGGCTGTACTGCTAGGCCTCGCGCCTCTGGCTCAAAAAAAGCTGCTTGATGAATCGTTCGTTATCGTTGATGCGAAAACAGGCGTTTCCGGTGCGGGGAGGAAAGCATCCATGGGAACCCATTTTTCTGAGCTTAACGACAATTTTAAAATTTATAAAGTAAATGAACATCAGCACACCCCTGAGATTGAACAGACGTTAAAAGAATGGCAGCCAGAGTTGAAGGCTATTACATTTTCTGCTCACTTGGTTCCGATGACAAGGGGAATCATGGCGACAATGTATACGCAATTAACATCTGACCTATCTGCAGAAGATCTGCACGATTTATATTCGGAATTTTACCAAGATTCATATTTTGTGAGAGTGAGGCCAAAGGGTCATTACCCGCAAACGAAGGAAGTGTTCGGCAGCAATTTCTGCGATGTATCCGTTACCCTCGACGAAAGAACGAACAGGGTCACGATCGTATCGGTAATTGATAATCTGATGAAGGGTGCCGCTGGGCAGGCAGTACAAAATTTCAATATCATGAATGGCTGGAACGAAGAGACAGGTCTTACCATGACACCAATTTATCCATAGAACAGGAGAGAATCGAACCATGATTCAGTTGAGTGAAGATCAAATAGTGAAAGTAAAAGGCGATGTATCCTCGCCAAAAGGATTTCAGGCAAAGGGCGTGCATTGCGGGCTGCGCTACTCGAAAAAAGACCTTGGCGTCATCATCAGCGAGACACCGGCAGTGAGCGCGGCAGTTTATACGCAAAGCCACTTTCAGGCGGCTCCGATTAAAGTCACACAGGACAGCTTAAAGCATGGATCAGCTCTGAAAGCAGTCATTGTCAACAGCGCCATTGCCAATGCTTGTACAGGGGAACAGGGCTTAGAGGATGCATACAAAATGCGGGAGAGCCTTGCTTTACAGCTGGGCATTGAGCCGGAGCTTGTCGCCGTTTCTTCAACTGGTGTCATCGGCGAACATTTAAATATGGAAAACATTCAGGCCGGCATCGAGCTTTTGAAAGAAACGCCTGCGGGATCTGGAGATTTCGAGGAAGCGATTTTAACGACAGATACCGTCATCAAGCAAACGTGCTATGAACTGACAATCGGCGGTCAAAAAGTCACCATCGGCGGAGCGGCTAAAGGCTCCGGAATGATTCACCCAAACATGGCAACGATGCTGGGGTTTGTGACAACAGACGCGGCAATCGAAGAAAAAACGCTGCAAAAAGCGCTCCGCGACATCACTGACGTCTCTTTTAATCAAATTACAGTTGACGGAGAAACCTCCACCAATGACATGGTATTGGTCATGGCAAATGGCTGCGCGGAAAATGAGTGCCTTACGGAAGAGCATAAAGACTGGCCGCTCTTTAAAAAAGCGCTTCTTATGGCTTGCGAAGATTTGGCTAAGGAGATTGCCAGAGACGGAGAAGGCGCGACAAAACTAATCGAAGCCCAAGTAAAAGGGGCGAAAAACAATCTTGATGCAAACGTAATTGCCAAGAAAATTGTCGGGTCGAACCTCGTAAAAACCGCTGTATACGGAACAGACGCGAACTGGGGGCGCATTATCGGGGCTATCGGGCACAGCGCGGCTCAGGTGAAGGCTGAAGAAGTAGAGGTTTATCTCGGGGGCCAATGCCTGTTTAAAAACAACGAGCCTCAGCCATTCTCTGAATCTCTCGCGAAAGAATATCTCGAAGGAGACGAGATTGCCATTGTCATCAAGATGCATGAAGGAGACGGGAACGGAAGAGCATGGGGCTGTGATCTGACCTATGATTATATCAAAATTAATGCGAGCTATCGCACGTAATAAAGGGGAGCACAATGAAGAAAACAATCGTTTTTAAATGCGGGGGAAGTGTCATCCGTGAGCTGTCGGAAGAATTTTTTCAAAACCTGAAAGAATTGATGGAATCAGGATGGAAATTGGCAATCGTGCACGGCGGCGGACCGGAAATCACACATATGCTGAAACGGTTAAACATCAAAACAGAATTTGCAGGCGGACAGCGGAAAACAACCAAACCGGTATTGGAAGTCGCTGAAATGGTACTGTCCGGCTCAGTGAATAAATTTTTCGTTGCCGAGCTTGCAAAACACGGGCTCCGGGCTGCGGGAGTGTCCGGCAAGGATGGAGGCCTTCTCGAAGCAGACTATCTTGATCCGGACACATACGGGGAAGTCGGAGAAATTAAAAAAGTTAATGCCTCTATGGTAAACGCGCTGATGGATGAAGGCATCATTCCGGTAATTGCGCCCCTGTCTTTGACGAGCGATTACAAAACACTGAATGTCAATGCTGATCTTGCAGCTTCGGCAGTCGCCGGGGCGCTGAAAGCCGATAAGCTGATGTTCGTCACAGACGTGGAAGGAATTATGAAGGAAAAACAGCGTCTCGACATCCTGACCCCTGAGGAAATTCAGACTCTCATTAAACAGGAAGTGATCACAGGCGGGATGATACCAAAGGTCAATTCAGCCTTATCAGCATTATCGGACCAGGTATCAGAAGTGATGATCGTAAATGGAAAAGGATCGTTTTTCTCAAATCAAACATTTCAAGGAACAAAAATCGTCAAAGCAAAGGAGGCTGTTTCATGAGCAGCTTGTTTCAAACCTACGGACGGTGGAACATTGAGATAAAGAAAGCGAAGGGAACTTGCGTTGAGGATCAAAGCGGCAAAACATACCTCGATTTCATTCAAGGGATTGCGGTTTCCAACCTAGGTCACTGCCATGAAGCGGTCACAGAAGCGGTCAAAAAACAGCTCGACAGCGTATGGCACGTATCCAATCTGTTTGAAAACAGTCTTCAGGAGCAAGCGGCACAGCAGTTAGCAGCAAACAGTGCCGGAGATCTCGTTTTTTTCTGCAACAGCGGAGCGGAAGCGAATGAAGGCGCGATTAAGCTGGCGCGAAAAGCAACTGAAAAAACGAAAATCATCACATTTCTTCAATCATTCCACGGCCGCACCTATGCAGGGATGGCAGCTACCGGACAGGATAAAATCAAAACAGGCTTCGGCCCGATGCTGGAAGGCTTTCATTACCTCCCGTACAATGATCCTGCCGCTTTTAATGCTCTTGGGGAGGAAGACGGCATAGCCGCGGTAATGCTTGAGACCGTACAGGGAGAAGGCGGAGTCAATCCGGCCAGTGCAGAATTTTTAACAGCCGTACAGTCGTTTTGCAAGGAAAAGCAGGCGCTTCTGATCGTAGATGAAATTCAGACCGGCATTGGACGGACGGGAAAGGGCTTCGCATACGAACACTTCGGCCTCTCACCTGATATCATCACAGCTGCAAAAGGATTGGGGAACGGCTTTCCAGTCGGTGCGGTAATCGGAAAGAAAGAGCTGGGAGCAGCGTTTACTCCTGGGTCTCACGGAACGACTTTCGGAGGGAATATGCTGGCGATGGCCGCCGTCAATGCAACATTGCAGGTTGTATTCCAGCCTGACTTTCTGCAAGAGGCTGCTGATAAGGGTGCGTTTTTGAAAGAACAGCTGGAGGCTGAACTGAAGAGTCCTTTTGTGAAGCAAATCCGCGGCAAAGGATTAATGCTTGGAATTGAGTGTGATGGGCCGGTTGCAGACATCATTGCTGAATTGCAGACATTAGGCTTGCTCGTACTGCCGGCCGGACCGAACGTGATTCGTCTGCTGCCGCCGCTCACCGTGACAAAGGATGAAATAACAGAAGCCGTCAGCAAGCTGAAACAAGCGATTGCTCAGCATTCCGCTGTCAATCTGTAATTTTTTTTCGATGTAAAAGCATAAAAATTCATTTTTATAATTAATTATTCATCAAGAGGTGGGCTTTTAGATGGAAGGTTATTTAGTATTAGAAGATGGAACAGTGTTCAGCGGAGAACTGGACGGACATGAAAACTGCACGGGCGAAGCTGTGTTTTTCACAGGAATGACGGGTTATCAGGAAGTGCTGACAGACCCGTCATACAAAGGACAGATTATCGTATTTACGTACCCGCTGATCGGCAACTACGGCATTAATGAAAACGACTTTGAAAGCAAAAAACCGCAAGTGAAAGCAGCGGTTGTTTACGAGGCATGCGATCATTTTTCTCATCATGAAGCGGTATACAGTCTTAAGGAATATCTGAAAAAATGGAACATCCCGCTCTTGTCCCATGTCGATACGAGGGCTGTCGTCAAAAAAATCCGCGCGAACGGAACGATGGGGGCGTCTGTCACTGCCTCTAAAGAAGCGGCTGAGATTGCCCTGCAGCCTGAGAACGTCGCAGAACAGGCGACCGCACAGGACATCAGCACAATCGGTGAAGGAAATAAACATATTGCTCTCATTGACTTTGGCTATAAAAAATCAATTGCATCATCCCTCGTGAAACGAGGCTGCAAGGTCACTGTTATACCGTATCAGCAAATGGAATCGGTTTACGGCATAAAGCCCGACGGTGTCGTGTTATCCAACGGACCCGGAGATCCGAAAGCCATTACACTGTATATGGAACAAATCAAAAACATTGTCAGCCGCTTTCCGACACTCGGCATATGTCTCGGCCACCAGCTGATTGCGCTCGCTTTCGGCGGAAATACGTTTAAGCTGCCGTTCGGACACAGGGGCGCAAACCATCCGGTCATCGACCGTGAAACGAAGCGGGTGTTCATGACCAGCCAAAATCACAGCTATGTGGTTGATGAAAAATCCATTAATCAAGAAGAGCTGACGATTAGATTCCACCATGTCAATGACACGTCAGTTGAAGGGCTTTCCCATAAAAAGCTACCTGTCATGAGTGTGCAATTCCACCCGGAAGCCCATCCCGGGCCGGCGGAAAGCGAATGGATTTTTGATGATTATTTAAAGAATGTGATACCAGCAAGGAGAGAAATCGCCCATGCCTAAAGACACCAGTATTTCAAGCATATTAGTAATCGGCTCAGGCCCGATCATCATCGGCCAGGCGGCAGAATTTGATTATTCAGGCACTCAAGGTTGCATCGCGCTCAAGGAAGAAGGCTATCGGGTTATTCTCGTCAACAACAACCCAGCAACAATTATGACCGATGAAGCTTTCGCGGATGACATTTATTTTGAACCGCTGACGGTAGAAAGCCTGACAGACATTATTAAGAAAGAAAAGCCCGACGGACTTCTGGCCAATTTAGGCGGGCAGACTGCACTGAATCTTGCGGTTGAACTTGAAGAAGCGGGTATTTTAAAGGCGCACGGCGTCAAACTTCTGGGTACATCCGTTGATACAATACAAAAAGGAGAGGACCGGGAAAAATTTCGTTCTTTAATGAACGAGCTGAATCAGCCAGTTCCAGAAAGCGAAATTGTCGATAACGAAACAGATGCCCTTCGTTTTGCGGAATCCATCGGCTTTCCTGTCATTATCCGGCCTGCTTACACTTTAGGCGGAAAAGGCGGGGGCATCGCGCCCACGAAAGAAGCATTTGCCGCCATGATCAAGCAAGCGCTCCTGGCTAGCCCGATCAATCAATGCCTGGTAGAAAAGAGCATTGCCGGCTTTAAAGAAATTGAATATGAAGTGATGCGCGACAGCAACAACACATGCATTACCGTCTGTAATATGGAAAACATCGATCCGGTCGGTGTGCATACAGGCGATTCGATCGTAGTGGCGCCTTCACAAACATTAACTGATGAAGACTATCAAATGCTCCGGACGGCAAGTCTGACGATCATTTCGGCACTTGATGTCGTAGGCGGGTGCAACATTCAGTTTGCGCTTGATCCGTTCAGCAAGCAATACTACGTCATTGAAGTGAATCCGCGTGTGAGCCGTTCATCTGCTCTCGCGTCAAAAGCAACAGGTTATCCCATTGCGAAAATGGCTGCGAAATTGGCGGTCGGATACACGCTTGACGAATTAAAAAACCCGCTTACAGGCTCCACTTATGCGAGCTTCGAACCGGCATTGGACTATGTCATCGTCAAGTTTCCGCGCTGGCCGTTTGATAAATTCAAAAACGCGGATCGCAAGCTCGGCACAAAAATGAAAGCCACCGGAGAAGTGATGGCGATTGAACGTAATGTAGAAGCGGCGCTCCAAAAGGCGGCAGCCTCTCTTGAGCTGAAAAACGTCGGCACGCATCTGCCGGAGCTCGGCGGCTTATCAATTGAAGCGCTCTGGGAGCTGGCAATCACACCTGACGATCGAAGATTTTTCGTTGTGATGGAGCTGTTAAGCCGAAGCATATCAATAGAAGAAATCCATGCAAAAACAAAAATCGACCCGTTTTTCCTTCACACCTTTAACAATATCATCAAGCTGGAAAATCAGATCATGGAAGCGGGGAGCGACCTTTCTTTTGATTTATTGAAAAAGGCAAAGGAAAAAGGGTTTTCAGACGCAACGATTGCCTCACTTATCGGCAAGACAGAGGCAGAGGTGCGCGCTCTTCGCAAAGAGAAGGGGATTACGCCTTCCTTCAAAATTGTTGATACTTGCGCAGCTGAGTTTGATGCGAAAACCAACTATTTTTACTCCACGTATTTCGGAGAAACCGATGGAGACATCAGCCGCAAAGAGAAAAAGCGCGCGCTGATTATCGGCTCAGGACCGATTCGCATCGGGCAGGGCGTTGAATTCGATTACAGTGCTGTTCATGGGGTGTTAACGCTGCAAAAGCTTGGATTCGAAACGATTATGATTAATAACAACCCGGAAACCGTGAGCACAGATTATGAAATTGCGGACCGCCTGTATTTTGAACCGCTGACAACGGAGCACATATTAAACGTGGCGGAGCAGGAAAACATTGACTTTGCGATCGTGCAGTTCGGCGGCCAAACCGCGATCAATGCTGCTGAAGCGCTCGAAAAAGCCGGAATCACGCTTCTCGGCACATCGTTTGAAACGCTTGACGTGTTAGAGGATCGCGATCAATTTTATCAGCTTCTTGATGAACTCGGATTGCAGCACGCTAAAGGAGAAATTGCCTATACAAAAGAAGAGGCTGCAGAGAAAGCAAACGGCATCGGCTATCCTGTATTAATCCGTCCTTCTTATGTCATTGGCGGAATGGGCATGATCATCGTTGAATCGGAAGCTGCGCTTTCTCAGCTGCTGGACGGAGAAGACAGCATGCCGTACCCCATTTTAATTGATCAGTACGTGTCAGGAAAAGAAGTCGAAATTGATCTGATTTCCGATGGTGAAGAAGTCTTTATCCCGACA